>JAUIID010000069.1 GCA_030431615.1 Alphaproteobacteria bacterium
CCTGCACGGCTCGCTGCAGCGCCTCTGCGACTATTATCAGGCGCGGGGCGTGGCGCTCGGAACGCTGCTGCCGGCGACCGTCGATGCGCCGCGGGACGGGTTTGCAGGCAAGGTGGTGATCGGCCCGCCCACCAGCTTCGGCACGCCCTGGGCCAGACGCTTTGCCGATCCCATGGTCGCCTTCGCCTCCGGCTGGATGGGGGTGCGGCCGCGCATACGGCAACGCGGCGTCGAGCTGCCGCTCGTCATCTCCGACCATTCCGACTGGCCGGAGCTGACGCAGACGATCCGGGATGTCGGTGCCGGGGAAATCTGGGTGACCCATGGCCAGGAAGAGGCCCTGGTGCGGTGGTGCGAGCTGCAGGGCATCAGGGCGCGGCCGCTGAACCTCGTGGGCTACGAGGAAGAGCCGGAATGAAGGCCTTTGCCCGGCTCCTGGACCAGCTGATCCTCACCTCGTCGCGGAACGAGAAGGTGGCTCTCGTCCGGCGCTATTTCGGTGCGACGCCGGACCCGGATCGAGGCCACGCGCTGGCGGCGCTGACGGGTGACCTCCATTTACCGGCGGTCAAGCCCGCGGTGCTGCGCGCACTGGCGGCGGAGCGGGTGGACGAGGTGCTGTTCCGGCTCTCCTACGACTATGTCGGTGACCTGGCCGAGACCGTCTCGCTGATCTGGGAGGCGGAGGGGGCAAGGGAAGACCCGCCCTTGTCGGATGTCGTGGAGCGGCTGACCTCGGCCCCGAGGGGTGCTGCGGCGGCGGTGGTGCGCGATCTCCTCGACCGGCTCGACCCGTCGTCGCGCTATGCGCTCCTGAAGCTGGTCACGGGCAATCTCAGGACCGGGTTCTCCGCGCGCCTCGCCAAGGTGGCACTGGCGGAACACGGCGGCGTGCAGGTGAGCGAGATCGAGGAGCTCTGGCACGGGCTCGTCGCCCCTTACGGCGAGCTCTTCGCCTGGCTCGACGGGCGGACGGCGAAGCCCGTCAACCTGGCGCGCGGGCCGTTTCGCCCGGTGATGCTGGCGACGCCGTTGAGCGAGCGGGAGCTGGCCGGGCTCGACCCTGCCGAGTTTGCCGCGGAGTGGAAGTGGGACGGCATCCGGGTGCAGGTGGTCTCGGACCAGGGTGTGCGGCGGCTGTATTCCCGGAGCGGCGACGACATCTCCGCCGCGTTTCCAGACGCGCTGGACGCGATCGCCTTCGAGGGCACGATCGACGGGGAACTCCTGGTACGGAACGAGGGCGGGGTCGCGCCGTTCGCCGCCCTGCAGCAGCGCCTCAACCGCAAGAGCGTCGGCAAGGCGACGCTGGCGGACTACCCCGCCTTCATCCGCGCCTATGACCTG
The DNA here is from genome assembly GCA_030431615.1 of Alphaproteobacteria bacterium. GTDB lineage: Bacteria > Pseudomonadota > Alphaproteobacteria > Geminicoccales > Geminicoccaceae > SLRI01. Next base: position 1,348 of record JAUIID010000069.1, read on the forward strand.
CTCATCGATGCGGGCGACGATCTGCGCCACCTGCCGTTCCGTGACCGCCGCGCCCGGCTGGAGGCCTTTGCCGCGGGCGAGGGGGCGGTTCGCCTCGATCTCTCGCCGCTGATCCCCTTCGGCGCGTGGGAGGAGCTCGCCGCCCGGCGCGAGGCACCACCCAGCCCGGTGATCGAGGGCATCATGCTGAAGCGGTGGGACAGCACCTATCTCGCCGGGCGGCCGAAAGGCCCCTGGTTCAAGTGGAAGCGCGATCCCTTCGTCATCGACGCCGTGCTCATGTACGCGCAGCGGGGGCATGGGCGGCGGTCGAGCTTCTATTCGGACTACACGTTCGGCGTCTGGACAGAGGAGGGTGCCCTGACGCCGGTCGGCAAGGCCTATTTCGGCTTCACGGACGAGGAGCTGCTGCGCATCGATCGGTTCGTGCGCGACAACACGGTGGAGCGGTTCGGCCCAGTACGGGCGGTTCGGGCGGAGCCGGGGCATGGCCTGGTGCTCGAGGTCGCCTTCGAAGGGCTGAATCGCTCGAAACGGCACAAGTCCGGCGTGGCGATGCGCTTTCCGCGCATCGCGCGGCTCAGATGGGACAAGCGGCCCGCCGAGGCCGACCGGCTCGAGGCGCTCGAATCACTGCTCGAGACGACCGGCGCCTGAGAGGCTCAGCTCGGGAAATGTGCCTTGAGGTCGGCGACCTGTTCCGGGGTCAGGGCGCGGATCTTCTCGTGGCGGAGCATCAGCCAGAGCTTTGCCGTCTCTTCCAGTTCCTCTGTGGCGAAGACGGCGTTCTCGAGGCTGGTGCCGGCGACGACGGGGCCGTGATTGGCGAGCAGCACGGCGTGGTGCCTGCCGGCGAGCTTTTCCACGGCCGGGCCGAGGGCCGGGTCGCCCGGGCGGTAATAGGGGACGAGCGGCAGGGTGCCGACGCGCATGACGTAATAGGCGGTGATCGGCGGGATGACGTCGGCGGGATCGATGTCGGCGAGGCAGCTCACGGCGACCGAATGGGTCGAGTGGAGGTGCACGACGGCCCTGGCACCAACACGGTTTGCGTACATGCCGAGATGGAGGAAGGTTTCCTTGGTCGGCTGGTCGCCGGAGACGTGGCGGCCCTTGGCGTCGAGCCTCGAGAGGCGGGCCGGGTCGAGCGTGCCGAGCGTGGCGCCGGTGGGTGTCATGAGCCAGCCGTCGTCGAGGCGGACGGAGATGTTGCCGGAGCTGCCGAAGGTGAGGCCGCGCTCGAAGATCGACAGGCCGAAGCGGCAGATGGATTCGCGAAGGCGATTCTCGCTCATGGCCGCCGCCGTTCCCCTGGCATGTGGGCGAAGGCCCGGGTGAGGAAGTCGGGGCCGCCGAAATTGCCGGACTTGAGAGCGAGGGCGAGGGGCCTCTCGCCGAGACTGGTGCAGGCCGGCACACCCGGGTCGATCTGCGGGCCGATGGCGAGGCCCTCGATGCCGAGTGCCTTGACCACGGCCCCCGAGGTCTCGCCGCCGGCGACGACGAGGCGGCGGACGCCGGCTTCGACGAGGCCCCTGGCGATGGCGGCCATGGCGTCCTCGATCAGGCTGCCGGCCCGCTCGCGGCCGAGCACCTTCTGCGCCTCGGCGACGTCGTCGGCCGGAGCGCTGGCGTAGATCAGGACCGGGCCGGAGGCGAGGTGCTCCTTCGCCCAGTCGATGGCGAGCTCGGTAGCATAGCCGTCGGCGAGGGCGAAGGGGTCGAGCTTGAGGGCCGGGTTGCGGTCGGCCATGCGGTCGATCTGCTCCAGGGTCGCGGCCGAGCAGGAGCCGGCGAGCACGGCCTCGAAGCCGTCCACGGCAGGGAGTGCGGTCGCGTCGTGCCGGGCGAGGCGACCCCGGCGGCGGAAGTTCTCAGGCAGGCCGAGCGCGATGCCGGAGCCGCCGGTGATCAGCTTGTGGTCGGCCATGGCCTCGCCGAGATGGCGGAGATGCCGGTCGGCCACGGCGTCGGTGACGGCATAGGCGATGCCGGCCGCCTCGAGCTCGGCGAAGCGCTCGGCGATGGCCCCGGCCCCCAGGTCGACGGCGGCGAACGGGACGAGCCCGACGGGCTTCGTGGACTGGGCCGCCATGACGCGGACGAGGTTGCTGTCGGTCATCGGCGTGAGCGGGTGGTGGCGCATGTGGGTGTCGCTCAGCAGCTTCTCGCCGACGAAGAGGTGGCCGAGATAGATGGTGCGGCCGGTCTCCGGGAAGGCCGGGCAGACGACGGCGATGCCGGCGCCCAGCGCTTCCATGAGCGCGTCGGCGACCGGGCCGATATTGCCCTGCTCGGTCGAATCGAAGGTCGAGCAGTACTTGAAGAGGATCTGGTTAGCACCGGCCGCCTGCAGCCAGCGGAGGGCTTCGAGGGATTCGTCGACGGCGTCCGCGACCGGTGCGGTGCGCGATTTCAGCGCTATGGTGACGACATCGGCGTCGGGGACAGGCAGGCCGGGCTCGGGCACGCCGATGAGCTGGACCGCGCGCATGCCCTCCTTGACCAGCGTGTTGCAGAGGTCGGTGGCGCCGGTGAAGTCGTCGGCGATGCAGCCGAGCAGGATGCCCAAGGTCGTCTCCCCAATATTGTCGGTGGAACCTTACCGAGCGTCGAGATGGCGGCGCAAGGCCAGCAGCACGTCGTCCAGCATGGCCTCGGTGAGCCGGCCGGTGTTCATGTTGTAGCGCGAGCAGTGATAGCTCGAGGCGAGCAGGAGGTCCGGCCCGACGTCATGCATGGCACCATGGCCGAAGGGATAGCCCGCCGGCCTCAGGCCCAGGGCGCGCAGTGTCGAATCGTGGGCGATGCGGCCGAGGGCGAGGATCGTGAGCGGGCGGGGCCGGGCCATGATCTCGCTCTCGAGGAAGCGCCGGCAGGTGGCGATCTCGGCACCTTTCGGCTTGTTCTCGGGCGGCACGCAGCGCACGGCGTTGGTGATCCGGCAGTCGACCAGCTCGAGCCCGTCGTCGACGCGGGCGTCGAACGTGCCCCGGGTCCAGCCGAAGCGGGCGAGGGCGGGATAGAGGGTGAAGCCGGCGCCGTCGCCGGTGAAGGGGCGGCCGGTGCGGTTGGCGCCGCCGAGGCCGGGGGCGAGGCCGACGATCAGCAGCCGTGCTTTCGGGTCGCCGAAGGAGGGGACGGGGGCGTTGTGCCAGTCCGGCTCGCGCTCGCGCGCCGCATGGCGGAAGGCGACCAGCCGAGGGCAGTCGGGACAGTCGGGGCCGGGAGCAGGGCGCAGATCTGGCATGCCCGCCTCATAGGCGAGCGGCGGCCATGCGCCAAGCCGCTCAGGCGTAGCCGGCGGCGCGATGCGGGGCGCTGGCGCCGCGATAGACGAGGAGCCGGCGCTCGAAGCTGCAGATTTCGGTGCCGCCGCGGGTCCGGGCAACGGTCCGGACGTGCAGGATGCCCTGCTCGGGCCGCGACGCGGAGTTGCGCTTGCCCAGGATGGTCGAGGTGACGAGCACGAAGTCGCCGTCCCGGACCGGGCCGGGGAAGCGGACGTTCTCCCAGGCGAGATTCGCCACGACGCGGCCGAAGGTGCGGGTCGTGGCGGCGACGACGGCGGTGAGCACCCAGGCTTCGGCGATGGCGGGGGCACCGCCGCCGGCGAGCGCGGCGAAGGCGGGGTCCACCGCCACTGGCGCGTGGTCGCCGGCAAGGGCGGAGCGATAGCGCGCCTCGGCGAGGCTGAAGGCGAAGCCGGGGCGGTGCTCGATCACGAGGCCGGGCTCGATGGCGTCGAGCTCGAGGCCTAGGGTCTCGACGTAGACGTTGTCGCCGATGGCGATGTGCGACGGGTGCAGGGTCATCGGGCGGTGCTCCGTCAGTAGTCGAGGGCGGCGAAGAGACCGCAGTCCTGGCGATAGATCGCCTGGTCGTAGGTGACGACGGCGACCTCGGTGCCGTCGGCGCGAGTGAGCGTGGCCTCGCCCGTGACGATGCCACAATCGGGGTCGGCCGGGTCGTCGGCCGTGGCCTGGATTCGGGTCGCCGCATAGAGCGTGTCGCCGCCGACGACCGGGTGGGTGAGGCGGATCGAGGCGAAGCCCAGGATCGCGCGTCTGCGGCCGAAGGTCTTCCAGCCCATGCCGACGGCGCGCTGCAGGGTCAGCGTGCTGACCACGAGCGGCCGGCCGAACTCGGTCGCACCGGCATAGTGCTCGTCATAGTGCAGGGCCGCCTGGTTCAGCGTGGCGAGCGCCTCGTCGGCATTCTCCCCCTGGCTCACCGTGATACCGGGGCGGTGGTGGAAGACCTGCCCGGCGGCGAAGGCCTCGAACGGCAGGCCGGTGAGCTCGCGGATGCGCCCGGGGGCGATCTCGTGGAAGGCTTCGAACACGAGAGGTCTCCTGCTTCTCGAATCAATTACCGGCACGTGCCAGCAGGCGCCGTGCGGCGAGCGCCACCGGCCGGTCGATCATGCGGCCGTCGAGGCGTGCGGCACCGCCGTCGGCTGCCGCGAGGGCGGCGAGGACGCGACGGGCCTGGGCGATCTCCGCCTCGGTCGGGCGAAACGCCTCGAGCACGGTGGCGACCTGGGAAGGGTGAATGGCGAGCTTGCCGGTGAAGCCGAGGGCCCTGACCCGGCAGGTCTCGGCGGCCAGTGCCTCAGCGTTGGCGAGGTCGAGATGGGGCACATCGAAGATGCCGATCCGTGCCGCGGCGGCGGCCTGCACCAGGGCGGTCCGGGCGGCAAGGAGCGCCTCCCAGACGAACGAAGCGCCCACGTCGGCGGCATAGTCGACGCCGCCGAAGGCGAGCGCGTCGCCCGGCCCGAGGGCGCCGGCGATCGCCGGGGCGGCGTCGACGCCCTGGGCGGTCTCGACCGTCGCCACCAGAGGCCGGCGGGCGGGATCGAGCGCACGCACAATCTCGATGTCGCGCGGATGCTCGACCTTGGCGAGCAACCAGCCGGCCGGGGCGAGCGCGCCATCGGCCAGGACTGCCAGGTCGTCGAGGGCGGGCCGTGTGCCGAGCGGGTTGAGGCGCACCAGCACCGGCGCCGTGGCGTCGCAGCTCGCGAGAAAGGCCGCCGCATGGGCGCGTGCTGCCGCCTTTTCGGCTTCCGGCACGGCGTCCTCGAGATCGATGACGATGCCCGACGGGCAGGCGGCGAGGGCCTTGGCGAAGCGGTCCGGATGGTGGCCCGGCACGAAGAGGAGGCAGGCGGCGTCGGCGAGCGAGGTGGTCATCGGGCGGGTCCCAGCACGAAGTCGGGCAGGCCGGTGGCGAGGCCGGGCAGGAGGATGACGGCGAGCCAGAGCGCGATCATGGCAAGGAGGAAGGGGATCATGCCGCGCTGCACCTCGGTCACGGGTGCTCTGGCGACCTCGGCCATAACGAAGAGGTTGAGGCCGACGGGCGGGGTGAGCATGGCGAGCTCGATGCCGATGATCATGACGATGGCGTAGTGCACGGGGTCGATGCCGATGGCGTGGAGGACCGGCAAGGTCAGCGGCAGGGTGATGAGGATGATCGAATAGCCCTCGAGCACGGTGCCGAGGACGAGGAGGATACAGGCCATCACGAGGAGAAACTGGGTCGCGGTCATGTCGCTGCCGCTGACCAGCTCGGCCAGGCGGTGGGCCAGCCCGTCGCGCGTCAGCCATTTCGAGAGGAGGTTGGCGCCGGCGACGATGAGCAGGATCGCGGCGGTGCGCGAGATGCCCTGGACCAGGACCTCGGGCACCTGGGTGAGGCGCATGGAGCGGTAGACGAGGACGCTGACCAGGAGCGCCACGGCGGCCGAGAGGGCTGCCGCCTCGGTCACCGTGACGAAGCCGCCATAGATGCCGCCGAGCACGATGAGCGGCACGGCCAGGGCCGGCAGGGCGTGGAGATTGGCGCGGCGGAGCTCCCGCCAGCCGGCGAAGGGGATGGGCCGGCCGCCCTGGCCGCGCGCCATCACCATGATGACGAGGGCGAAGAGGCCGACCTGCAGGGCACCCGGCACCACGCCGGCGAGGAAGAGACGCGGGATCGAGGTCTCGGAGACGAGACCGTAGACGACCATCGGCATGGAGGGCGGGATGAGGATGCCGAGCGTGCCGGCCGCGGCCGTGACGCCGAGCGCGAAGGGCCGCCGGTAGCCGCGCTCCAGCATTTCCGGGACGACCATCGTGCCCATGGCGAGGACGGTGGCGATGGACGAGCCGCTGATCGCCGAGAAGAGGGCGGTGGCCACGAGGGCGGCGAGCGGGATGCCGCCCGGCAGGCGGCCGATCCAGGTGGCGGCCATGTCGATCAGTGCGCGGGCGATGCCGCCGCCCTGGATGAAGCCGGCGGCGATCACGAAGAACGGGACGGCCATCAGGGTCGCCGAGTTCAGGTGGTCGAGCACGTCCTGGGCGATGCCGCCGGCCGAGCCGCCCTCGGCCAGCAGGAGCACGATGCCGAGCCCGCCGAGCACGATGTAGATCGGGATGCCGAGGGCAAGGAGGGCCACCAGGATGCCGATGCCGAGGAGCGCCTCGCTGCCCATGCCGGCGGCTCAGAGCTCGTGGTGGCCGAGGTCGTCGGCGGTCCTGCCGGTGGCGACGCCCAGGGTGCGCACGGCCAGGTGGAAGGCGAGGAGCGCCATGCCGACCGGCAGGCTGAGATAGTAACCCCAGAGCGGCAGCCGGAGGGTCGAGGTGGTGCGCTCGTCCCAGCGCTGCGCCTCCTCGACCACGATCCAGCCCGACCAGACGAGGAAGAGCGCCATGGCGAGGCCGGCAGCGCCGGCCAGGACGACGAGCAGGCGGCGGGGCGTGGCGGGCAGGATGCCAAGCAGCGTATCGACGCGGACATGCTCGCCCCGGCCGGCGAGGCGCGCGCCGGCGATGAAGGTGGCCCAGATGGTGGCGAAGATGGTGAGCTCGAAGGTCCAGTCGAGGACGAGGCCGGGCAGCACGTAGCGCGACACCATGGCGAGGCAGGCGAGGCCGAGCGCCGCCCCGGCAAGGAGGGCGATCACCGTCCGCTCGACGAGGTCGAGGGCGCGCAGGGCGCTCGCCACGGCGTTGCGTCCGGCCGGGCTCAGTCGAGCCCGGCGATCTCTTCCTGGGCGAGCGCCATGATCTCGGGGGAGACGCCGAGCTCGGCCGCGATGCCGGGTGCCAGCTCGAGCAGCCGGGCGTTGACCTCGGCGAGCTCCTCGGGTGCCGGCTCGTGGATCGCGACGCCGTGCGCCGCATTCTCCTCGGCGGCGGCGGCCTGGCGGCGGACGGCCTCGGCCCGCTCCTCGTCGATGACGCTTTCCCAGGTGGTCCGGAAGGCCTCCTGCAGCTCGGGCGAGAGGCCGTCCCAGAAGGCCTTGTTGACCAGCGGGATGTAGTAGAGGACCGAGACCTGGTCGACGAAGACCGAGCCGACGCCGGCCTCGTAGAGCTTGGCCGAGCGGAGCGTCTCGTTGGTCGTCAGAAGCGCGTCCACCGTGCCCTGCGACAGCGCCAGCGGCACGTCCGGGAAGGGGATCGTCACACCCTCGGCACCGAGCGCCTGGTAGCGGGCGATGAAGGCGGCACCGCCGGGGACGCGGATGCGGGCACCCTCGAAATCGGCGAAGCTGGTCATGTCGCGGCCGGCGCCGAAGGTGTTGAGGAAGCCCAGGAGGAACCAGCGGCCGGGCACCACCACGCCGAGCTTCTCCTCCACACCTTGCGACAGGGCCGCACCGAGCGGGCCGTCAACGAGGGCGTTGACCTGCTCGGGCGAGCGGCCGGAGAAGATCGGCAGGTCGAGGAGGTTGATGTCGGCGGCGATGCCGGCGACCGAGGAATTCGTCGTCACCGACATCTCGATGTCGCCGCGCGCCACGGCCTTGGGCTCGTCCCTTGCGGCGTAGAGCTGGCCGGATTCGAAGAGCTCGCCGACCAGCTCGCCGCTGGTCGCCTCGGCCAGGCGCTCCATGAAGGTGCGGAGCGTGATGTTGCGCACGTGGTTCGGCCCGGTGTCGACCGAGATGCGGAAGGTGGTCTCGGCCACCGCACTGCCGCCCAGGAGGCCGATGGACAGCGCTGTCGCCAGCGCCAGTTGCACGAAGCCCCGCCGATCGGCGATCCGGCCCTTCATCATTCCTGCTCCCCCCGCATCCGCCCTGGATGAGCGGCTTGTACTTGTCCGGACAACCAGACAAAATGCGCGAACAAATGTCAATCGAAAGGATTGCGGATGGGACTCCTGCGCGGGGTGCGGGTGCTGGCCGTGGAGCTCTACGGGGCGGGGCCGTTCGGCACGCAGGCGCTGGCCGATCTCGGTGCGGAGGTGATCAAGATCGAAAACCCGAACGAGGGGGGCGACGTGGCGCGTTCGCTCGGCCCCTATTTCGAGCCCGGCATGGGTGAGACCGCTTCGAGCCTCTTCTTCCAGTCCTTCAACCGGAACAAGCGGAGCCTCGCCCTCGACCTCGGCTCGCCTGAGGGCCATGCGGTCTTCCTCGACCTCGCGAAGGGGGCGGATGCCGTCGCCTGCAACCTTCGGGGCGACGTGCCGGCCAAGCTCGGCATCACCTACGAGCACCTCGCACCGGTCAATCCCCGGATCGTCTGCGCCTTCCTCTCGGCCTATGGCCGCGAGGGCAGCCGGGCGGCCTGGCCCGGCTACGACTACCTGATCCAGGCCGAGGCCGGTTACTTCGCGCTCAATGGCGAGCCGGATTCGCCGCCGTCGCGCTTCGGGCTCTCGATCGTCGACTTCATGACGGGCTACGCCATGGCGCTTGCCCTGGTCGCGGGCGTGCTCCAGGCGCGGGGCAGCGGCAGGGGGCGCGACGTCGACGTGGCGCTCTACGATGTGGGGCTCGCCAATCTCAGCTATCTTGCGGCCTGGGCGGCCAATGCCGGGCACCGGACCGAGCGGCTGCCGCGTTCCGCCCACCCCTCGCTGGTGCCCTGCCAGCTCTTTCGCACGAGCGACGGCTGGATCTACATCATGGCCAACAAGGAGCGCTTCTTTCCCGACCTCTGCGAGGCCCTGGGCGTCCCCGAGCTTGCCAGCGACCCGCGCTATCGCAGCTTCGCCGACCGGCTGGCCAACCGGACGGCACTCGCCGAGCGGCTCGATGCGGCATTCGGCGCACGGACGACCGCGGCGTGGCTGGAACGGCTGCAGGGGCGCGTGCCGGCCGCACCGGTGCAGAACATGGCGGCAGCCCTCGGCTCGGCCTTCACGGCGGAGCGCGGCATGATGGTGGAGGCGACGGCGCCCGGCGGGGAAGCACTCCGGCTCCTGGGCTCGCCCTTCCGGGCGGGCGAGCCGGTGACGCCCGAGCCGGCGCCGGTGCTCGGACGGGACACCGACACGCTTCTCGCCGAGGCCGGCTACGACGCGGCGCGCATCGCCGAGCTTCGCCGCAACGGCACGGTGGGCTAGCGGGGCATGACGGCCGGCTCGCTCTTCCGCCAGATCGCCGGCTCGCTCGCCGATGCGATCGAGAGCGGCGAGCTGCCGGTGGGTGCCCGCCTGCCGACCGAGGCGACGCTGGCCCGCCGCCACGGCGTCAGCCGCCACACGGTGCGTGAGGCCCTGGGTGAGCTTCGGGCGCAGGGGCTGATCGAGAGCCGGCAGGGCCGGGGGTCGGTGGTCATCCGCGCCCGGGCGCAGACGATCTACACCCAGGCCTATTCGTCGATCGACGACCTCACGCGGGTCGCCCGGGGGATGCCGCTGCACCCGACGCAGGTCGGCGAGATCACCGCCGATGCCGAGCTCGCCGGGCTGCTGCGCGGCACGCCTGGCCGGCGCTACATCCATATCGAGGCGCTGCGCTTTGCCAGTGACGATGCGACGACCACGCCGGCGGGGCACGTTGAGGTCTTCGTCGACGGCACGCTCGGCCGGATTCGCGAGCATCTCCAGGACCTCCGCGTCGCCGTCGCCGAGAAGCTGGAGGAGCTCTATGACCTGCGCATCGTCCGGATCGAGCAGGAGATCACGGTCGAGGCGCTGGGGGCGGCACATGCGGCAGCCCTCGACGTGGCGCCGGGCACGCCGGCCCTGCTCATCCGCCGCTGGTACAGTGCCGCCAATGGCCGGATCTTCGAGATCGCGATCAGCCGCTATCCCGTCGGCCGCTTCGCCATGCAGAACGTGCTGACCCGCGAGGGTGCGCGCTGAGCTGGTTTGCCTGTCCTCAATGCCCGCCCATGGCGCGCTGGCGGGGGTCGATGACGTCGCGCAGGCCGTCGCCCATCAGGTTCAGGCCGAGCACGGCGATGGCGATCACCATGCCGGGGAAGACGGCGATCCACCAGGCTTCCTGGATGTAGCTCCGCCCGTCGGCGATGATGTTGCCGAGCGATGGCGCGGGCGGCGGCGGGCCGACGCCGAGGAAGCTCAGGATCGCCTCGGCGATGATCGAGACGGCGAAGACGAAGGTGAGCTGGACGATGAGCGGCGAGAGGGCGTTCGCCAGGATGTAGCGGAAGATGATCCGTGCGTGGCCTGCGCCTACGGCATGCGCCGCCTCGATATACTGCATGCCCTGCACGACCAGCACGCTGGCGCGGACGATGCGCGCGGTCCGGGGCGTGAAGGTGACGGTCAGCGCAATGATGGCGTTGACCTCCGACGGCCCGAGGGCGGCGGCGAGGGCGATGGCGAGGAGCACGCCCGGGAAGGCCATCAGCCCGTCGAGGGTGCGCATGATCAGCCCGTCGAGCCAGTCGATGTAGCTCGCCGCCGTGCCGAGGATGGTGCCGAGGATGCCGGTCGTGACCACGACCACGAGGCCGATGCGCAGGGAGACGCGGGTGCCGTAGATCACCCGGCTCGCAATGTCCCGGCCATAGCCGTCCGTGCCGAACCAGTTCGTGGCGTTTGGCGGCGCGAGGATGGCCCGGTAGTTGATCTCGGTCGGGCCGTAGGGGGCGAGGAACGGGGCGAAGACCGCGACCAGGATGAAGAGGGCGAGGATCACCGCCCCGATCAGGAACGAGCGATGCTGCACGAGGCGGCGAAGGAAGTCGGTCCGTCGCCGCCGCCGGGCGCGGGCGATCTCCGCGCCGAGGGAGAGGTCGGTCTCGGCCGCGGCGTCGCTAGCGGCCATCGCGCACCCTGGGATCGAAGACGCCGTAGAGGATGTCGACGACGATGTTGACGAAGACGAAGACGCAGGCGGTGACGAGGAGCCCGCCCTGGATGATCGGGTAGTCGCGGCGCTGGATGGCGCCGACGATGAGCCGGCCGACGCCGGGCAGCGAGAAGACCATCTCGATCACCACGGCACCGCTGAGCAGCACGCCGGTGATGACGCCGACGACGGTGACGATGGGCACCATGGCGTTGCCGAGCGCATGGCGGAACATGACGGTGCTGCCGCGCATGCCCTTGGCCCGGGCGGTGCGCACATAGTCCTGCTTGATGACGTCGAGCATGGAGGAGCGCGTCATCCGGGCGATGACGCCCATCTGGGTGATGGCGAGGGTGAAGGCCGGCAGGGCCATGCAGCGGGCCCAGCCCAAGGGGTCCTCGTTGATCGGCACGAAGCCGCCGGTCGGGAACCAGCCGAGCTGCACGGCGAAGAGGATGATGAGCACGATGCCGAACCAGAAGTCCGGGATCGAGAGCCCGATCAGCGCCGCCACCATGGCGCCCTGGTCCAGCCAGGTGTTGTGCCGCACCGAGGCCAGGATGCCGAGCAGCACGCCGATGCCGGTGGCGATCACGAGCGCCAGCCCGGCGAGCGAGAGCGTCACCGGCAGGCGCTCCAGCACGGCGTCGGCGACCGAGCGGTTGAGCAGATAGGAATGGCCGAGGTCGCCCTTGAGGAGGTTGCCGTACCAGAGCAAAGCGCGCTCGTAGAGCGGCCGGTCGAGCCCGAGCCGCTCGCGGATGGCGGCGAGATCCTCGGCCGTGGCGTCGATGCCGCCGATCTCGGCACTGATGTCGCCCGGGACCAGCCAGAGGATCAGGAAGGTGGCGAGCGTGACCACGAAGAGGGTGGGGATCGCGCTCAGCAGGCGGCCGATGAGAAAGCGCGTCATCCGGCGAGCGGCGCCCTGGCGATCGACAATTCAGGGCTGTCGGTTCTTATCCGAGAGGGCGAAATCCGGCGTCGGCCCATGGCCAGCTCCCCCGCCTGACGAAGATGGCATAAAGTATACCATCCATGTCGGGTCGTCGACTCCGGGGCTGCTGCCCGTCAGCCGGTCTGGCGCATCTCGTCAGGCGCATCCTGCCCGCCCGCTCGCGGCCAGTTCGTCCCCCAGCCGCGCAGGGCCTCGATCACGTCGCGCAGCGCGTGGCCCTTGTCGGTCAGGCGGTATTCCACCCGGGGCGGCACGACGGCGAAGACCTCGCGGTGGACGATGCCGTCCTGCTCCAGCTCACGAAGCTGCTTGGTCAGGCTGCGCTGCGTCACCCCGCCGACCCGCCGCGCCAGCTCGTTGAACCGGAGCGTGCCGTTCATCAGGTGGTGGATGATCAGCCCCTTCCACTTGCCGGCGATCTGCTCCAGCGCCGCCTCGATCGGACAGCCCGGGCTGCAGTCGTAGCGCTGGAAACGCGGCGTGGCGCCGCCGTCGACGGGTGGGTCAGTATCCATTCTGTACCTATCAGCCAGAAATGTGCGTACTTGCGAAGATTCGCCTGCCTGTACATATGCGCCGGCGGGACACGGGTGTCAAAAGGGAGCAGGCTGCATGGCGCTGACCATTCTCGTCACCGGGGCGACGGACGGCATCGGGCTGGAAACGGCGAGGCTGCTGGCGGGGGCCGGCCACACCGTCCTGCTGCACGGGCGCAATGCGGCGAAGCTCGAGGCAGCGGCGCGCACGGTCGGGGCGGTGCCCGGCGGCGGCAGCGTCGAGACGTACCTCGCCGATCTCTCCCGCATGACGGACGTCGAGGAACTGGCGCGGGCGGTGGCCGAGCGGCACGCGCGGCTCGACGTGCTGATCAACAATGCCGGCATCCTCAAGACACCCGAGCCGATCACGGCGGACGGGCTCGACGTGCGCTTCGTCGTCAACACGCTCGCCCCCTGGCTTCTGACGCAGCGCCTGCTGCCGCTGCTCGGGCCAGAGGGGCGGGTCGTCAACCTCTCCTCCGCGGCCCAGGCGCCGGTCGATCTGGACGCGCTCGCGGGCCGGGGGCGCCTCGCCGACATGGCGGCCTACGCGCAGAGCAAGCTCGCCATTACCATGTGGTCCCGCCACCTGGCGGCAGAGCTCGGCCAGGGCGGGCCGGCCATCATCGCCGTCAACCCGGGCTCGCTGCTCGCCAGCAAGATGGTGAAGGAGGGCTTCGGCGTTGCCGGCAAGAATCTCGGCATCGGCGCCGGCATCCTCGTGCGGGCGGCGCTGTCGGACGAGTTCGCGGGCGCTTCCGGCATGTATTACGACAACGATTCCGGCCGCTTCACCGATCCCCATACCGACGCGCTCGACCCGCGGAAGACCGAGGCGGTCATGCGCGCCATCGATGACACGCTCGGGCGGCTAGCCGCCACTTCCTGATCACCTGCCAGAAGGGACAGCCACATGAAGGCCATCGGCTACCGGGCCACCGGGCCCATCGACCGCGACGACGCGCTCATCGACTTCGAGATGGCGAAGCCCAGCCCGAAGGGGCGCGACCTTCTCGTCCGGGTGCAGGCGATCTCGGTCAACCCGGTCGACTACAAGATCCGCATCCGCCGCGCGCCGGAAGGCGACCAGCCGGCGGTGCTGGGCTGGGATGCCGTGGGTGAGGTGGTCGAGACGGGCGACGAGGCGACGCTCTTCAAGGCCGGCGACATGGTCTGGTATGCCGGTGCGATCAACCGCCCCGGCACGAATGCCGAGTTCCACCTGGTGGACGAGCGCATCGTCGGCCGGAAGCCGCAATCCGCCTCGGCGGCCGAGGCGGCAGCCCTGCCGCTGACCACGCTGACCGCCTACGAGATGCTGTTCGACCGGCTGCGCGTCACCGAGTCCGTGCCGGGTGCGGCACCGGCGGTGCTGATCATCGGCGGGTCGGGCGGGGTCGGCTCGATCGCCATCCAGCTCCTGCGGGCGCTGACGGACGTCACGGTCATCGCCACGGCGTCCCGGCCCGAGACGCAGGCCTGGGTGAAGGAGCTGGGCGCGCATCACGTCGTCGACCACACGAAGCCCCTGGCGGCGCAGGTGGCGGCACTCGGCATCGGAGCGCCGGGCTTCGTCTTCTCCACCACCCACACGGGCAGCTATCTCGGCGAGATCGCCGAGCTGATCGCACCGCAGGGGCGGTTCGGCCTGATCGACGACCCGGCAGCGCTGGACGTCATGCCGTTCAAGAGCAAGTGCATCTCGACGCACTGGGAGCTGATGTTCACGCGCTCGCTGTTCCAGACGGCGGACATGGGCCGGCAGGGCGAGATCCTGAACGAGGTGGCGGGCCTCGTCGATGCGGGCCGGGTCAGGTCGACCGCGACCGAGACGCTGGGTGCCATCAACGCCGACAATCTCAAGCGGGCGCATGCCATCCTCGAGAGCGGCAAGGCGCGCGGCAAGCTGGTGCTCGAAGGGTTCTGAGCCGGCTCAGTCGGGGCCGGCGTCGCAGTCGGCGAGCAAGGCGAGGGCTCTTTGAACCTGGCGTTCCCAGAGCCACCTCATCTCGTTCATGGAGGCGGGGTCGGTGCCCCACTCGATGGCCTTCAGCGCCGCCATGCAGGCGCACAGGCGCCAGTCGGCGCGCAGATCCTCCCAGGTGTAGGAGAGGACACCAGTCGCCAGGAGTGCCTGGTGATAGCCCCGCAGGACGGATTCCTGCAGGGCGCGACGGCGGTCTTCCGGCCAGTAGGGAACGGCGGCACGGACGAGGTCCGAGGCGCCGAGCCAGAGGCGGAGCGACCAGGGGAAGGGCTGGCGATCGATCAGGTAGAGCGGTCGCCGTCGCCCGCCGCCCGCGCGCGGGGTGAGGACGTTCGTGGGGTTGGGGTCGCCATGAACGAGGGTGAGGCCCCGATCGCCCATGGCGCGCTCGAGCATGCGGTCGCAGTCGTCATCGAACACCCGCTCCAACCTTGCCCGGGCGGCTGGTTCCAGCGAGGCGCCCAGCGCATCGGTGATCGGGCCCAGCCCGGCCGAGACATGCGCCATGAACGTCCGGAAATCGGCCGCCAGGTCGTGCGGTCCTTCCGGGTCGGCGTCGGGCCCCCAACGATGGGCGTGCAGCCGCCCGAGGGCGGCGCCGAGATTGGCTGCATGGGCTTCGGTCGCCTTGATGCCCTTGTTGTCGCTGTAGTCCCCGGTCAGGTCCTCGAGGAAGAGCGCGTAGCCGTGGCCGGCGCTCTCGGCGGTCGACACGACTGGCGCGATGGCGCTGTAGCAGGTGACGAGCGGGCTCTGGGCGAGGCCGAGATAGTCGCGGCTGTAGTAGGCGGGCTCGGAGGCGCCGAGAAAGCCGTGGCCTGCGGGGCAGAGCTTCAGGACCAGTGAAGTCGGCAGCCCCGGTGCCGGCGGCGGGGCAGCGAAGATCAGGCGGGCGGTGGTGCTGTTGCTGGCCTCCAGCGGCTCCAGCCTGAAGGCCGGCAGCGCAGCATGGCCCAGGGCCGCCTCGACCCAGCCCTGGGTGACTTCGTCGAGGCTTCGCGGGACGTCGCCGGCGGAGGAAAGAGAAGGGCGGCGCCCCGGGGGGACGCCGCCGCTGCTCTTTGGACTGGTCGTGGGCCTCAGCCCTCGAACCAGACGTCGTACATGCGGGTGAAGCGGAAGGGCTCGAAGTCCTTGAGGTTGGAGCGGGCGGCCTGCATCAGCCCGGCGTCGCCGACCTTGATGATGCCGAAGGTCTCGTAGAGCCGCTCCTGGATCTTGGCGAAGGTCGCCTTGCGGGCCTCCACCGTCTCGCCGGCGATGAGCTCCTGGTAGAGCGCTTCGAGCTCCTCGTCGTTCTTGACGAAGTGCGGGCGGCTGCCGGTCAGGGTGGCGATCAGGCCGACCGGGCCGAGATAGGGCTCGATGCCCATCTGCAGCGTCCAGCCGTTCCAGCCGGTATCCTCGAGCCGCAGCTTCAGCGCCGTCGGCCAGTCGACCTGGTTGATGACCGCGTTGATGCCGATGGCGTTGAGCTGCTCGGCGATCACCACGGCCGACTTGCCATGCTGCGGAATCTGCGTGTCGGTGAGGATGGTGAACTTCTCGCCATTGTAGCCGGCCTCGGCCAGCAGCGCCTTGGCGCGCTCGGCGTCGGCGAGGTTGTAGTGCTCCTCGCCGATGGCACCCGCGTCATAGGTCGAGCCCGGGTACTGCCAGCCATGGTTGAGGTTGAAGAGCCCCTCCGAGGAGATGCCCATCACCTCCTCCATGTTGAGCGCCACCTGTATCGCCTCGCGGAACTTGACGTTGTCGGTGGGCGGCTCGTTCATGTTGAGGATGAACGTGGTGAAGGCCCAGGGCATGTTCTCGTGGAGGGTGATGTCCGGGTTCGATTCGAGCCGGGACGCGGACGGCATCGGGATCTGCTCGACGAGGTGCACCTCGCCGGCCTCGAGCGCCGCGACCTGGGCACCCGGCTCCGGGATGATGCGGAAGGTGACGGTGTCGAAATAGGCGGTCTTCTTGCCGCCGAACCCGTCCTCCTGCTCGTAGCGCTCGTCGACGGAGTAGTCGTCGAAGCGCTCGAGCTTGACGTGGCTGTCCGGGACGTACTCGACATACTTGTAGGGGCCGGTGCCGATCAGGCTGGTCTTGCCGGCCTCGGCCTCGGCATCCTCCTCGGGGATGATGACCGCCGGTGCCCGGGGCGAGGAGAACGCCTCGAGGAAGGTCGGCGTGGCCTTGGCCATGGTGAAGGTCACCTCGTAGTCGCCGGTGACCTCGATGTCGGTGACCGGCTCCAGAAGGTTGCCGGTGGCGCCGACCTTGCGGTAGCGCTCGAGCGAGGCCTTGACGTCCGAGGCCTTCATCTCGTCGCCATTGTGGAACTTCACGCCCTGGCGGAGCGTGAAGACGTAGGTCAGCCCGTCATCCGAGATCTCCACGCCCTCGGCGAGGATCGGGATCGGCTGGATGGCGTCCGAGAAGCCGTAGAGCGTCTCGTAGATGTTCATGTTGACGTTGCGCGAGGCCTGCGACGAGGTCGACATGGCGTCGAGGCTCGGCGGGTTGGAGCCCTGGACGACGACCACGTCGCCGCCCATGGTCTGGGCCAGCGCACTGGTCGCCAGCAGGGCGGAGGTCAGGGCGACGGTCCCGGCCATCGCCAGCGTCCGGGCGAATGATTTCAGGTTCGTGTGCCGCTTCATCGTATCACGTGCTCCCTATCCTCTGGCGCGTTGGCGCTGGACGACCCCTGTGGCTTGTCGCGACGTCGATTGAGGGCTATGGAAAACCTCTCCGTCGAATCGTATAATCGTATACGATACTTGTCAAACCAAGCGTGTCGAGGATTCAGCCGGCGATGCCGACTGCCAGTGCCCTTCCAGCCAAGCCCGGCCTGAGCGGCCTGGCGCCGCTCGCGGCGAAGACGCTCGTCAACCAGGTGGTCGACGCCATCGTCGAGGCCTCGGCGCGCGGCGTCTTCCTGCCCGGCGACCGGATTGTCGAGGCCGAGGTGGCGCGCGCGCTGGAGGTCAGCCGTATCCCCGTGCGCGAGGCGCTCCGCCTGCTCGAGAGCCAGGGTGTCGTGGTCAGCGAGCGCTATCGCGGCATGCGGCTGATGAGCGTCGACATCGACCGGCTCGAAAAGATCCTGAAGGTCCGCCTCGCTTTGGAGAAGCTCGCCGGGGCCGAGATCATGGCGCTGCGCCAGGGGCAGAAGGGCTTCCTCGCACCGCTCGACGAGATGCTGGCCCGGATGCACGCGGCGGCCGATGCCGGTGACAAGTTCCTGGTCGCGAGCCTCGATACCGAGTTCCACATGCTGCTCTGCCGGCTCTCCGGCAACGACACGCTGCTTCGTTGCTGGGAATCGCTGTCGCGCCAGCTCACCATCATCTTCGGCCTCTCGACGCTGAAGAAGAGCGTGAAGAGCATCGTCGCCGAGCATGACGAGGTGATCGCGGCACTGCGCACCGGCGACCAGGCGACCTTCGACCGCCTGATGGAGGTGCACATCCTCGAATACTCGCGGGCCGTCGACTACGAGAAGCTGGTCGAGCAGCTGCGCCGGCTGGACCAGCGTCAGGAAACACGCTCGGGCACGGCCTGATGGGCGGGCGAGCCGAAGGCCGGGGCGAGGGCGAAATCGTCGGCGGCGGCGTCCAGGAGCTCGATCAGGGCGCGGTGCATGGCCCCCGCCATCAGCTCGTGCCCCGACTCCGCCAAGAGGTTGCGGAGTTCGAACGGGTCCCTCTCGAGGTCGAAGAGCTGCCAGGGCAGGGCGCCCGACATGTCGCCGAGCACCGTGTATTTGTGGCGCGCGCCGCGGATGCCGCGCCAGCGCTGGTCGTAATAGGCGCGGTTGGCGCGGGTCTCGGTGACGAACTCGAGCAGCACGCCCGGTCGCTCCGGCGGCGGTGCCTCGCCGCGGATGAAGGGTGCGAGGTCGACGCGGGGTGCCGCCGGCCGCTCGTCGCCGCCGGCGAGGCCGACGAAGGTGGCGAAGAGATCCTCGGTGTGCACCGGCATGGCCGCCTTGCGCCCCGGCGGCACGCCGGGCCCGGCAACGATCAGCGGCACGCCGATCGATTCCTCCCAGGGCTCCGCCTTGCCGAGGAGCCCGTGGCTGCCGCCGAGCTCGCCGTGGTCGGCGAGGAAGACGGTGATCGTGTCGTCGGCAAGGCCCAGCCGCTCGAGGGTAGCCTCGAGCCGGCCCATATTGTCGTCGATCTGCTCGATCATGGCGTAGTAGGCCTGCATGTTGGCCTCGAAGACGCGCTTCACCGAGGCCGGGTCGTCGGGATCGATGCCGCCCGCCGGGCCGGTGGCCTCGTGCCATTCCGGCGGGAAGAAGCGGATGGCGCCGAGGTCGACATTGATCCGGTGCTGCAGGGGCCCGCGGGCCTGGACCCGGGCCAGGGTTTCCGGGGTCGCCATGAAGGGCGGGTGGGGGGCCTCGACCGAGAGCATCAGGAAGAAGGGTTGGTCCGCCGGGCGGCCGCGCTCGAGGTAGTCCAGCGCCAGGTCGAAGAGGGCGTCGGTCTGGTGGCCCTCGAGGCGGCGGGGCTCGGGGTCGTCGCCCTCGAAGAGCCAGGTGTCCTCGAAATCGTTCCGGAGCTCGAAGCCCTGCCAGTGATCGAAGCCGCGCCGGTGGCTCGCCGGGATCGGGGTGCGGCTCGCCTGCGAGAGGTTCATGCCGCCGCTCACGCCATAGGCCGAGTAGAGATGCCACTTGCCGATATAGGCCGTGGCGAGGCCCTGGGCCTTGAGCGCGTCGCCGAGCGTGCGCTCGGCCGGCGAGATCCGGTAGCCCAGAGCCGGCACGTTGCGCGAATGCGCGTACTCGCCGGTGAGCAGCGAGAAGCGGAAGGGGACGCAGGCCGGAAAAGTGGCGCAGGCCGCGGTGAAGCGCACGCCGCGCCCGGCCAGGCGGTCGAGATGCGGGGTGCGCAGATTGGCGTTGCCGGCGCAGCTCAGCGCATCCCGGCGCATCTGGTCGGCCAGCACGACGACGACATTCGGCATCAGCCTCTCCCCCGACAGGACTGCTTCGGCAAACTTGCAAATCGTATGTTGGTATACAACCATCCGTGGCAGAAAGCTCGCCCTTGCCCGAGGAGGCCAGCCCCGTCGTGACCGCCGCCCCAGGCCAGCCGCCACCGCTGCTCGAGGTCGAGGGCCTGACGGTGTCGATCGGCGGCGTCGTCATCCTCGACGACCTCTCCTTTCGGGTCGCACCCGGCGAGATCCTCGGCATCGTCGGCGAATCCGGCAGCGGCAAGAGCATGACCGCCCTCTCGATCATGCGGCTCTTGCCCGACGGTGCCGAGGCGCACGCCCGGCAGTTGCGCCTCGAGGGCGAGGACATCCTGGGTGCCACCGAGGCCCGGCTCGAGGCGCTGCGCGGCAGTGCCATGGGCATGATCTTCCAGGAGCCGATGACGGCGCTCAACCCGGTCATGACCGTGGGCGAGCAGATCATGGAGACGGTGCGGCGCCACCTGAAGGTGCCCAGGCGCGAGGCGCGCGAGCGGGCCATCGAGGCGCTGCGGCGGGTCGGCATCCCGTCGCCCGAGCAGCGCGTCGACGACTACCCGCACCGCCTCTCGGGCGGGATGCGGCAGCGGGTGATGATCGCCATGGCGCTGGTCTGCCGGCCGCGCCTCCTGATCGCCGACGAGCCGACCACGGCACTCGACGTCACCATCCAGGCGCAGATCCTCGATCTGATGCTCGGCCTGCAGGACGAGTACCGGATGGGGATCATCCTCATCAGCCACGATCTCGGCGTCGTCTCCGCGTTCACCGACCGCGTGCTCATCATGTACATGGGCCAGGTGCTGGAGGATGCCCGGGCCGACGACGTCTTCAGCGATCCGAAGCACCCCTATACCGAGGGCCTGCTCGCCTCGATCCCGCCGGTCGACCGCGACATGACTCGGCTCCAGGCCATTCCGGGCGCCATTCCGCCGCTCTCGGATTTGCCGCCCGGCTGCCGGTTCGAGCCGCGCTGCGCATACGCCCGCCCGGTCTGTGCCACCGCCGTGCCGGCGCTGGTCGAGACGGGACCGGCGCACCGGGCCGCCTGCATCCGCAATACCGGCTACCGCTTCACCGGGGCAGAGCGATGAGTGCCGCCGGCCCGCTGGTCGAGGTCCAGGACCTCGCCAAGGAGTTCCTCGCGGGTGCGTCCGGCTTCATGAAGACGCGAACACCGATCCGGGCGGTCGATGGCGTGAGCTTCTCCATCGACCGGCAGGAGACGCTCGGCCTCGTCGGCGAATCCGGCTGCGGCAAGACGACGACAGGCCGGCTCACCCTGCGCCTGATCGAGCCGAGCTCGGGCTCCGTCCGTTTCGCCGGCACCGACATCCTCGCCCTCGAACCGCCGGCGCTCCGGGCGCTCCGCCGCGACATGCAGATCGTCTTCCAGGACCCGTTCGGTGCCCTCAACCCGCGCATGACGGCGGGCGAGCTGATCGTCGAGCCGCTCGTCGTGCACGGCATCGGCGATGCCACCGCCCACGAGCGGAAGCTGCGCCGGCTGCTCGACATGGTGGGGCTCGCGGCACATCACGCCGGGCGCTTCCCGCACGAGTTCTCAGGCGGGCAGCGGCAGCGGGTCTGCATCGCCCGCACGCTCGCCCTCGATCCCGCCTTCGTCGTCTGCGACGAGGCGGTCTCGGCACTCGACGTCTCGGTGCAGGCGCAGATCCTGAACCTGCTGCACGACCTCAAGGCCGAGCTCGGCCTGACCTATCTCTTCATCAGCCACGATCTCGGCGTGGTCCGCCACATCTCCGACCGAGTGGCGGTCATGTATCTCGGGCAGATCGTCGAGCTCGGCACGCGGGAAGCGATCTTCGCAGCCCCCGCCCACCCCTATACCCGGGCGCTGCTGCAATCGGTGCCGTCCCGGGCCAAAGGCAGAAAATCCTTCTTCACCATCGAGGGCGACGTGCCGAGCCCGGCCAAGCCGCCGCCCGGCTGCCGCTTCCACACCCGCTGCCCGCTGGTCTTCGACCGTTGCCGGGTGGAGGCGCCGAAGCTGCGCCCGGCCGTGGCACCGGGCCACATCGCCGCCTGCCATCTGGTCGAGCCGGCCACCTGAGTCGCCAGAAGGGGCTTCAGCTCGCGAGGGCGGTTGGCGGCCGGCGGCTGGCGAGCCTGAGCGGTGTCGTCTGCTCCAGCACCACCCGGCCGCCCTTCATGGCGATGATGCGCTCGCAGGAGCGGATGGTCTCGGGGCGATGGGCGATGATGACCCGCGTGATGTCGGCGGCGCCGATGGCGGCGTTGACGCGGGCCTCGCGGTCGATGTCGAGATGGCTCGTCGCCTCGTCGAGGAGGAGCAGGGCCGGCCGGCGGTAGAGGGCGCGGGCGATCAGCACGCGCTGCTTCTGCCCGCCCGAGAGCACGGTGCCCATGTCGCCGATAAGCGTAGCATAGCCCATCGGCATCGCCTTGATGTCCTCGTGCACCGCGGCGGCCCGCGCACAGGCCTCGACATGGGCGAAGTCCGGCCGGCTCGAGAAGAACGAGATGTTGTCGGCGATCGAGCCGGCGAAGAGCTGGTCGTCCTGCATGACGACGCCGAGCATGGCGCGATAGCGGTCGATGCCGAGCCGGGCGAGCGGCTCGCCGTCGACGAGGACCTGGCCGGCGGTCGGCTGGAGAAGACCCGCCAGGATCTTGAGGAGGGTGGTCTTGCCGCAGCCGGAGGCACCGACGATGGCGACCGATTCGCCGCGGCGGATGGTGAAGTCGGTGCCGTCCAGCACCAGGGGATCGTTGACGCTGTAGCGGAAGGAGAGATCCTTCACCCTGATCTCGAGCGGGGCGCGCAGCATGCCGTCGACCGGCGGCGAGCCGCCGATCTCGGGCTCGCTGAGCGCGATGTCGCCGAGCCGCTCGGCGTGCAGGCGGAGCATGGTGAGGTCGACGATGGTGTCGATCAGGTCGCCCACCCGGCTCAGGAACTGCGACTTGTAGGCGAGGAAGGCGACGAGCATGCCGACGGACAGCACGCCGTTCATGACATCGAGCGCACCGCGCCAGACGACGAGGAGCGTGATGCCGCCGAGCAGGAAGGTCTTCGACGTGCGGAAGAGCAGGCTCAGCTTCTGCGTCGT
>JAUIID010000298.1 GCA_030431615.1 Alphaproteobacteria bacterium
ACCATCAGCATCGGCACGAGGGCGAAGACCGAGCCGACCGAGAGGTCGAACTCGCCGGCGATCATCAGGATGCCGACGCCGAGCACGACGATGCCGAGCTCCGGCAGCGAGAACAGCAGGACGCGCGTGTTGCCGTAGGAGGCGAACTGCGGTGCGTAGATGCTGAAGGCGACGACGACCACCACCAGCATGACGAGCGCGCTGATCTCGGGCCGCGACA
This sequence comes from Alphaproteobacteria bacterium, assembly GCA_030431615.1. Taxonomy (GTDB): domain Bacteria; phylum Pseudomonadota; class Alphaproteobacteria; order Geminicoccales; family Geminicoccaceae; genus SLRI01. The sequence continues at coordinate 221 of JAUIID010000298.1, forward strand.
GGAGGGTCTTGAAGATCGACTGCATCGGGCACCCGGAAAGGCAGCCGGGCCGCCATGCGGGCGGCCCGGGTCAGGGGGTTCAGACGACGGCGGTCAGCGGATGCCCTGCGCCGAAAGCTCGAGCAGCGCATCGACCTGGTCGGGCGTGACCAGCGCCTTGCCCGTATTCGCGTCATAGGCACCGAGCTTGTACTTGTTCATCATGTGCAGCTGGTGGATCGGCACGTAGCCCTGCAGGAAGGGCTGCTGGTCGATCGTCAGCTGGATGTAGCCGGTCTTCATCTCGTCCAGCACCACCGGCACGAGGTCGAAACAGGCGAGCAGCACCTCGCCGGGCTCCTTGCCGAGATCGCGCAAGGAGACGGCGGCACCCGCCGCCCAGTAGCCGACGTCGAAATAGGCCGTGGTCGGCGTGGTCTGCACATAGGCGGCGACACGCTGGCCGGTGATCGCGAGGTCGAGGCCGCTGTCGATCTTCTCATAAGTGATCTCGCGGTCCGGATGCTCGGCGATGTAGTCGTCCATGAAGCGCGCGATGCCGGCACCGCGGCTCTCGGCCCAGACCTGGCCCGGCCCGGAGATGCCGATCAGCACGTGGATCGGACCCTCCTCGGGGAACTGCGGCGCCAGGCCGGCGGCGAGGTCGTAGCCCGCCTGCTCGAGGTCCTGCCCGGTGAAGGAGAGCCGGTGCGTCTTGTCCGGGTGGTCGACATTCGAGGCGAGCACCGGAATGCCGGCTTCCATGGCGCGGTCCACGGCCTCGTCGAAGATGTTGCCGCCGGCATAGGTCATGATGATGCCGTCGGGATCCTGGGCGATCACCGCTTCGAGGTTGTTGAGCTGCTCCTGGAAGTTGCCGTCCTGCTGCAGGAAGACCATCTGGCAGTCGGCCTCGATCTGCTCGCAGGCCTCGTCCATGCCCTTCTTCACCGCCTGCCAGAAGACGTTGGTCGGCGTCGCATGGTGCAGATAGGTGTAGCGCTCCTGGGCTTCGGAGGCGCCGCTGCCGGCCAGCAGCGCCAAGGCGGCCACCCCGCCCACCAGAACCCGATTCAGTGCCGTTTTCAGCATCGTTGACCTCCCTTATGATGACCCTCGAGCGGGCAGGCCGGGAGCCTAGTGGCCGCTCGTCCGACCGGCAAGATCAGAACAGGTCCGCAACTCAGCCGCCTGCCAAGGACGGAACGCCCATGCTGAGCCACGTCACCATCGGCACCAACGACCTCAAGCGCGCCAAGGCCTTCTACGACCGGATCATGGCCGTGGTGCAGATCCCCTGCATCGCCGACGAGCAGCTCAACGGCCTCGTCGGCTACGGCCCGACGCCGGAGACGACGCCGCATGTCTACCTGATGCGGCCGATCGACGGTCGCCCGGCCGTCGTCGGCAACGGCCAGACCTTCGCCTTCCAAGCGAAGGACCGCGCCACCGTCCGCGCCTTCCACGAGGCGGCACTCGCCGCCGGCGGCACCAGCGAGGGCCCGCCGGGGCTGCGCGCCCATTACCACCCGGACTATTACGGCGCCTATGTCCGCGATCCCGACGGCCACAAGCTCGCCTGCGTCTGCCACCTGCCGGAAGGCTGAAGCGGACCCGAGTACGTTGCCTCGATCGCCGCTCGCGCCCATAGTCCGGTGCCAGCGGCGGGGAGGAACGAACAATGCAGATCGAGATCGCGCTCGATGCCGAGAACGGCGTCGGCGAGGGGCCATTCTGGGACGATGTCGAGAACGTGCTCTGGTGGGTCGACATCTCGAAGAAGCGCGTCCATCGCTGGCACCCGGCGAGCGGCGCCCACCGCCACTGGCAGCTCGATGACTTCCCCTCGGCCGTGGTGCCCTGCGAGAAAGGCCCCCGTCTCCTCCTCGCCATGCGCGACGGCATCTACTTCATGGACGAGGCGACCGGTGCGCTCGAGCTCTTCGTCGCCCACGAGCCCGACCGGCCCCAGAACCGCACCAACGAGGCCAAATGCGCGCCCGACGGCAGCTTCTGGGTCGGCACGATGCAGAACAACCTGAACCCGGACGGCAGCCCGAAGGCCATGACGGGATCGACCGGCGCCCTCTACCGCATCCGCCACGACGGGGGCATCACCCGCGAGGTGGATGGTGTCGGCCTCGCCAACACCCTGGCCTGGACCGATGACGGCCAGACCCTCCTCTTCGCCGACACAGGCACCGGCGTCATCCGCGCCCACGAGGTCAGGGACGACGGCCGCCTCGGCACGTCCCGCGTCTTCAGCGACGAGAAGCTGCCGGGCTATTGCGACGGGTCGGCGATCGATGCCGATGGATTCTTGTGGAATTGCCGCTTCGCCGGCTCCGCGATCGTCCGCTTCGCGCCGGACGGCGCCGTCGATCGCATCATCCAGCTGCCGGTGAGCCAGCCCACCTCCTGCTGCTTCGCCGGCCCCGACCTCTCCACCCTCTTCGTCACCTCCGCCCGCCACGGGATCGACGAGGCCGCCCTCGCAAAGAACCCCGCCGAGGGTGCGGTCCTCGCCATCGAGACTGGCGTGCGCGGCACCCCATCCATCCGCTTCGCCGGCTGACGGCCGGCGCTCCAACCGAAGGACAATCAGCCATGCATGGGCACCACGTCGAGCGCCGCCACTTCCTCAGGACGGCCGGGGGCACGCTCCTCGCCTGCGGCTGCGGCGGCGCACTGGCCTTGCCATCGCGGCAGGCGTTCGCCACCCAGACCTGCGCCGCCCAGACCAGCGAGAGCCAGGCGGCCATGACGCCCGACATGGCGCTGCAGTACCTCAAGGACGGCAATGCCCGCTTCGTCGCCGGCACGCGGCTCAACTGCGACCTCGCCCCCCAGGTGGCGGCCACAGCCACGGGCCAGCACCCGTTCGCCGCCATCGTCGGCTGCATCGATTCCCGCGAATCGGCCACGACCACCTTCGACCAGGGCATCGGCGACGTCTTCGCCGCCCGCGTCGCCGGCAATTTCGTCAATGACGACATCCTGGGCAGCCTGGAATTCGCCTGCGCCGCCGCCGGGGCGCGGCTGATCCTGGTCGTCGGCCACACCGAGTGCGGTGCCATCAAGGGCGCCTGCGACGACGTGGTGCTCGGCAACCTCACCCAGACCCTCGCCAACATCAAGCCGGCCGTCGCCGCGGTCGAGGGCTTCGACGAGGACCGCAGCTCGAAGAACGCCGCCTTCGTCCAGGCCGTGGCCGAGAAGAACGTCGAGCTGACCCTCGAGCGCATCCGCCGACGCAGCCCGATCCTCGAAGGCATGGAAAAGGCGGGCGATATCGCCATCGCCGGCGCCATGTACGACGTGCAGACCGGCATCGTCACCTTCGCCTGACCGCCCCGCCATACTCGAGACCGACCGGAAGAGAGAGCCGATGCCGAGCCACCACGCGCTGCCCGCCAAACCCGAGAACATCGCCTGGGGCTATATCGACGCGGCCCGGCCGGCCGTGCTGCGCGTGGCCTCGGGCGACACCGTCCAGCTTGCGAGCTGGGCCGCCGCCCGCGAGGCGGAGCTGCCGGTCGACCGCTCGCTCGTCCAGGAAGGCCACCTTGAGGCCCTGCGCAACTGCCCGCCCGGGCCGACCAGCCACATGATCACCGGGCCCGTGCATGTCGAAGGCGCCGAGCCCGGCGACGTGTTGCAGATCGAGATCCTCGAGGTGACCCCGATCGACCGCTGGGGCTGGACCGCCGTCAAGCCCCTCATGGGCACCCTGCCCCGGGAGTTCGACCGCCTCGCGATCATCCATCCCACGATCGACCGCGAGCGCGGCACCGCCCTCCTTCCCTGGGGCAAGGAGCTGCCGCTCGACCCCTTCTTCGGCGTGATCACCGTGGCCCCGCCACCGCACTGGGGCCGCTGCTCCTCGATGCAGCCGCGCAAGTTCGGCGGCAATCTCGACAACAAGGAGCTGCGCGCCGGCACCACGCTCTACCTTCCCGTCTTCAACGAGGGTGCGCTCTTCTCGGCCGGCGACGGCCACGGCATGCAGGGCGACGGCGAGGTCTGCGTCACCGCGCTCGAGACCGG
>JAUIID010000299.1 GCA_030431615.1 Alphaproteobacteria bacterium
ACAAGTACGCCGACACCCGCATCATCTTCCTCGACACCGAGAAGTCGAACTGGACCTGGGACCCGGTCGCCAAGGCCTATTTCTGGCACCGCTTTTACAGCCACCAGCCGGACCTCAACTTCGACCACCCGCCGGTAATGGAGGAGATCAAGAGCCTCCTGCACTACTGGCTGAAGATGGGGATCGACGGGCTCAGGCTCGACGCCATCCCCTACCTGATCGAGCGCGAGGGCACGAACTGCGAGAACCTGCCGGAGACGCACGTCATCCTGAAGCGCATCCGCGCCGAGATGCAGGAGCACTTCCCCGACCGCATGCTGCTCGCCGAGGCGAACCAGTGGCCGGAGGACACCTTCCCCTATTTCGGTGACGGCGACGAATGCCACATGGCGTTCCACTTCCCGCTCATGCCGCGCATGTACATGGCGGTGGCGCAGGAGGACCGGGCACCGATCACCGACATCATGCGCCAGACGCCGGAGATCCCGGACAACTGCCAGTGGGCGATCTTCCTTCGGAACCACGACGAGCTGACGCTCGAGATGGTGACCGAGAACGAGCGCGACTATTTGTGGAACACCTACGCCGCCGACCGGCGGGCGCGCATCAATCTCGGCATCCGCCGTCGCCTTGCACCGCTCATGGACAACGACCGGCGCAAGATCGAGCTGATGAACAGCCTGCTCATGTCGATGCCGGGCACGCCCGTGCTCTATTACGGCGACGAGATCGGCATGGGCGACAACATCTATCTCGGCGACCGGGACGGGGTCAGGACGCCGATGCAGTGGTCGCCCGACCGCAATGGCGGCTTTTCCCGCGCCAACCCGCAGGCCCTCTATCTGCCGCCCGTCATGGACCCGCTCTTCGGCTTCGACGCGGTCAATGTCGAGGCGCAGAGCCGCAGCGCCTCGTCGCTCCTGCACTGGATGCGCCGCCTGATCACCGTCCGCCGGCAGCACAAGGCGTTCAGCCGCGGCACGCTCGACTTCATCTATCCGGGCAACCGCAAGATCCTGGCCTACACCCGCAGCTTCGAGGGCGAGACGATCCTCTGCGTCGTCAACCTCTCGCGCAACTCGCAGCCGGTCGAGCTGCAGCTGCAGGCACACAAGGGGCGCACCCCCGTCGAGCTCCTGGGCCGCACCACGTTCCCGCCGGTCGGCGACCTGCCCTACATGCTCACCTTGCCGGGCCACGGCTTCTACTGGTTCGCGCTTGCCGACGAGGTGACCCTGCCCGACTGGCATGTCGACCTGCCCGAGCCGCTGCCCGAGTTTGTCACCCTGGTGATGACCCAGGGCTGGCAGTCGCTCGCCGAATCCCGCAACAAGAAGGAGCTGGAGGACGGCGTGCTCGCCTCCTTCCTCGCCAACCAGCGCTGGTTCGCGGCCAAGGATGCGGGCATCGAGCGCCTCGAGTTCGGTCGCCACTTCGCCCTGCCGGGGGCCGCGGGCGGGCCGCTTCTCGCCGAGATCGCCGTCCATCTCCAGGGCGGCAGCCGGCAGACCTACTGCCTGCCGTTCGCCCTTGCCTGGGGCGAGGACAACCTCTCCGCCGCCTCACCGCTGAGGCCCTTCACCCTCGCCAAGATCCGCCGCGGCCCGAAGGTGGGCGTGCTCTACGACGCCACCGCCGGCGACGACCTGGCGCTCGCACTGCTCGACGGCATCCGCCACGCCAGCTCGGTCGAGACCGCCTCGGGCGTGCTGCGCTTCAGCCGGAGCCCCGCCTTCGACGGCGTCGAGCTGGCCGACCCGCCGGAGATCACCCGGCTCTCGGTCGAGCAGAGCAACACGTCGCTGATGCTCGACCGCGCGGCCATCATCAAGCTCTACCGGCGACCCTTGCCGGGGCCGCACCCCGAGGTCGAGATCGGCCGCTTCCTCACCGACGTGGCGAACTTCGCCAACACGCCGCCTTTGCTCGGCAGCCTCGACTTCCAGGGCGACGATGGCGCCACAACGCTGGCCGCGGCCTTCGGCTTCGTGCTCAACCAGGGCGATGGCTGGGCCTGGACGCTCGACCATCTCGCCCGCGAGCTCGAGACCCTGGTGCTCGAGCAGGAGGGTGAGGTCGAGCCGCTCGCCGGCGAGCCCTTCGGCGCCTACCTGCAGCTTGCCGCCACCATCGGCCAGCGCACTGCCGAGTTGCATCGCGCCTTCGCCACACCGTCCGACGATCCGGCCTTCAGACCGGAGCCGATCGAGGCCGCCGACCGGCGCCGCTGGGTGGCCAGCATCGAGGCCGAGCTCGACCGTGCCACGGCCATCGTCAAGCGTGCCGCCGGCGTGCTCGAGGGTGACGAGGCCGCGGCGGCCGAGGCCTTCGTCGAGGCGGCACCCAAACTTCGCAAGCGGATCGCCGAGCTCGGCGCCGTCGAGGTCGAGGCGACCAAGACCCGGCTGCACGGCGACTATCACCTGGGCCAGGTGCTGATCGCCAAGGGCGACGTCTTCATCCTCGACTTCGAGGGCGAGCCGCAGCGCGACCTCGAGGAGCGACGGGCCAAGACCACGCCGCTCAAGGACGTGGCCGGCATGCTGCGCTCGCTCGACTACGGCGCCTTCGCCGCCCTCGACCACTTCGCCGCGCGCGACCCGCAGCGCCTCGAGGAGGTGAGGCCCTTGGCCGCGAGCTGGCGCGAGGCGGCGATGCGGCGTTTCCTCGACAGCTACCGCGAGCATGCCGCCGGCTGCAGCAGCGTGCCGGCGGACCGGGCGGTGTTCGATGCCGTGCTCGAGCTCTTTTTGATCGAGAAGGCGGCCTACGAGATCGCCTACGAGGCGGCCAATCGGCCGAGCTGGCTCGGCATCCCGGTTCGCGGCGTGCTGGGCCTCCTCGAACCCGAGCAGCGAAAGGGGGTTTTCGGCGATGGCTGAGACCCGCAAGAAAACGACCGCACAGCACCCGCTGGTCGAGCCGGCCGAGCTCGAGGCGGTGGTGCGCGGCATCCACGAGAACCCGTTCGGGCTCTTCGGCCTGCACGACGTGGCCGGCCATCTGGTGATCCGCACGTTCCAGCCAGGTGGCGCTTCGGTCGAGCTCGTCGAGAGTGCGAGCGGCAAGGCGCTGGTGGCCCTCGAACGACTCGACGAGGCCGGCTTCTTCGCCGCCAGGGTACCGCGCAAGAAGGCGCCCTTCGCCTATCGGCTGCGCGTCGACTGGGGTGACGGCGGTGGGCCGCGGGAGATCGAGGACCCCTACCGCTTCGGTACCGTGCTCGGCGAGATGGATGTCTATCTCCTCGCCGAGGGCCGCCATCTCCGGCTCTTCGAGCAGCTCGGCGCCCACCCGGCCGAAATGGACGGCGTGGCAGGCACCCGCTTCGCGGTATGGGCGCCCAATGCCCGCCGGGCCTCGGTGGTCGGCCCATTCAACAACTGGGACGGCCGCCGCCACCCGATGCGCAAGCGGATCGAGTGCGGCTGCTTCGAGCTCTTCATCCCGCATCTCGCCGCCGGCGAGCTCTACAAGTACGAGTTGGTCGGGCCGCAGGGCGAGATGCTGCCGCTCAAGGCCGATCCGGTCGGCTTCCGGGCCGAGCATCCCCCGGCCAATGCGTCCGTCGTGCATGGCATCGTGGAGCACGAATGGCATGACGGCGCCTGGCTCGAGCGGCGTGCCAAGGCCCAGGGCCGCGAGGCGCCGATCAGCATCTACGAGGTCCATCTCGGCTCCTGGATGCGCGTGCCCGAGGAGGGCAACCGCTACCTCTCCTATGTCGAGCTCGCCGAGCGCCTCGTCGCCTACGTGAAGGAGATGGGCTTCACCCATATCGAGCTCATGCCGGTCTCCGAGTACCCGTTCGACGGGTCCTGGGGCTACCAGCCGGTCGGGCTCTTCGCCCCCACCATCCGCCACGGCACGCCCGAGGAATTCGCCGCCTTCGTCGACGCGGCGCATGCCGCCGGCATCGGCGTGCTGGTCGACTGGGTGCCCGGCCACTTCCCGACCGACGCCCACGGCCTCGCCAATTTCGACGGCACCGCCCTCTACGAGCACCAGGACCCGAGGAAGGGGTTCCATCAGGACTGGAACACGGCGATCTACAATTACGGCCGCAGCGAGGTCGCCAACTTCCTCCACGCCAACGCGCTCTTCTGGCTGGAGAAGTTCCACATCGACGGCATCCGCGTCGATGCGGTGGCATCGATGCTTTACCTCGACTACTCGCGCAAGGCCGGCGAGT
>JAUIID010000300.1 GCA_030431615.1 Alphaproteobacteria bacterium
GGTCTTGCCGGCGCCGTTGGCGCCGATCACGCCGACGATGCCGCCGGGGGGCAGCTCGAAGGAGAGGTCGTCGATGAGCAGGCGGTCGCCGAAGCCCTTGGAGACATGATCGAACTTGATGACGGTGGAGCCGAGGCGCGGGCCGGGCGGGATCATGATCTGCGCGCTGCCGGGGGCGGTGTCGTTGGCGGCGCGGAGCAGGTCCTCGTAGGCGGAGATGCGGGCCTTCTGCTTCGCCTGTCTGGCGCGGGGGCTGCTCGCGATCCATTCGGCCTCGCGCGCCAGGGTCTTCTGGCGGGCCTGCTCCTCGCGCTCCTCCTGCGCCATGCGCTTCTGCTTCTGCGCGAGCCAGCCGGAGTAGTTGCCCTCGTAGGGGATGCCCTTGCCGCGGTCGAGCTCGAGGATCCAGCCGGCGACGTTGTCGAGGAAGTAGCGGTCGTGGGTGACGGCGACGACGGTGCCCGGATATTCGTGGAGGAAGCGCTCGAGCCAGGCGACCGATTCGGCGTCGAGGTGGTTGGTGGGCTCGTCGAGCAGCAGCAGGTCGGGCTGCGAGAGGAGGAGGCGGCAGAGGGCGACGCGGCGCCGCTCGCCGCCGGAGAGGGTCGAGACGTCCGAATCGCCGGGCGGGCAGCGGAGTGCATCCATGGCGATTTCGAGGGTGCGCTCGATCTCCCAGCCATTGCAGGCGTCGATCTGCTCCTGCAGCTCGGCCTGCTCGGCCATGAGAGCGTCCATGTCGGCATCGGGATCGGCGAAGCCTTCGGAGACGGCGTTGAAGCGGTCGAGCAGCGCCTTGGTCCCGGCGACGCCGTCCATGACGTTGCCCAAGACGTCCTTGGTCTCGTCGAGATGCGGCTCCTGCTCGAGGTAGCCGACCTTCACGCCGTCGGCGGCCCAGGCCTCGCCGGCGAAGTCCTGGTCGCGGCCGGCCATGATCTTGAGGAGGCTCGACTTGCCCGAGCCGTTGACGCCGAGCACGCCGATCTTCGCACCGGGGAGGAAGGCGAGGGTGATGTTCTCGAAGAGCTTCTTGCCACCGGGAAAAATCTTGGTGAGCCGCTTCATCACGTAGATATACTGGTACGAGGCCATGGTGGTCCTTGCGGGAGGGTGTGCTGCCGGAGGCGGGATTGCCGGTTGTCTAGCAACTGGCCGGGGCTTCGCAAAGGACGTCCTTGGCGCTAGCCTCCAGGCATGTCCGGTGAGGTCGTGCCAGGGGAGGCATGCAGGCGTGGCGAGGCGTGTGCTGATTGTCGACGACGAGCCCAACATCGTCATGTCGCTCGAGTTCTTGATGAGGAAGGCGGGCTTCGAGGTGACGGTGGCGCGCAACGGGCGGGAGGCGCTCGACGCCCTGGCCGGGCCGCCGCCGGATCTCCTGCTGCTCGACGTGATGATGCCGGAGTTCGACGGCTACGAGGTGTGCGAGCGGATCCGCGCCGACCCGAGCTGGGCCTCCACCACGATCTTCATGCTGACGGCCAGGGGGCGCGACAGCGAGCGCGACCGGGGCCTGGCCCTCGGCGCCGACGCCTATGTGACCAAGCCCTTTTCGACCCGCGAGCTGGTGGCGCAGATCGAGGCGGTGATGGCAGCCAAGTGAGATGGGCGGGTTGAGATGATCGACGGCCGGCGCCGGCGCTATCTCCTGGCCACGCTGATCCTGGCGCTTTTGCTCTTCAACGCGCCCCTGGCCATCGTCGCCGACCGGCTGGGCGAGGGCGGCTACCTGCCGCTCTACCTCTTCCTCGGCTGGACGCTGGTCATCCTGCTCGCCTTCCTCGTCATGCAGTGGCGGGCCCGGAGCTGATGTTCTCGCCCTGGTTCATCGTCGCTGTCGCCGCCGCTTATCTCGGCCTGCTCTTCGTCATCGCCAGCTATGGCGACCGGCGGGCGCGGGAAGGGCGGCAGCTGATCGACAACCCGCTCGTCTACACGCTGAGCATGGCGGTCTACTGCACGTCCTGGACCTTCTACGGCTCGGTCGGGCTCGCCTCGCAGTCGGGCATCGCTTTCCTGCCGACCTATCTCGGGCCGACCCTGGCGGCACTGCTCTTCCCCTTCGTGCTGCACAAGATCCTGCGGATCGCGAAGACCTACAGCATCACCTCGATCGCCGACTTCCTCGCCGCCCGCTACGGCAAGAGCACGGCACTCGGCGGCATCGCCACGCTGGTCGCGATGATCGCGGGCGTCCCCTATATCGCACTCCAGCTCAAGGCGCTCTCGGCCAGCGCCAACGTGATGCTCGGGCTCGGCGACGGGGCCGGGCCTTTCGGCATCGACAGCGGCTTCGTCATCGCCATCGTCATGGCGGTCTTCGCCATCCTCTTCGGCACCCGCCACATCGACGCCACCGAGACGCATCAGGGCATGGTGCTGGCCATCGCCTTCGAGAGCATCGTCAAGCTCACGACCTTCATCGCCGTCGGCATCTTCGTGACCTTCTTCCTCTATGACGGCTCCGATTCGCTGATCCAGGCGACGCGGGCCGCCGGGCACGGCGATCTCCTCCTGATGCCGGAGGGCTGGAGCTATCTCGACTGGTTCTTGATGATCCTGCTCGCGGGCTCGGTGATCTTCGTGCTGCCCCGGCAGTTCCAGGTGGCGGTGATCGAGAACGTCGACGAGCGGCACATCCGGACCGCGACCTGGGCCTTTCCCACATATCTCCTGCTGATCAACATCTTCGTCATCCCGATCGCCCTCGCCGGCCGGCTCGGCGGCATTGAGGACGGCGACCTGATCGTGCTCTTCCTGCCGCTCGAGGCGGCGGCACCCTGGCTGGCGCTGGTCGTCTTCATCGGCGGGCTGAGTGCGGCGACCGCCATGATCATCGTCTCGACCGTGGCGCTCAGCACGATGATCTCGAACGACGTGGTGATGCCGGTGCTGCTGCGGATCGAGGCGCTGCAGCTGACCCGGCGGCGGCATCTCTCGCGGCTGGTCATGACCATCCGCCGCACCTCGATCCTGCTGCTGCTCGTGCTCGCCTACATCTTCTTCCAGGCCGTGGGTTCCGGCTACGGGCTGGTCGGCATCGGGCTCATCGCCTTCGCCGCGGTGGCGCAGCTGGTGCCGGCGCTCATCCTCGGCATCTTCTGGCGCGACGCCAATCTCGTGGGCGCCCTTGCGGGCCTCACCGCCGGCATCGCCGTCTGGGGCGTCACGCTCATCGTGCCGGCGCTCGACCCTGCTCCTGCCCGAAGCACTCTTCGGGCTCGACGGGCTGCAGCCCGTGAGCCACGCGCTCTTCTGGAGCATCACCGTCAATGTGCTGCTGCTGGTCGGCGGCTCGCTGCTCTTCCAGCAGGACAACCTGCAGCGGCTGCAGGCGCTGCTCTTCGTCAACATCTTCGAGCGCGAGGGGACGACGCGCATCTGGCGCGGCGACACGCGCGTGGCCGAGCTGCACGAGCTCCTTCTGCGCTTCATCGGCCGCGAGCAGGCCGAGCTCGTGCTGGCCACCGATGCCTATCGCCGCGGGCACCAGCTCACGATGGAGGAGCGCGCCGACGCCGAGTTCGTGCAGCTCGTCGAGCGGCACGTGGCCCGGGCGATCGGCGCCGCCTCGGCCCGCGCCATGGTGGCCTCGGTGGTCCGGGGCGAGGTGATCGGCCCGGACGACATCCTCGAGATCCTCGACGAGGCGAGCCAGGTGATCGAGTACAGCCACCAGCTCGAGGAGCGTTCGCGGGCCCTCGAGCAGGCCGGGGCGGAGCTCAAGCAGATCAACGAGCGTCTGCGGCAGCTCGACCGGATGAAGGACGACTTCCTCGCCACGGTGAGCCACGAGCTCCGCACACCGCTCACCTCCATCCGCTCGTTCTCGGAGATCCTGATCGACAACCCGGACCTCGACCCCGCGGAGCGCAAGGAGTTCCTCGGCATCGTGGTGCGCGAGAGCGAGCGGCTGACGCGGCTGATCAACAACGTGCTCGACCTCTCGAAGATCGAATCCGGCAGCATGGACTGGCACGTGCGCGACGTCGACCTGGTCGCCGTGATCGACGAGGCCATGGCGGCGACCCGGGGCCTCGCCAGCGAGCTCGGCGCCACGCTCGAGCGCGGTGCTGTGCCGGACCGGCCGGCGCTGGTGCGTGGCGACCACGACCGCCTCGTGCAGGTGGCGGTCAACC
>JAUIID010000301.1 GCA_030431615.1 Alphaproteobacteria bacterium
CGGCCGCGGCATGAGCTGGCGCGACTGGACCTTGCAGAACTGGGCGAAAGAGCCGTCCGTGGTCTCGTAGCCCCAGATCCGCTGCGAGGCGGAGTTCATGGGATCGCCACCGTTGCATTCCTCGTCGTCGCCGTCGTCCTGGTTGCAGTGGATGACGACTTCGTCACCGACCTGCCAGCGCTTGACCTTGGCGCCGACGGCCCAGACCACGCCCGAGGCGTCGGACCCGGCGACATGATAGGGCTGCCTGTGCACGTCGATCGGCGACAGCGGCACGCCCAAGGCCGCCCAGACGCCGTTGTAGTTGACCCCGGCGGCCATCACCATGACCAGGACCTCGTCGTCGCCGATCGCCGGGACCGGCACGACCTCCTGCTGCATGGCGGTCATCGGCTCGCCGTGCCGATCCTTGCGGATCGCCCAGGCGTACATGTTGGCCGGCACGTGCCCCAGCGGCGGAATCTCGCCAACCTCGTAGAGATCCTGACCGGCAACGGGCGCCTTCGCCGATGTCGGCACAGCCTCCGGCTCAGGTGCCTCGCGCTTCAGCCGGATGACCTGGGCGGAGGCAGGCGCCGCCGAGGCGCTGCCACCCTGACGAGCCATCGGCAGAGGCCGCCCGTGCGTGCCGGTGGCCTCTGCCGCGAAGAACTCCTCGGGCGACAGGGCGATGCCTTCGCGTCGCGCGATGTCGAGCAATTCAGCCTGGCGCCTTGCCGGAATGGCGCCGCGCCGCACCCAGCCGCTGACCGCGGTCTGCCAGATCCCGAGCAACTCGGCGACCCGCGACTGGGAACCGAACTTGCGGATGATGTGATCGACCTGGTTCTTGGGCATGGCTGCAACCCGGCTAAAAGTGTTGAGTGAAGTGTTGGCAACGGGCAAGAAGTGTTAACTGCTTGAGACCATCACTACATGGCCACATGCTGCTGGCAGAGAAATGTGTTGTCAACAACGTAAATGCTTTGACCGCACTGTCGCACGAATGTTATTCCCGTCGAATGCGTCGGTGATTTGCGCCGATAAGTGTTATCAAGTGTTCAAACGGGCCGGGAGCCCCACCAAGATGAGCGACAAGGGTCGATCCAACACCTTTCGTGATGAGCCCTGGTTGTTTCGCACCTATGCCGGGCACAGCTCGGCGGAGGCCAGCAACGCCCTCTTCCGCACCAACCTGGCGCGCGGCCAGACGGGCCTGTCTGTGGCCTTCGACCTGCCGACCCAGACCGGCTACGACAGCGACGATCCGCTCGCGCGCGGCGAGGTAGGCAAGGTCGGCGTGCCGATCACGTCGCTCGACGACATGACGGCGCTGTTCGACGGCATCCCGCTCGACCGCATGAACACCTCGATGACCATCAACGCCACCGCACCCTGGCTGCTGGCGCTCTACATCGCCGCGGCAGAGCGCCAGGGCATCGACCGGGCGGTGCTGCAAGGGACGGTGCAGAACGACATCATCAAGGAATACCTGTCGCGCGGCACCTACATCTTCCCGCCGGCACCCTCGCTCCGGCTGATCGGCGATGTCGTCGCCTTCACCTGCCGGGAGATGCCGAAGTGGAACCCGACCAATGTCTGCTCCTACCACCTGCAGGAGGCGGGGGCGACGCCGGTCCAGGAGCTCGCCTTCGCGCTCGCCACGGCGGTGGCGGTGCTGGATGCCATCCGGGCCGGCGGCCAGGTGTCCGAGGCGGAGTTCCCGAGGGTGGTCGGGCGCATCAGCTTCTTCGTCAATGCCGGCCTGCACTTCGTCACCGAGCTCGCCAAAATGCGCGCCTTCGTCGAGCTCTGGGACGAAATCACCGCCACGCGCTACGGGGTCGAGGACGAGCACCTGCGGCGTTTCCGCTATGGCGTGCAGGTGAACTCGCTGGGCCTGACCGAGCAGCAGCCGGAGAACAATGTCTATCGAATCCTGCTCGAGACCCTGGCGGTCACGCTGTCGCGCAAGGCGCGTGCCCGGGCCGTGCAGCTGCCGGCATGGAACGAGGCGCTCGGCCTGCCCAGACCCTGGGACCAGCAATGGTCGCTGCGCCTGCAGCAGATCCTAGCCTGTGAGACCGACCTTCTGGAGTATCCCGACATCTTCGACGGCAGCACCGTGATCGAGGCCAAGGTTGGGGAGCTCAAGGCCGAGGCCATGGCGGAGCTGGCGCGGATCGAGGCCATGGGCGGGGCGCTCGCCGCCGTCGACTCCGGCTACATGAAGAGCCGACTGGTCGAGAGCAGCGCTGCCCGGGTGCAGGCGATTGCGGCCGGCACGCGGCAGGTCGTCGGCGTCAATTGCTACACCGAGACCGCCCCGTCGCCGCTGACCACCGGCGAGGATGGCGGGTTCCTGAGCATCGATCCGGCGACCGAGGCGGCCCAGATCGAGCGGCTGCGGGCCCACCGGGCCCGGCGCGACGCCAGGGCGGCGGAAGCGGCCCTAGCATGGCTCGACCGTGCCGCGCGCGTGGGAGAGAACGTCATGCCCGCCTCGATCGCCTGCGCCCATGCCGGCGTCACCACGGGCGAATGGGCGGCCTGCCTGCGCCGTATCTTCGGCGAGTACAGCGCGCCGACCGGCATCGCCGGAGCTCATACCGCCGGTGCCGGCGACGCACTGGCGCCGGTTCGCGCCCGCGTCGAGGCGATGGCGCGGCGCACCGGCCGGCGGCTCAAGATCCTGGTCGGCAAGCCCGGCCTCGACGGTCATTCCAACGGTGCCGAGCAGATCGCGGTGGCAGCACGGGATTCCGGCATGGAAGTGGTCTTCGAGGGCATCCGCCTCTCGCCGGCGCGGATCGTCGGCACCGCGCTCGAGGAGGCGGTGCACGTGGTCGGGCTCTCGATCCTGTCCGGCTCGCATCTGCAGCTGGTCGAGGAGGTGATGGCGCGGATGCAGAAGGCCGGGATCGGCGACATACCCGTGGTCGTCGGCGGCATCATCCCGCCCGAGGATGCGAAGGCGCTCCTCGCCTGCGGCGTCGCCCGGATCTACACGCCCAAGGACTTCTCGATCCCCCGGATCATGGAGGACATCGTGGACATCGCCGAGGCGGCGGAACGGCAGGCCGCCTGACCCCCCTCACCCGGCCGGCAGCACGGCCTTGAACCTCAGGCGGACATAATCGGCCGTCCAGTTGCCCGCCCCGTCGCACAGAGCCGGCTCGAGCAGGTTGACCGCCCGCGCCAGCAGGCCGGCGCGTTCGGCCGCCGGGGCGTGGCGCAGGAACGGCTCCGCGAAGGTCTCGAGCCAGCCGGCCATACCGGTCGGCAAGGCCGTCGGCCGCGGGATCAGCTCGATGGTCGCAACCTCGAAGCCGTGCTGCTCCAGCCGGGCGGCATGCTCGTCGGGGCTCGGGAAATACCAGGGCCGGAGGGCTAAGGCGTCGATGCCGGCGGCGTCCAGCACGGCCCGCAGGGCTGTGGTGATCGCTGCCACGTTGCCCATCCCGCCGAACTCGGCGACGAACCGCCCGCCCGGGCGGAGTGCCCGGCCCACGCCGGCGACGACGTCGCCCGGCCGGGTCATCCAGTGGAGTGCCGCATTGGAGAAGACGGCATCGAACTCGGCCTCGAACGGCAATGCATGGCCATCGGCCTGGACCACATCGAGCCCCCGCGCCCGCGCCGCCTCGAGGAGCTCGACCGAGGCGTCGCAGCCGACGACCTCGGCACCAGCGGCCACCAGCTCCGCGGTCAGCGCCCCGTCTCCACAGCCGAGATCGAGAATCCGCTCCTCAGGCTCGGGCGCCAGGAGCTCGAGCACCGGCCGCCCCAGCGTGGCGACGAAACCGGCGTGGTGGGCGTAGCCTTGAGCACTCCAAGCCTGCCCGGCAGCGGCACCGGGGCGATCGCCGGACACGCTACCTTCTGGCCAGCGCGCCGATGCGCAGGCGGAGCGCGTTGAGCTTGATGAAGCCTTCGGCGTCCTTCTGGTCGTAGACGGTGTCGGCCTCGAAGGTGGCGTAGTCCTCGCTGTACAGGCTTTGCGGCGCCTTGCGGCCGACCACGGCGACGCTGCCCTTGTAGAGCTTGAGGCGGACGGTGCCGGTGACGGGGCCCTGGCTCTGGTCGATCAGCGCCTGGAGCATCTCGCGTTCGGGGCTGAACCAGAAGCCATTGTAGATTAGCTCGGCATAGCGC
>JAUIID010000070.1 GCA_030431615.1 Alphaproteobacteria bacterium
TCGCCGGCGATGGCGTGGCCGGCCTTGCGGCTTCGAGGCGCGTGCTCATGCCGGGCTCTCGTCCCGGTGGTGGTGGGCGATGGCCTTGACCAGCGCGTTCTCGGTGATGCCGGGATTGGCGAGCTCCGTCACCGAGTAGCCGTCCTGCATGACGGTGATCCGGTCGGCACCCTCGACCAGCTCCTCGAACTCGGACGAGATGAGGAGCACGCCGAAGCCCTTGGCGACATAGTCGCGGATGATCGCCTGGATCTCGAGCTTGGCGCCGACATCGACGCCGCGGGTTGGCTCGTCGAGGATCAGAAGCTCGGGCTCGGTGGCGAGCCAGCGGGCGAGCAGGGCCTTTTGCTGGTTGCCGCCGGAGAGCTCGCGGATCGGCTGGTCCATGTCGGCGGTCTTGATGCCGAGCGACCTGATGAAGGCCTCAACCAGCGCCCGCTCCCGGCCGCGCTCGATCCGGCCGCCCCGGCTGAGCTTCGGCAGCACGGCCAGGGTCACGTTCTCGCGTACCGACATCTCGGGCACGATGCCCTCGGCCTTGCGGTCCTCGGTGAGGTAGCCGATGCCGGCGGTGATGGCGGCGGCCGGGTCCGAGGGGGCCTGGCCCTTGAAGCTGACGCTGCCGGCCTTCAGCCGGTCGAGGCCGAAAAGGGCGCGGGCGGCCTCGGTGCGGCCGGAGCCGAGGAGCCCGGCGAGGCCCACGATCTCGCCCCGGTGGACGATGAGGTCGAGCCGGTGGAGGCGCCGGTCGGTGGCGGCCGCCTTCGCCTCGAGCAGCACCTCGCCACTCCGGTCCCGTTGGCCGCCGCCGAGCTCCGTCATGCCGTCCGCGCGGATCTCGTCGATGTCGCGGCCGAGCATGTCGGCGATGAGCTCGAGCTTGGTGGTCTCGGCGATGGCCTTCCTCGCCACCGTGCGGCCGTCGCGCATGACGGTCACCGAATCGCAGATGCGGAAGAGCTCGTCGAGGAAGTGGGAGACGTAGAGCACCGAGACGCCGCTCGCCTTGAGGCCGCGCACCACGCCGAAGAGCACCTCGACCTCGCGGTCGTCGAGCGAGGAGGTGGGCTCGTCCATGATGACGAGCCGGGCGTCGAGCGAGACGGCGCGGGCGATGGCGACGAGCTGCTGGATGGCGGTCGAGTAGCTGCCGAGCGGTGCCTTGACGTCGATCTCGATGCCGAAGCGGGCGAGGATCTCGCGAGTGCGGGCATGCGCCTTCGGCCAGTCGATGATGCCGCCCCAGATGCGCGGCTCGTAGCCGAGCGTCACGTTCTCGGTGACGCTGCGCAAAGGCACCAGGGTCAGCTCCTGGTAGATCGTGGAGATGCCGCTGTCCTGCGCCTCGCGCGGGCTCGAGATGGTGGATGGCTTGCCGGCGAAGGTGATCAGGCCGGCATCCCGGCGGTAGACGCCGGTCAGGATCTTGATGAGCGTCGACTTGCCGGCGCCGTTCTGGCCGATCACCGCGTGGATCTCGCCGGGCTCGATGGTGAGCGAGGCCGAGCTCAGGGCGGCGACGCCGGCGAACGCCTTGTCGATGCCGGTCATCTCGAGGAGGGGTGTGGTCATGGGTGTCCGGCGGTGGCAGGGGGCCGCCCGGAAGCGGCCCCCGCTGACCCGATGCTCAGTAGGCCTCGTCGATGTGGTCGGCCGCGTTCTCGGGCGTGAAGATGCGGTCGGAGACCTGGACCCAGGGCTCGATCTCCTCGCCGGCGGCGTAGCGCTTCATGGTCTCGCAGGCGAGCGGGCCGAAGAAGGGCGAGGATTCGACGGTCACACCCATCTTGCCGTCGATGATCGCCTGGAGCGCGTCGCGCGTGCCGTCGATGGAGACGACGAGGATGTCCTCGCCGGGCTTGCGGCCGGCGAGCTCGAGCGCCTGGATGGCGCCGATCGCCATCTCGTCGTTATGGGCATAGACGATGTTCACGTCGGGATGGGCCTGGAGCAGCGTTTCCATGACCTGGCGGCCGAGGTCGCGGGCGAAGTCGCCGGACTGGGAGGCCACGATCTCCATGTTGTCGTGCTGGGCCATGACGTCGTCGAAGCCCTTCTTGCGGTCATTGGCGGGCGACGAGCCGGTGGTGCCCTCGAGCTCGACGATGATGCCCTTCTCGCCGTCGAAGTTCTCGAGCGTCCATTCGGCGACGCGGCGGCCCTGGTCGATGAAATCGGAGCCGAGGAAGGCGACGTAGTCGCGGCCGGCCTGGGCGACGTTCGGATCGACCGAGCGGTCGACGAGGAAGGTCGGGATGCCGGCGGCCTTGGCCTTCATGACGGCCGGGATCAGCGGCTTCTCCTCGCGCGGCGGCAGGAAGAGCACGTCGATGCCCTGGGCGATCATCGAATCGACGTCGGCCACCTGCTTGGCGGCGGAGCCGGCGGCGTCAGTGGCGATCAGGTCCCAGCCGCAGGATTCGGCGGTGTCGTGGAACGACTTGGTCTCGGCGATGCGCCAGGGATTGTTGCTCTCCATCTGCGAGAAGCCGACCTTGTAGCGGTCCTTCTGCTCGAGCGGCGGCAGGTCCTGCGCGGCGAGCGGCGCGGCGATGGCGGCGACACCCAGGCCCGCCAGCGCTGCCGTGGCCATCAGAAGACGTCGGTTCATCGGGTTCCTCCTTGCTGACCGGTGAGGCGGAGGCTCTTCCTGCTCCAGCTTCCCCACCAATTTTTGTATGACGAAAGAGGCGGCAAATTGACGGCGCCATGCCCATGTGTCAATCATGTTTCGCCAAACGGGCCGCATGTCGCAGTTTTGATCGTACCAAACTGGCTGGTGGCAGGATCAGGAGAGTGCAGAAGATGACGGGCGAGGCGGGGACGGATGCGGCAGCGGCGGGCGGCCGGCGGGCCGCCGATGCCATCGTCGAGCGCCTCGAGCTGCGCATCGTCTCGGGCGAGTTGCCCGACCGCACGGCGCTGCCGCCGGAGCGCGCGCTGATGGCCGAGTTCGGCGCCAGCCGCACGGTGATCCGCGAGGCCATCACGGCACTCTCCAGCCGCGGGTTGATCGAGAACCGGCCGCGCTATCGCCCGATCGTCAGGAAGCCGGGCTTCGATTCGGCGCTCGGTGCGCTCGGCGGCATCGTCGGCCACCTGCTCGGCGAGACGGAAGGCGTGAAGGCGCTCTTCGACAGCCGCATCTTCCTCGAGCGGGCGCTGGTGCGCGAGGCGGCGATGCATGCCCGGCGTGCCGACATCCAGGCGCTGCGCGAGGCGCTGGCCGCGAACGAGGCGGCGATCCCCGATTCGGCCCGCTTCTACGCGACGGATGTCGCCTTCCACGCGGTGCTCTACGAGATTCCGCGCAACCCCATCATGCCGGCGATCCACCGCGCCTATGTCGCCTGGCTGGCGGTGCACTGGCACCGGATGCTGCGCTCGCCGGAGCGCAACCGGGTCAACTACCAGAGCCACCGGACGATCTTCGAGGCGATCCTCGAGCGCGACCCGGATGCGGCCGAGGCGGCGCTCGCCAGCCACCTGAACGCGGCCTGGGAGTATGTGCGCGTGACCTTCGAGCCGGCGGTCGAGCCGATGGGGGTGGGGCAGATGGAGGCGGGGCAGCCATGAGCGAGCGCTTCGAGCACATCGTCGTCGGCGGCGGGGCTTCGGGCTGCACCGTGGCCGGGCGGCTGGCAAAGGCCGGGGCACGGGTGCTGCTGCTCGAGGCCGGGCTCTCGAACCGCCATCCGCTCCTCGACATGCCGCCCGGCATCTTCAAGATGATCAACGGCTCGAAGTTCATGCGCTACCACCAGACGGTGCCGCAGACGCATCTGGGCGGGCGGGTGCACGACATCCCGCAAGGCAGGGTGCTGGGCGGCGGCTCGTCGGTGAACGCGCAGGTCTACATGCGCGGCCGGCCCGCGGACTACGACGCCTGGCACGAGATCCTGCGCGGCAACAACGACGCCGTGGGCTGGAGCTGGCAGGACGTGCTGCCGCATTTCCGGGCGATGGAGGGCAACAACCGGCTGAACGACGAGCGGCACGGCACGTCGGGGCCGCTCCTGGTCTCCGATCCCGGGCATATCAACGAGGTCTCGCGCTGGTTCGTCCAGGCGGTGCAGGGGCTGGGCGAGCCCTTCAACCCGGATTTCAACGGGCCCAGCCAGCGGGGAGTCGGCTTCTACCAGTTCACCAACCGCAACGGCCGGCGGAGCTCCGCGGCCTATGCCTTCCTGACGCCGGAAGAGCAGAACCCGGCGCTCACCGTCCGCCTCGAGGCGGAGGTGCAGAAGGTCGTGATCGAGGGGGGGCGGGCGGTCGGCGTCACCTACCGGGACAAGGCCGGGGCGATGGTCACCGCCCATGCCGATGGCGAGGTCATCCTCGCCGCCGGGGCGCTGGCCACGCCGCAGCTCATGATGCTCTCGGGGCTCGGCCCGGCGGATCACCTGGCGGAGCACGGCCTCGGGTGTATCGCCGACCTGCCGGGCGTCGGGCAGAACCTGATCGACCACCCCGAGGTGCCGATGGTCGCCAATGCCAACGGGCCCTACGGCTATTATCGCCAGGGGGTGGGCTGGCGGATGCTCTGGAACGGGCTGCAGCTCAAGCTCTTCGGCTCAGGCCCTGTCACCTCGGCCGGGGTCGAGGCCGGCGCCTTCGTCAACCCGATGGACCCCGAGGCGCCGCCGACCATCCAGGCCTTCTGCGTGCCCATCGTCTATCTCGACCGGGACACGCTCGGACTCGTCGAGGACGGCTACGGGCTGACCATCACGACCGTCGTGGTCAAGCCGCGCTCGCGCGGCGAGTTGCGCCTCAGAAGTGCCGATCCGGCCGCCATGCCGCTGGTCTCGCCCAATCTCCTGAAGGACGAGGCCGACATGGCGGCGATGATCGCAGGCCAGCGCTTCTTCCTCCGCGCCTTCGCCGAGAGTCCACTTCGGGAGCGGGTCGCCAAGGTCGCCATTCCCGACCCCGCCGACCCCAGCGACGCGGCACTCGCGGCGCATTGCCGGCGCTTCGTCAAGACCAACTACCACCCGGCCGGCACGGCCAGGATGGGGGCGGATGGCGACCGCATGGCAGTGCTCGATGCCCGGCTTCGGGTGCGTGGCATCGACGGGCTTCGGGTCGCCGACATGTCGGCCGTGCCCGACATCAATGCCGGCAACACGAATGCGCCGGCGATGATGCTGGGGCATCGCTGCGCCGAGCTGGTGCTGGGCGACTGAGCCGGCGGCTCCTTATTCAGGTCAGCTCAGGTCAGGACCGCGACCACGATGATGGCCATCAGCGCTGCCGCCGCTGTCCAGCCGGGAAGATCCTCGATCCGCATCAGTGCTCCTCGGCCGGCGCTGCTGGCCGGCCAACGATTCTGGAACAGCGTTCATTATAGCCTGAGGTTGGATGATCGCCAATCGGGCAAAAGCCTCGAGCAAGTCGAGATCAGTGTTTTTCAGAACGGCCATGGATTTTCGGTATCTGCTGCCAAGCCTGCGGGCGTCGCCTCATCCGTGCTGAACTTGTCATCATCTTCAACCGTGGCGGTCACGCTGCGCGTTCATCTTGCCGCGCGGGCCAGCTTGAGCGAATCCGCCAGCTCGCAGAGGCCGCCGAGGGTGGCGATGACCATCTGATAGGCCAGCACGCAGAGGGCGATGGCGAGCGCGTCGGCTTCGGGCACGGCGAAGGACTGCAGCAGGATCACGAAGCCGACTTCGCGCACGCCGAGCCCGGCCGGCGAGAGCGGGACCAGCATGGCGACGTTGAGCGCCATGCGCACCCAGAGGCTGGCGACGAAGCCGAGGTCCTGGCCGAAGGCGGCGGCGAAGGCCACGAGGGCGGCGGCACTGCAGAGGTGGCGGAGGACGACCAGCGCCACCGGCACCAGATGCAAGGGGATGCTGGTCGTGCCGCCGGCCCCGCCGAGCCGGCGGAGTGTGCGGCGGATCCGGCGCCGGCGGTGCTGTGCCAGCGGCAGGTGCGGGACGAGCCGGCCGGCCGCCCAGAGGCGGATGCGGCGGTGATGGGCGGCGACATAGGCGGCGAGCGCCAGGCCGGCGATGCCGGCCAGCGGCAGCAGCCAGAGCGGCCAGGTGGCGCCGATGGCGGGCCGGACCACAAGGAGGGCGAGGCAGGCGAGGGCGGCGGCGGTCCAGATGTTGACCAGGCGATTGGCGAGGATGGCGCCGATGAGCGAGGCCGTCGGGCGGCCGGGTCCCTGCAGCCTGAGGACGCGGGCTGCCCCGCCTGCCACCACGCCGAAGGGGGCCGTGAAGGTGTAGAAATGGCCGGCGAGGTCGGTGCGGACGACTTCCGCCAGTGGCGGGGCGATGCCGCGCAGGCGGAGCGTGGCGTAGAAGGCGGCACTGCTGGCCACGGCGGCGGCTGCCATCCAGGCCATGCCGAGGGCGAGCAGGCCCGGCCGGACATCGCGCCAGGCGTCGAGCACGGTGGCAGGCGGGATCGTGAGGCAGAGAGCGCCCAAGGCCAGGACCGCGACCGCGATCCGGAGCTTCGTCCAGGGGATCCTCTCAGGCATGCCCACGCTTCGCCCGTTCGGCCAGGACCTCCCGATAGAGCCGCTCATGGGTCGCCGCCACCCTCCGCCAGGTGAAGGCCTCCTCGAAATGCCGGCGCGCCCGGGCGCCGAGCCGTTCTCGAAGCGCCGGGTCGCCGATCAGCCGGTCGAGGGCGGCGCCGAGCGCCGGCACGTCGCCGCTCGGCACGAGGAGGGCCGCGTCGCCGACCACTTCCGCACAGCCGGTATCGGCGGTGGTGACGATCGCCATGCCGGCGGCCATGGCCTCGAGCAATGAGACCGGGAAGTTCTCGGCACTCGACGGGAGCACGAAGATAGCCGTCTCTTCGAGCAGGTCGCGGAGTGCATCGTCCGCGTTGTCGAGCCAGCCGTGGAAGGTCACCGGCAGGCCGAGGCGGCCGGCCTGTGCCTCGAGGGCGGCCCGTTCCGGCCCGGCGCCGACGATGTCGATCGGCACCGGCTCTTGCAGTTCCGCCGCGGCGTCGAGCAGGTGATGCAGGCCCTTGCGCTCGAAGAGGCGGGTGACGCCGAGAATGCCGAGGCGCCGCGGCCCGCCGGGGCGAAAGCGGGTGCCGTCCAGCCCGTTGGGGATGACGACCGGGACGGCTTCGGGTGCGGCCGCCACGATCGAGTCCCGAAGGCCCATGGAGGCGCAGACGATGCGGTCGGCGGAGGCCACGATGCGGCGCCAGAGCGGGGCCGCCAGGCCGTGGGCGAGCCTGAAGCGGTGCGGGTTGTAGCCCGGCACGTCGGAGCCGTGCGCGGTGGCGACGAAGCGCATGCCGGTCAGCCGGCGCATGAGCCAGGCGACGAGCCCGTCGGGGAGGAGGAAATGGACATGGGCGAGATCGGCAGCACGGTCGGGCCGCTCGCGCAGGAGGGCCACGAGCATGGCGACGGCGTAGGCGAGAAGCTCCGGTGCGTTGCTGCGGTCGGCGCGGCGCCGCCAGGTCCGGACGCGGCGCACCCGCACGGCCCCGTCGAGCTCTTCCGCCGGCAGGCCGGGCATGCGGCTCGTGTAGATGGTCACGGTGTGGCCGGCCTCGGCGAGGGCCCGGCCGAGGCCCGCGACCACCCGGCTGCCGCCGCCGCCGAGCGGCGGGTACTCGTAGCAGAGGATGAGGACGTTCAAGCGGGCCCCGCTCCGCGAGACGGGCGCCAGCGCGGTGGCGGCTCCGTCGCGAGCAGTCGCTCGTAGAGGGCAATGTGCCGGTCGATGACGTGGTCAAGCTCGAAGCTGGCGGCGACGTGGGCACGGCCGGCGGCCCCCCTGGCGCGCCAGGCGTCGTCGCGCAGCAGCCGTTCGAGGCCGGCCTTGAAGTCGCCGTCACTGACCGCCTCGCCGAAGCGGCTGGTGATGCCGCCCGGATCGACCTCGGCAAGGACGGCGCAGCCATGCGCCAGGGCCTCGAGGAAGGCGGTCGGCAGGCCCTCGCGCTCGGCGGTGTTGACGAGCACCCAGGCCGCGGCGAGCCGGGCTTCGAGGGCGTCCGTGGCGAACTGGTCGATGAAGCCGGCAAGCTCGAGATTGGCGATGCCGGCGGCGCGGGCGCGCAGCTCTTTCTCATAGGCCGGATCGCGCGAGCGGCCGATGGCGACGAAGCGGATGGCGGGCACGGCCCGGGCGAGCTCGATGAAAAGCTCCGGCCGCTTGCGGCGATCCCAGCGGCCGACCGAGATCACGGTCGGCACATCCGCCTTGACCGGCTCGGGCGGCAGCCGCACAGGCGTCGGCAGGAGGCCGACCCGGCGCTCGTCGAGGCCGTATTTGCGCGCGATCTTGCCTGTGAGGTGCGGTGAGGCGGCGAAGACGCCGTCCATGCGGCGCATGGCGGCAGCGACGCCGGGGCCGTCCTCGAAGAGCCAGTTGGCGAGAACCTGGGCGCGGCTCAAGGACGGGCGGGCGAGCTCGATGCGCCAGTCGCGCAGGGTCTTGGGATCGCGGCAGGTGACGACGTGCCGGCTGGCCGGGCGGGCGGCGAGGGCGATGGCGGTGGCGAGCGACGGGTGCTGGCTGTGGTGGATGTCGGCGTCGATTTTGCGGGCGAGCGCGGCGATCCGGTCGGGGCGATGCGGCGGGTAGCCGTGCACCGTCATCCCGTCCAGGTGTTCCACCTGAGCCTGGCCATGGCGGAGCGGCACGATGGCATGCACCTCGAGGCCGCGCCGGGCGAAGGCGACGCCGATGATCCGCGTCGCCCGGCCGAACCCGCCATATTTGCCGAAGGCGAAGATCTCCACACAGAGCAGGCAGAGACGAAGCGGCCGTTTCTCCGGCATTCAGGCAAGGCGGCCCTGGCGGATCGGTCCGGCTAGGGGCGCGGTCATCGCCTGGGCCTTGGCGATGAGCGCCTGGTCGGCCGGAGTCAGCGGTGGGACGTCGAGGCTCGCGAGGTTGGCCTCCAGCTCGGCCGTGGTGACCGCGCGCGGCAGGACACTGGCGACGCCCTGGAGCTCGACGGCATGGCGGATGGCGGCCTGGGCCAGGGTCCGGTCGGGCCGGATCAGGCCGCGCAGCGAGCGGGCGGCGGCGAGGCGCGTGGCGTGGTGCGGGCCGTAGGCCGAGGCGTCGCCCATCGTCTCCTCGTGGGTATCGGTGAGCAGGCTGATGGCGCGCGGGTTGCGGCCGATGACGGCGACACCCCGGGCCGCGGCCGCGTCGGTCAGCCGGTCCAGCCCGGCGGGCTCGAGGCAGTTGATGGCGATCTGCACCGTGGCGACGCCGGGCTGCTCCAGGGCGACGAGGGCGTCGTCGAGATCGACGCAGGCGACGCCATAGTGCCGGACCTTGCCCTCGGCCTGCAGCCTTTGGGCGGTCTCGAAGAGCGCGCCCGCGCGCATCGTTTCAGCGTCGGGCTTGTGGAACTGCAGGAGGTCGATGGCCTCGACCTGCAGCCGCCCGAGGCTCGCCTCGACCGATCGCCGGATGGCATCGGGGGTGAAGTCCGAGCGACCCTGCCGGAAGCGGTAGCGCTGCAAGAGCTTCTTTACTGGCTGGAGCGCCTTGCCCACGGGGCGGACGAGGTCGCGCATGGCGAGGGCGGCGCGCGTGCCGGCGGGAAAGCTGGTGCCGATCTTGGTGGCGATGACGACCCGGTCGCCCGGGCCGGCCAGGGCCTGGCCCAGCACGGTCTCGGAGCGGCCTTGCGAGTAGTGGTCCGCCGTGTCGAAGAAAGTGACGCCGAGCTCGACCGCGCGGCGGACCATCCGCAGGGTCTCGGCGTCGTCGCGGTGGTAGAGGCCGCCGCCGAGCGACTGGCAGCCGAGGCCGATGGCGGAGACCGTGAGCCCGGTGCTGCCGAGGGGACGGTGGATCATTCGGCGGGCACGGCGGCGGGGGCGAAGAGCTCCTGCATCACCCGGCCCTCCAGCTCGGCCGGCACGTCCTGGCCGAGCGCGTGCAGCCAGGTGGGGGCGAGGTCGATGAGCCGGGCGGTGTCGATGGTCCGGCCCTTGGCGATGCCCGGGCCCCTGGCGATGAGCACGGCATCGACGCGATGGCTGCCGCTGGTCGGCCAGTTCATGTATTCGCGCCAGCGCTCGACGAAGACCTCGTCGCGGTTGCGGTCGTCCTCGCTCGGTATGTAGGCGGTGTCTTTCCACATGACGACCATGTCGGGCGCGTGCTCGAGCATCGGGCCACCGAAGAGCTCCTCGCGGCGAAAGACGCGCTCGACGGCGGGCTCGCCGGTGGCAGGGTCGCGCAGGGCCATGAAGGCTTCGCCGAGCCGGTCGCGCACGGCCTCGTATTCGGCACCCGGCTCGACGATGCCGTGCGGGTCGCGGCCCTTCAGGTTGACGAAGAGGTCGCCCTCCTTGCCGCGGCTGAAGACCTGCGTGCGCGGCCAGTCGAGGTCGCTCTGGGCGAGGTAGGACTGCACCTTCGACTTAAGCCCGCCGAGGTGGTGGTTGACCTGGTAATAGAGGCGGTCCGGCAGATGGCGCTGCAGCAGCGCCTGCGCCTGCTTGCGGGCATTGGCGACGAGCCTGCGCCCGGCCTTTGGCTTGGAGGCGTTGCGGGCGAGGAAGCCGTGCTGCTCGAGGATGGTGTTGATCTGCACACCCGATCTGAGCGGCCCGGCGCCGCAGTCGGAGATCACGAAAACGGTGGTGTCGGAGCCGACCGCCTCGAGCAGCCGGCCGAGGGCGCGGTCGACGGCGCGATAGGCGGTGAGCACAATCTCGGCATAGGGATCGCCGGGTTCGGCGTCCGCCATGTCGCGCCAGAAGTAATGCTGGGCGATGGCGGTGGCACTGAAGAAGACCATGCCGAACTGCCAGGGGCGGGTGCGGTAGAGATGCTCGAAGACTTCGGTCTGGGCGGCGACATCCTCATCGATCAGGGTCAGGTAGTCGCTCTTCTGGCGGCCGCCCGGGAAGATGTCCTTCAGGCGATAGCGGCCGAACTTGCCAGTGATCTCGTCGTAGAGCTCGGGCGGATGGGCAATCGAGCGATGGGCGCCCGGCGCATCCTCGCCGGCGATGACGAAGCCGTCGATGGCGGCGGGCGGGTAGGTGAAGGGGAGATTGGAGATGCCGCTGGGCACGCCGCGCCGGCTCAGGATCTCCCAGAGGGTCGGGCAGCGGAGAGCCGAGCCGTCGACCGCGTAGAACTGGCCTTCAGGGCTGCGCTGCCAGAAATCGTAGGCGCCGTGATGGCCGGGCGTGCGGCCGGTCATGATCGAGCCCCAGAGCTGCGGGGTCATGAGCGGCACCTGCGAACGCATCCGGCCGTGCGTGCCGCCCTGCATCAGGCCTGCCAGCACCGGCAGGTGGCCGGCGGCCGCCCAGGGCTCGATCAGGTCGAAGGTCGATTCGCCGAGTGCCACGACGAAGACACGCTTGCTCAAGCCCAATCCCCCGGCGTTCTCCGGAAGCCGGACTCTATACGCCCATCAGCTCGGGAATTCGCCCAGGATCGGATCGCTCAGGCAACATTGTCCGCGACATAGGCGCCGCGCTCGCCCATCGGCCGCTCCGGGCCGGTGGTCGTGTCGCGGGCGGTGTGCAGCTCCATCTCGGCATTCAGCTCGCCGCCGAGCAGGACGACGAATGAGCTGATGTACATCCACATGAGCAGGATCACGATGGCGCCGAGCGTGCCGTAGGTCTTGTTGTAGCTGGCGAATTCGGCGACGTAGACCGAGAACGCGATCGACGCGACGAGCCAGATCACGGTGGCGAGGATGGCGCCCGGGGAGACCCAGGAGAGCTTCGCGCTCGCCCGGTTGGGGCCGTAGCGGTAGAGGATGCCGATGACGACGATCATCGCACCCAAAAGGATCGGCCAGCGCAGCAGCAGGAGCGCCCACTCGACGGCGCCACCGAGGCGGAGGAAGCCAAGCACGGCCGGCAGCACGATGATGGCGGCGAGGGCCACGATGGCGACCGCGATGACCAAGAGGGTGAGGAAGAAGGACATCGCGTAGCTGGCGACGATGCCGCGCTGCTCCTGCTCGTCGTAGACGATGTTCAACCCCTCCATGAGGGCCGCGACCCCGGCGCGCGAGGTCCAGAGCGCGAAGAGGATGGCCAGGATGGAGGTGACGCCGAGCGTGCTGTTGCCGGTGCTGGCGAGGGCCGTCATCTGCTCCTCGATGATCGCGTAGGCATCCTGCGGCACGACCGACCGGAGCCCCGAAATCTGGTCCGCAATCTGGGCAGGATCGGCGAAGAAGCCATAGAGGCCGAAGGCCGCGGTGATCGCCGGCACCAGCGCCAGCATCGCGTAGAAGGCCACCCCTGCGGCGATGATCGAGAGGTGATCCTTCCCGATCTGCCCGTAGACCCGGTAGAGGATCGCCTTCCAGTCGGCGAAGCGGAAGTGGGAGGGCCGACTTGCGGCCCTCCCTTCGGTCTTCTTCTGCACCGGTTCGGTCACTTGCGGTCCGGCGCGGTCGCCTGGCCGAGCTTCTGCCGCTCGGCTTCGTCCTTCGCCCGATCGGCGATGCGGTCCGCCGCCTGGCCCAGCCGATCCTCGGCCTTCTGGACGAAGGACTTGCCGTCCGGCGTGCGCCGGTCGACCTCGTCCGCCGTCTCGTCGGCGATCTTCGTTGCCTCGTCGACCACGGCCGAGGCGGTCGCCTGCAGCTTGCGGCCTTCCTCCTTCGCCATGTCGGTCGCGGCATGCTTCAGCCGGTCGCTGTGGGCACCGACCCATTCGTCCTCGGTGCGCGTGCGCGGCAAGGCACCGCCCACGGCGGCGCCGATGGCAAGGGCCAGGGCGCCAAAGACGAGCGGCTGCTCCTCCAGCATGCGGCTGATGCCCTCCTGGGCATTCCGGCCGCGCCGCATGGCTGCCCGCCGGGCGGCAGTGGCGCGGCTCCGCGCACCCTCGGAAACGGAAGCGGCCGTGTCGCCGAGCGTGCCGGAGACCTTGCGGCCGAAATCGCCGGCCGATTCGGCGAGCCCGGACGCCTTCTCCTGGACGCTGCCGGCGGCATCCTTGACCTTGTCGCCGATGCCCCGGCCGTTGCCGTCCTCCGCCTCGCCGCCGTACTCGTGGGGGCGAAGGGGATCGCTGCCATGGGAGGAGATGCCCGAATCGTAGGCGCGCGTCCCCAGCGGACGCTCCGCCCCGAGCGACGTGCGCCGGGGATAGGTCGACCCGGCATAGCTCGGCGAGCTGTAGAGGTCGTCGTCATCATCGAAGTCGTCGTCGAGATCGTAGTCACGATCGGAGCGGCGATGGCCGCTGCCCGCCATGAGCCAGGCGAGGCCGACACCGGTCAGGATGAGCGGCAGCGGGTTGTCCCGCATCTGGCGCCCCAGGTTGCGGGCGACGTCGCCACCATGCGCGCCGACCGCCTCGGTGACCTGGTCGACGATGCTGCCGACGGACATCTTGTCCTGCAGGGCATCGATCGTCCGCGAAACCTTCGCCCGCTCGGCATCCACCTCGCGTTCGATGGTGGCAGCACTGCGGCCGCCCGGATCAGTCGAATCGGTTGCCATCAGATTTTCCCTTTCACGAGCGAAGCGTCACGGCTCGTCGCGCGAGCCGTCCGCTCCGGTGCGAGGTTGGTTGCCTTGAGGTCGTTCATGCCCTTGCCGGCCAGCGCGAACGCGATGCCGCCAAGCACGACGCCGACGATCACCGCTGCCCAGCCGGCCGGAATCCCCATGTTCTCGAGGGCGACGACGAGCGCCGCGGCGAGCACGTTGAGGGCAGTGAGGGCGAGCACGACCGCGCCAAGGATCATGCCGCAGGCCGTGAAGACCTGGGTGGCCTTCTCGCCGAGCTCGGCACGGAGCAGCATGATCTCCTTGCGGAAGAGCTCCGTCACCTGGCTGACGAGATCACTCAGCAGGCCACCCGTCGATCGTTCGAGCTGCTCAGCCATGGGTCGTTCCTCCAATCGGGGGCGTCGAGGCCGGGAAGGGCTTCGCCGCAGGCGTCGGAGGCGTGGGCGTGGGCGCACGATGCGTCGCACCGAGGCTCGGCTCCGGTCGGGCCGTCGGGTAGCCGGCCGCCGTGGCCGGTCGCTCGGAAGCCCTGGCGAAGCGGCCGAGCGCAAACCCGGCGAGTGCCGCAGCGCCCATGAAGGCCATGGGGTTCCGGCGGCCGAAATCCGAGAGGTCGCCGACCATCTCGCCGACGGTCCTGCCTTGCAGCGACTGCGCCAGCTCGTCGAGGCCGTTCGCCGCCTCGCGGAGCAGGCTCTGCGGCACCTGCGAGCGGCCGGATTCGTCACCGTCGAGATTGCCGGCCGCGTCGTGCAGCGCACGGGCCGTACGGGAAAGCTCGCCGGCCGTCGTGTCCTTGGCCGCCGCCGACTCCTCGACGATCGACTCCCGTGCCGTGTCCAGCGCCTGGGTCGCACGGGTGCGAAGCTCCTCCCCGGCGTGCTGGACGTGCTCCCGGGCGGTCGCCGTGGCGTCCGCCGCGGTCCTCTTCAGGTTGTCGATACCTTGCTTCTCGGCCGAGCCCGGGGGCTTCGGCTGCTGGTTCTGGTCCATCCTGGGATTCCCTGTTTGCGAGGTCGGGTGCGGCGCGGGACTCATGCGAGGCCCACCAGCGAGAGCACTGCCAGCACCACGACGATCACGCCGATCACATAGAAGACGTTGTTCATTGCATTCTCCCACTGCTCAGGCCGACGAAACGCGGGGAATGCGCCGTGGTTCCATGCCGGGGACCCGCGGCCGGGGCCGGGACGTGCCTGCGCAACGGCGGATTTACTTCAGGCCCAGTTTGCAATTATTGTAATTTCAGAGTGAAATTAGACGATTTCCAATGCCACAGTGCCCGAATTGACAATCACCTTCGGCGGAAGTCTATTCCCGGCGCGCGGCAGGCTTTGGCAAAGAGCTTTGTATTTCTTCGCTTTTTGTCCTGATTGACGTGGCGGGTGGGGTTTCGTCGGTCTGGCGAGAGCCGTATTCAGTGAAGCTGGAGGACGTTCGCGCCGGACGAGGCAAGTCGAGGCTGGACGGTCGAGAGTGAACGAGGCGAGGAAAGCGGTGATGGAGAAGTCGGCGGCTGGCGGGGATTGCGGCCAGCTCTGCGGCGGGGGAGGCGGCGCTGATCTGCCGGCCGTGGACAGCCAGACGCTGTTCGCCGGCAGGAGCAGCGTTCGCATCCGCCATGGCGACGAGACCTACAGCCTTCGACTGACGCGCAAGAACCGCCTCATCCTGACCAAGTGAGCCCATCATGAACCTGCGGCACGTCCTGCCCGCGCTCCTTGGCGCGGCATTCCCCCTGATCGCGTCGGCCGAGCCGGCAGCGCCCGTGACGATCGAGCTGAACAAGACGGAGCAGCAGGGTGCGGACTGCCAGGCCTTCCTCCTGATGGAGAACGGTACCGAAAACCCGCTCGAGAAGCTCGGGCTCGATCTCGTGATGATCGACCGGGACGGTGTCATCGCCCGCCGGCTGGCGGTCGAGGTCGGCCCGCTCAGGGCCGGGCGGACCAGCGTCAAGGTCTTTGCCATCGACGGCATCGAGTGCGCCGCGATCGGCCGCGTGCTGCTGAACGACGTGCTCGGCTGCGAGGATGACGCCGGTCCCCGCGAGGACTGCCTCGAGCTGATCCGGACCTCCGCGCGCGGCAAAATCGCGTTCGCGAGCTAGGAGGCCATCCCTGAAATGGAGCACGACACGTGGCTCGCGCAAGTGCAGGGCGCGCTGGCCCGCAGCAACGAGCTGATCGCCGCGGGCGGCCCGGTCGTCGTGCTGCTGCTGGCGCTCTCGGTGCTGGCCATGGCCATCGTCATGGCCAAGCTCTGGCAGCTCGCCGCCGCCGGCCTCGGGCAGCGGCGGGCGCTTGCGGCACTCGGTGAGCACTGCCGCCGGGGCGATGCCGCCCGGGCACTCCGCGATGCCCGGAGCTTGCGCGGGCCGGCCGGTGCCATCCTCGCCAACCTCATCGAAGGCCTGCAGGCCGGCCGGGAGGAGAGCCGGCTGCGCGAGAGCGGCACGGCGATGGTGGCCGACCTGGGCGAGGGCCTGCGAAGCTGGATGCGGCCGCTCGAGGTCATCGCGGCGCTGGCGCCGCTGATCGGGCTCTTCGGCACGGTGCTCGGCATGATCGAGGCCTTCGCGCAACTGGAGGCAGCCGGCAGCCAGGTCAATCCGGCGATCCTCTCGGGCGGTATCTGGGTGGCGCTTTTGACCACCGCCGTGGGCCTTGCCGTCGCCATTCCGACCGTCGCCGCGTTCAACTGGCTGGAGCGCCGGATCGAGCGGTTCGAGCACGGCCTCGCCATGGCGATGGGTGCCGTACTTGCCGCGCCACCCCCGACCATCAGCGCCGATGATCCGAGCCTTGCCGCCTTTCGCCGCCCCCTTGCCGCCAGCGGCCGGTAAGGCCCGCCGCCGGGCCCGGATCAGCATCACGCCGCTCGTCGACGTGGTGTTCATCCTGCTGATCTTCTTCATGCTGGCATCGAGCTTCCTCGACTGGCGCATGATCGAGCTTCGGGCCGTGGCCAGGGGGCAGGCGCCGGGCGTCGAGGGTGCGCTCCTGGTCGACCTTCGGGCCGATGGTGCCAGGCTCGCCGGAGCCCTCCTGGCGGACGCGGAGCTGGAACGGCAGGTCCGGGAGCGCCTGGCCCGCAAGCCCGAGCAGGCGGTGCTGCTCCGCCCGGCCAGGGGCGTGGACATGCAGCGCACGGTCGCCGTGCTCGATCGCCTGGCCATCGCCGGGGTGCGCGAGCTCGGCCTGCTGCCGCCCTGATGCGCCCGCCCTTCCAGCGCCGGCGGTCGCGGCTCGACACCGACGACGGCGTCCTGCCACTCATCAATGTCGTCTTCCTGCTGCTGATCTTCTTCATGCTCGCCGGCCGGCTCAGCTCGGCCGACCCATTCGAGATCGCCCCGCCAGATTCCGTGAGCGAGGGCGAGCCCTCCGAAACGCCGTCGCTCATCCTGGTCGCCGCCGACGGGCGCATGGCGCTCGATGGCGAGGAGCTGCCGCTGGAGCGGCTGGTCGAGCGCCTGGCTCCCGCCACTGAGGGTGGCGAGGCCCGCGAGTTGAGGGTCAAGGCGGACGGCCGGGTCGAGGCGTCGGTGGTGGTCGATCTCCTGGGCCGCCTCGACCAGGCGGGAATCGGCAAGGTCATGCTCCTGACCCTGCCGCCGGCCGGGGCCGGCTGATGGAGCTGCGCCTTCGGCATCTGGCGGCGGCCGGCGTCGCGGCGCTGATGCTGCATGCGGCGGTGGGTGTCTTCGTCCACTGGCAGGAGCAGGTTTCAGGGGCCATGGCGCATGGCGAAGGCGGCACATCCCTCAGCCTCGGCCCGTCGGGGGCGGCCACCGGCGCGGTGTCGCCGGCAGCCGCACCGGTGGCCGCCGAGGTCGAGCCTGAGACGATCGGTGAAACGGCGCCGCCAGCGGTGGAGCCGCCGCCCGAGGAGGTCACGGAGAGCGAGCCACCGGAAGCCGCCCTGGCGCCCACGCCGACACCGGAGGTGGCCGAGCCGGTTCAGGAGGTCGAGCCGATCGACGTGGCCGAGGCCCGCGAGGTCGAGCCACTCGTGCCGCCCGCCGAGGCTCCGGCGACACCGGCCGTGGAGCCGATCGACATTGCCGAAATCCGCGAGGTCGAGCCGGTCGAGGCAGCCAGCGTCGTGCCGCCGACCGTCACCGCAGCGGTCGAGGCCGCGGCCGAGCCGGTGGCGGCGGCGGAGGTCGAGGCGGCACCGGTCGACATGCCGCTGCCCAGGTGGCGCCCGGCGAGCCGGCCGGTGACGAAGCCGGTCGAGGAGCCGCCGGCCGAGGTCGCGGAGCAGACCGAGGTGGCGGAGAACCGGGACGCCGCCGCGGTGGCGAGCGCGACGCCGGCGGAGGAGGTGGCGCCCGCCGAGCAGGAGGCTTCGAGCGGCGAGGGCGGCCTGGGTGGAGCCGGCGGCGGCACGGACGTCGGCATGGGCGACGACACGTCGGGCGGCGGGTCGGTCGGCAATGTGCAGGACTTCATGGCCGAGATCCTGGCGGTGCTCGAGCAGCACAAGCGCTACCCGCGCCGGGCGCGCATCCGGCGCATGGAGGGTACCGGCATGCTGCGCTTCGTCATGGACAGCGAGGGCCATGTCGAGGCGGTGACGCTGGAGCGGAGCTCCGGGTTCACGGCCCTCGACAACGAGATCCTGGAGCTGCCGCGACGCGCCGAGCCCTTGCCCCGGATCCCGCCGGAGATGGGCCGGGCGACGCTCGAGATCCTGGTGCCGATCAGCTTCCAGCTGCAGTGAGCCAGTCGAGGCGCTCGAGCTTCTCGCGGAAGGCGAAGCGGACGATGTGCTGCTCGATGATCATCTTCGCCCGCTCGAGCTCGGCGGCCGTCTCCGCCTCCACTTCGAACCGCAGCCGGCCGTCGCCGGCATGCATGGTGGCGGCACCGGTCGGCAGGGTCGCCCGGGCATCGGTCTCGTTCCAGGTGACCTCGACCTTGTGGGCGAAGTGCTTCGCCATCTGGACCAGGTAGCGGCTGGCGCGCTCGGTCTCGAACTGGCTCGTCGCCTTCAGCATCGGCTTTCTCCATGCGTTGGGTGCGCCACGAGGGGGCGCAGCGTGTTGACGATGATGCGGCCGTCGGCGCCGCTCAGGATCTCGGCCTCGACGTTGTAGACGCGGGCGAGATTGCCGGGTGTCAGCACCTCGGCCGGGCTGCCGCCGGCGACCACGCGGCCGTGGTCGAGCAGCACCAGCCGGTCGCAGTAGCGGGCCGCGAGGTCGAGGTCGTGGAAGGCGACGATGGCCCCGGCCGCCGCCTCGGCGAGATGCCGGCGCACCTGGGCGAGGACGATGTTGCGCCAGTAAAGATCGAGGGCCGAGGTCGGCTCGTCGAGCAGCAGCAGGCGGGGTCGCCGCAGGAGGGCGAGCGCCAGCCCGACGAGCTGGCGCTTGCCGCCGGAAAGGGCGCTGAGCGGGCGGAACGCCTCGACGGCGAGGCCCAGGGAATGCAGCAGCGCATCGATCTCGCCCCGGCCGAGCGCCATGCCGGTGAGCTCCGCGGCACTGCGCACCAGCTCGTAGGCCGTGAGCGAGCTCGGCTGGGGTGGCGTCTGCGGCATGTAGCCGACGAGCCGCGTGCGCTCGTCCCGGGGCATGGCGGCGAGCTCCTGGCCGAGCAGGCGGATGGTGCCCGTGTCGGCCCGGCCGTCGGCGATGCAGCGCATCAGGGTCGACTTGCCGGCGGCGTTGGGGCCGAGGAGGCCCAGGAGCTGGCCCCCCGCCAGCGGCGGGAAGCCGATATCGCTGATGACCGGCGGCTTGCGGCCATAGGCGAAGCCGACGCCCTCGACCTCGAGCAGGTTCATCGTCCGGCCCGCCGGCCGAGCATGATCAGGAGGACGAAGAAGGGCACGCCCGCCATGGCGGTCAGGATGCCGACTGGGATGATGACCCCGGGCAGGAGGGATTTCGAGAGCCAGGACGCCACGGAGAGCAGGAGGGCACCGCCGAGGGCCGAGGCGGGGACGAGGAAGCGGTGGTCTTCGCCGATCACAAGGCGGGCGATATGCGGCCCGAGCAGGCCGACGAAGCCGATGGAGCCGACGAAGCAGACGGCGAAGGCGGTGAGCACGGAGACCCGCAGGATGGCGTGGCGGCGCAGCCGGGCCACGTCGACGCCGATGGCCCGGGCATGCTCCTCGCCGCCGCGGAGCAGCGTCAGGGCCCAGACGTTGCGCAGGCTGAAGGGGAAGACGAGGGCGAAGACGAGGCTGACCAGCGCCAGCTCGACCCAGCCCGCCTTGGTCAGGCTGCCGATCGTCCAGAAGACGATCTGCTGCACCGCCTCGGCATTGGCGAGATACATGAGGAGGGCGGTCGCCGCCTCGCAGAGGAAGAGCATGGCGATGCCGAAGAGCACGACCGTCTCGCGCACGCCGCCCAGCGCCGCCGTCACGAGCAGGACGACGCCGCCCGCACCGAGCGCGAAGGCGAGCGCCATGGCGGGCAGGGCGGCAGCGGCCGGCAACCACGGGATGGCAGGGGCGAGGACGATCGTCAGGGCGGCGCCGAAGGTGGCGGCCGAGGCGATGCCGAGCGTGTAGGGGCTGGCCAGCGGGTTGTTGAGGACCGTCTGGATCTCGATGCCGGCGAGGCCGAGTGCCGCACCGACGCCGAGCGCGATCAGCGCGTCGGGCAGCCGCACCGACCAGAGGATGACCCGAAAGCGCGGCTCCATGCCGGCCGGGTCGACGAGGCCCCGGGCGATGTCGGCGAGACCGAGGTCGGCCGGGCCGGCCATGAGGTCGAGCGTGACCGAAAGCAGCAGTGCTGCCAGCCCGGCCATGAGGATGGCGGTGCGGCGCCGGCTGATCCGCGCGAACTGGCTGGCGAGCGTTGCGTCACTCAAGGGGCGTGATCGAACTGGCAGGCAGCGGAACGAATTCGGCCAGTTGCCGCCGGGCGGGCCCGGGCACGCCGTCGGCCGTCCGCTGCCAGCCGTTCGAAGAGATGCGCCATTCTTCCCCCACGAGAGCGCTGGCGACCTGGCTGGTTCCCCTGGGGAATTGGCTACTGTCGGGTGTCGCGCCGGAAAAAGCCGGCGGCCCCGAATATTGTCAAATTAAACGGTTCAAACGGCCGGCAGGGCAGCAGGCTCCGGTGCGGCCGGCGAGATCGAGCTGGTCGTCGGGGGTGCGCATATGAGCGGCATGCCGCTGAACGGCGAGCTTCTGGCGCTCGGCGGTCGCCAGCTGCGGACGGCCAGAACACTGCCCCGCTATCGCTTGTGGGCGCTGCCGGGCGGCCCGCCGGCGCTACCCGGGCTTACCCGAATCGATGGCGACGCCGCCGGGGCGGCCATCGAGGTCGAGGTCTGGGCGCTGCCGGAGGCGGGCTTCGCGCGGCTGGTGGCGGCGATCCCGTCGCCGCTCGGCATCGGCACGGTCAGGCTCGAGGACGGCACGGCGCCCAAGGGCTTCCTCGCCGAGGCCGCGGGCACGACGGGTGCGGCCGGCGTCAGCGCCTTCGGCGGCTGGCGCCGGTACTGCGCGGTGCGGTAGTAGAGCGGTCGGCGGTCATTCGGGCAGGCCGGCCCGGCGCAGGCCGTCGGCGAAGAGGGCGATATCCGCGGCCCGGCGGAGCGGCAACCAGGCGTCGAGGTTCGCGATACGGAGCGTCGGATCGAGTGCCCGCAGATGCTGCATCGCCCGCCGCGCCTCTGCCGGGCGGTCGGCGAGCGCATGGCCTGCCGCGAGGGTGCCGACCGCGATCAGGAAGCTCGGCAGCTCCCTGACCGCCTGCTCGGCCCATGCCGTCGCGGTATCGAAGTGCTCGGCGAAGAGATGCGCCATCGCCGTGCCGGCCTGCACGCGGAACAGTTCCGAATCGAGCGGGCTCAGCCGCATGGCATGGGCAAAATGCTCGGTTGCGTCGTCCGTCTCGCCACGCCAGATCCGCAGGAAGCCGCCGAGGAACCAGGCGGCCGCGAGATTGGGATTGAGCAGCTTCGCCCGGTCGATCAGGGCGATGCCGGTGTCGAGGTCGCCTTCGAGATGGCCGAGCGCATGGCCGCTGCGGGCGAGTGCGACGGCATCGTCCCGGCCCAGCTCCACGGCCCGGTGGGCGAGGCGCGCGCCCTCGGCGATCTCCCGCGGGCGATCGACCATCCAGCCATTGACCTTGCGCCAGAAATGGCACCACGCCGCCATGGCGTAGGCCGAGGCGAAGTCCGGATCGAACTCGATCGCCTTGTGGAAGAGCGGCAGCGCCTCGTCGATCGCCTCCCTGGTGCCCCGGTGCACGTCCGCCATGCCGCGCAGGTAGTAGTCGTAGGCGTCGAGGCTTTCGGTCGGCTTGCGCCGGGCACGCTCGATCTCCGCCCGCTCGAGCTGCGGGGCGATGGCGCCGACGACGCTCTCGGTCACCTGGTCCTGCAGCTCGAAGATGTCGTCGAGGGTGCCCTCGAAACGCTCCGCCCAGAGATGCCCGCCGGTCGTGGCGTCGATGAGCTGGCCGGTGATGCGGACCCGGTTCGCCGCCTTGCGCACGCTGCCCTCCAGCACGTAGCGCACGCCCAGCTCGCGGCCGACCTGCTTCACGTCGACGGCCCGGCCCTTGTAGGTGAAGCTCGAATTGCGGGCGATCACGAAGAGCCAGCGGATCCGCGACAGGGCCGAGATGATGTCCTCGACGATGCCGTCGGTGAAGTATTCCTGCTCGACGTCGCCACTGAGGTTGATGAACGGCAGGGCGGCGATCGACGGCCGGTCGGGCAGGGCCAGGGCGACCGGCGGTTCGGGCAGGGTTGCCGGCCCGACCGGTCCGCTCGGCAACGCGACCTCCGCCACCTCGCCGACGAAGCGGAATCCCTTGCGGGCAACGGTCCGGACCAGGCGCTGCTCCCTGCCGTTGTCGCCGACCGCCCGCCGCGCCGCATTGATATGGCTCGTCAGGGTCGATTCGGAGACGATCCGCGCGTTCCAGACGGTGTCGAAGAGCTCGTCCTTGCTGACGACGCGCCCGCGATTCTCGATCAGGTGGAGCAGCAGGTCGAAGACCTGCGGGCCGATGGCGATCGATGCTGCCGCCCGCGTCAGCTCCCGCCGCTCCGGATCGAGCACGTAGTCCTCGAAGAGGTACCGCACTTCGGCCTTCTCTGATGAGGCGCAGGCGTCGGATCGGGGCGAGCCGGCCGTCACCGACCGTCCAGGGCAGGTCCAGGCGACCCCGACCGGGCCACATCGTTACTGGACGAGGAACCAGGCGAAATACAAGCGAAACTCAAGGCCATCACAAGGTCTTTCAGCCGGCTTGCGGGCAAGCTCCGTCCTGTCGGTCGCGGCGGTTCGTGACCTCGACGGGACGGAGGATCGTCGCATGCGGATCGTGGTCATCGGCGGCAGCGGCCTGATCGGGTCGAAGCTCGCGCGCAGGCTGCGCGAGCGCGGCCATGCCGTCGTGGCGGCGTCACCCTCGTCCGGTGTCAACACGATCACCGGTGAAGGGCTGGTGGCGGTGCTCGCCGGTGCCGACGTCGTCATCGACGTGGCGAACGCGCCGTCGTTCGAGGACCGCGCCGTGCTCGAGTTCTTCGAGACCTCCGGCCGCAACCTCCTGGCTGCCGAGGCGGCAGCCGGCGTCGGCCATCACCTGGCCCTCTCGGTGGTCGGCACGGGTCGCCTGCCGGAGAGCGGCTACTTCCGCGCCA
>JAUIID010000071.1 GCA_030431615.1 Alphaproteobacteria bacterium
GGTTTCTTGGGGTCGCGGCACTTTCCGGCAGTTCCCAGCCCTTGCGGGTGCGTGTCAGCATCGTCGATCTCCCAGCATTCTGGAGCCAGAACTAGTTCCGGTGCGTTGTCACGGCAAATCAAGGCTCTGCGAGTGAGGCAGCCTCAGCTCAGCCAGCGCGTGATCGCCGTGGCGACAGTGGCGGTCGAGGCCGTCAGGACCGTGCCCCACGCGATGTCGACGAGGCTCATCCGCAGCGGCCAGTCACGCAGGGTGGCGAGATTGGTGAGGTCGTAGGTGGCGTAGCAGAAGAAGCCGAAGAGTGCGCCGGAGACCAGCGCGGTGACGAGGCTTTCCGCCCGCAGCGCCGGCAGCACGGCGAAGACGACGATGCCCGCCGAGAAGACCAGATAGAAGGCCACCGCCGCCCTGAGGTCGATCTGCTCGGCCCGCAGGGAGCCGAGCCCGGCCTCGTAGAAGGAGCGGGCGACGACAGCCAGCCAGAGCGTGTCCACGATCGCAAAGGCGAGCAGGGTCGCCAGGTAGGCAATCAGGGGCTTCATCGGCGCACCTCGCTCGCAGGGGTCGGGACAGGCGGGTTGTCCCCGCAGCGCCTACTCGGCCGCCGTCTCCAGGAGGCCGAGCATGCCGCCCGACTGGCGGTGCCAGAGGCTGGCATAGAGACCGTCCCGGCGCAGGAGATCGGCGTGGCTGCCGCTCTCGACGATGCGGCCCTTGTCCATGACGACGAGGCGGTCGAGCATGGCGATGGTCGAGAGGCGATGAGCGATGGCGATCACCGTCTTGCCGGCCATCAGCGACTGGAGCTGCTCCTGGATAGCGGCCTCCACCTCCGAATCGAGGGCCGAGGTGGCCTCGTCGAGGATCAGGATCGGGGCGTTCTTCAGAAGCACCCGGGCGATGGCGATGCGCTGCCGCTGGCCGCCCGAGAGCTTGACGCCACGCTCGCCGACCATGGCGTCGAGCCCGTGGCGGCCCTTGAGGTCCGTCAGTTCCCGGATGAACGTGTCCGCATGGGCCCGCTCGGCGGCGCGCTCGACCTCCGCGTCGCTGGCCGCCGGGCTGCCGTAGCGGATGTTGTCGCGGATCGAGCGGTGCAAGAGCGAGGTATCCTGGGTCACCATGCCGATCTGCTGGCGCAGCGATTCCTGCTGCACGGCGGCGATGTCCTGCCCGTCGATCAGGATGCGGCCGGCCTCCGGGTCGTAGAAGCGGAGCAGCAGGTTGACGAGGGTCGACTTGCCGGCGCCGGAGCGGCCGACGAGCCCGACCTTCTCGCCCGGCCGGATGTCGAGGGAAAGGCCCTCGATGATCCCGCCGGCCCGGCCGTAGTTGAAATGCACGTTCTCGAAGCGGATCTCGCCATGCGGCACCCGGAGCGGCTGGGCGCCCGGCCGGTCGACGATGGTGTGCGGCCGGGCCAGCGTGGTCATCCCGTCCTGGGTGGTGCCGATGTTCTCGAAGAGCTTGCCGACCTCCCAGAGGATCCACTGCGACATCGCCCGGATGCGCATGACCACGCCGACGGCGACCGCGATGGCGCCGAGCGAGATGAGCTCCTGGTGCCAGACGAGAACGGCGGTGGCGCCGATCCCGGCGAGCAGGAGCGAGTTCAGGCAATGCAGCGACAGGGTGAGCTTGGTCGCGAGCCGCATCTGCTGGTGGACGGTGACCATGAAGCCGTCCATCGCCTCGCGCGCGTAGACCTGCTCGCGGCGGCTGTGGGCGAAGAGCTTGACGGTCTGGATATTGGTGTAGCTGTCCACCACCCGCCCGGTCATCTCGGCCCGCGCATCGGCCTGGGCCATGGAGACGCGGCGGAGCCGCGGCACGAAGTAGCGCAGGATGCCGAGATAGCCCGCGAGCCAGAGGACGAGCGGCAGCATCAGCCAGAGATCGGCCTGGCCGAGGACGACCATCGCACCGGTGAAGTAGACGACGACGTAGACCATGACCTCGGTCAGCGTGATCACCGTCTCGCGAATGGCGAGTGCTGTCTGCATCACCTTCTGCGACACCCGGCCGGCAAACTCGTCCTGGAAGAAGCTGAGGCTCTGGCCGAGCGCGTAGCGATGCGCGAGCCAACGGGCGAGCATCGGGTAGTTGCCGAAGATCGTCTGGTGGAGGAGCAGGTTCTGCAGCAGGACGAAGACGGGGAAGACGACGACGATGAGCAGCGCCATGCCGGCCAGGGTCAGGCCGTGCTCGGCGAAGAACGTCGCCCGGTCCGCCCCGGTCAGCATGTCGACGAGCGAGCCGAGGAAGCTGAGGAAGACGATCTCGAGGGTCGACAACACCGCCGTCACCACGGCCATGAGGGCGATCCAGGGCGCCACCGGCCGGGTGAAGTGCCAGAGGAAGGGGATCAATCGCTCCGGCGGCCGGGTCGGCTCCGCCTCGGGGAAGGGATCGATCAGGGTCTCGAACCGACGGAACATGAAGCCCACCAAGCTGCGCAGCGGCACCGACTGCCCATCTGGCGGGCGGCTGGTCACGAGGCTGCTCTATACCCCCGACAAGGTGTCGGCGTCACGACGGCGCATGACAGGACCGGCGACAGCCCGCCACATGTTGCCAACGACCGGAACCCGCCAATTACGCCAAGAGGTTTCGTCGACCAGTGTGTCCACGAGGACACCTGTTATAAGGGGAACCGGCGGCGTTCCGGCAGGTTTCTTGCAGCGGGACGAGAGGGCCGGGCGGCCCCCGACGGATCTTTTTGGTTCGGGCGACGCAAAAACGGAGGAAATGAATGGATCGAGCCCCGCTCGATACCCTGAATCGGCGCTCGATGTTGGGGATCACTGCCGGCTGGAGTGCGCTTGCGGCAGCCGGCGCCCTCGCGCAGGACGCGCCCGCCACCAGCCCGGATGCCGCCTCGCAGGAACCGGCTGGACCTTTTTCGTTCGAAACGGTCATCGGACAGGCACGCCGGCTCGCCAGCGAGGCCCACGAGCCGCGCCAGATCGAGCTGAAGGGGACGTTTGCCGAGCTCGACTACGACCATTACCGCGCCATCCGCTTTCGGCCGGAGCGGCGGTTGTGGCAGGGCGAGAAGCGGGGCTTCGAGCTCGACCTCCTGCCGCCCGGCTTCTACTACAAGGATCGCATCGATATCGCCCTCGTGACGGACGGTGTCGTCCACACGCTCGACTTCGATCCGAACGTCTTCCACTACCATCCCGACTATTTCGCGGCACCGGACGGCGCCGCCCCCGCCGACGCGCCGCATGACCTCGCATATTCGGGATTTCGGGTGCGGTTTCCGATCAACCGCCCTGATGTGATGGACGAGTTCCTCGTCTTCCAGGGTGCGAGCTACTTTCGCGCCGTGGCGCGCGATCAGCTCTATGGCCTATCGGCCCGCGGCCTGGCGCTCGGCACGGGTGGCCCGGAGGGCGAGGAGTTCCCGCTCTTTCGCCAGTTCTGGGTGCACCAGCCGGAGGTCGCGGCGACCAGCCTGACGATCCACGCCCTCCTCGACAGCCCGTCGGTCACCGGTGCCTACCAGTTCACCGTCCGGCCCGGGGCGGAGACGGTGATGGACGTGCAATCGGTCCTGTTCCCCCGCGCCGAGCTGACGGGAGTCGGCATTGCACCCCTCACCTCGATGTATTTTTTCGGCCCGAAATCCCGCGCCCGCATCGACGACTACCGCGATGCCGTCCACGACAGCTCGGGGCTGCAGATGGTGACCGGTTCAGGCGAGCGCATCTGGCGGCCGCTCGACAACCCGCTCGCCCTGCAGTTCTCCGCGTTCAGCGACCATGACCCGCAGGGCTTCGGGCTGACCCAGCGCGAGCGGGCGTTCACCCATTACGAGGATGCCGAGGCCCGCTACGAGCGGCGGCCGAGCGCCTGGGTGGCGCCGTCGAATGCCTGGGGGCGCGG
The DNA here is from genome assembly GCA_030431615.1 of Alphaproteobacteria bacterium. Classification (GTDB taxonomy): domain Bacteria; phylum Pseudomonadota; class Alphaproteobacteria; order Geminicoccales; family Geminicoccaceae; genus SLRI01. The sequence continues at coordinate 3,892 of JAUIID010000071.1, forward strand.
GTCGGTCGTGCTGATCGAGATCCCGACCGACACCGAGTTCAACGACAATATCGTGGCGTTCTGGCGGCCGGCCGAGCCGCTGGTCGAGGGCAGCGAGCACCGCTTCGACTATCGCCTGCTCTGGAGCGGCCAGCCGCCGGACGAGACGCCCCTCGCCCGGGTGGTGGCGAGCCGTGGCGGCGTGAAGGTTGCCGTCCCCGAGCACCGCAGCTTCGTCGTCGATTTTGCGCTGGGCGAATTGCCGTTCGAGGGTCTGGAGCCGCGCGTGACGGCGAGCGCCGGTGAGATCATGCACGTGGCGCTCGTGCGGCTGCCGGCCGAGGCCCGCGCCAGGGCCATCATCACCTTCGACCCGCAGGATGCCGGGCTCGCGGAGTTGCGCCTCTTCCTGGTCGATGGCGAAGGCCGCACCGCATCCGAGACATGGCTTGCACGATGGACACCACGGTGAATCCGAGCATCCAGCCACCCGTCCCGCCGCCGGCGCCGATGGCCATGCCGGCCCAGGACCTGCGGCAGAAACCCGAGCGGCATTTCCGGCCGCAGGGGCTGCGGGTGCATCTGGCCCGGCTGGTGGCGTTCGGCGGGGCACTCGTCCTGACGGTGCTGGGTGCGGAGCAGATGAGCAAGGTCTTCGACCCGGCGCATGTGAGCATCCTCCAGACGACGCTGAGCGTGCTCTTCACCCTCACCTTCTGCTGGATCGCCTTCTCCGCCGCGGCAGCGGTTGCCGGCCTGCTCGCCGCCCCGCCGCCATGCCCGGCGCGCACCACGCCGCTCGGGCGGACGGCGATCGTCATGCCGGTCTACAATGAGGACCCCGTCGCCACTGCCGGAGCACTCGCCGCCATGGGCGAGGGCCTCGCCGATCTGGGCCATGGCGAGAACTTCGAGATCTTCATCCTCTCGGACACGCGCGACGCCGCACACTGGGTTCGCGAGACGGCGGTCTTCGCGGCGCTGCGCCAAAGGCTCGAAGGCCGCATGGCCGTCTGGTACCGCCGCCGGGCGCGGAACACGGCGCGCAAGGCCGGCAATCTGCAGGACTTCATCGAGCGCTGGGGCGGCCGCTACGACAATCTCCTGTCGCTCGATGCGGACAGCCTGATGGCGCCCGAGACCATCGTCGAGATGGCGCGGCGCATGGCGGCCGAGCCCCGCCTCGGGTTGTTGCAGACAGTACCCATCCTGGCCGGCGGCAACACGCTCTACGCCCGGCTGCAGCAGTTCGCCGGCCGGCTGCACGGCCCGGCCATCGCCCGGGGTACCGCCGCCTGGCAGGGCGAGGACGGCAATTACTGGGGCCACAACGCGATGCTGCGCACGGCTGCCTTCGCCGGGAGCGCCGGCCTGCCGGAGCTACGGGGGCGCGCTCCCTTCGGCGGCCATGTGCTGAGCCACGATTTCGTCGAGGCGGCGCTGCTGCGCCGGGCCGGCTGGATCGTCCGCATGGACACCGATCTCGACGGCAGCTTCGAGGGCGCACCGCCCTCGCTCTCGGCTGCTGCGGCGCGCGACCGGCGCTGGGCGCAGGGCAATCTCCAGCACCTCAAGGTGATCGGTGCCCGTGGCCTGCGCTGGCCGAGCCGGATGCACTTCGTCATCGGCGTCGGCTCCTACCTCGCCTCGCCGCTCTGGCTCGCCATGATCCTGGTCGGCCTCGTGCTGACCGCGCAGGCGCTGTTCATCAAGCCCGAGTATTTCCCCAACACCTACCAGCTCTTTCCGGACTGGCCGCGCTTCGATGCCATCCGGATGCGCTGGCTCTTTATCCTGTCGATCGCGCTGCTGCTCCTGCCGAAGCTCGTCGGCCTCTTCCGGGCCCTCGTCCACCGGCCCACGCGCGAGCGGTTCGGCGGCGCCCAGCGGCTGATCCCGGGAGCCGTCACCGAGGTCGTGCTCTCGGCCCTCTATGCGCCGGTCATGATGCTGATGCAGACGCGCCAGCTCATCGAGATCCTGGCCGGCCGCGACAGCGGCTGGTCGGCCCAGGCGCGAAACGGCAGCCGGATCAGCTGGCGCGACGCGCTGGCCCGGCACTGGCGGCACGCGCTGGCCGGCCTGATCGTCAGCGCCGGGCTGCTCTTCGCAGCACCCACCCTCCTGCCCTGGCTCGCCCCGGTGCTGGCAGGACTCGTGCTCGCACCCTGGCTCTGCCGGGTCAGTGGCGATCCCGTTCTCGGCGCCTGGCTCGCGAGGCTCGGGCTGCTGACGACGCCCGAGGAGACCAACCCGCATCCGATCTTCGCCGCGGCCAATGCGGCGACGGAACACCTGACACCCGCCGGGGCGGTGGCGCTCAACCAGTTCATCCGCCTCGAAGGCCTGCGCGCCGTCCATGCGGCGACGCTCACCGACGCCGACCGGGAGGGTGTCGATCCCCTCGCAGTCATCACGGCGCGGGCCAAGATCGAGGCGGCGCCGACCACCGAGCAGGCGCTGGACTGGCTCACCGAGACCGAGCGACAGGCGCTTTTGGCCGTTCCGTCGCTGCTCGACGGGGTGGCACGGCAACCGGCCTTGCTGGCGGCCTGATCGCCGGCGGGGATCCGTCTGACACGAGCTTGCTACGCAGGCGCGGGGTCGCCCGGCGGCATGCCGGCGAGGCGCAGGCCCTCGAAATAGTGGCGCGTGGCCGGTGCGTCGCAATAGCCGGATCGTGCGCGGAACAAGGCGATGGTCTCGTCCGGCGAGACGCGGTGGAGGGCTGCCAGCGCCGCCGTGGCCTCGTCCCGGCGCCCGAGATGACCGAGGGCGGCAGCGCGGATCCTGAGTGGCGACGGATAGAGGGGGTTGATGCGGATGGCCTCGTCGGCCCTGGCGAGGCTCTCCTCGTAGCGGCCGAGCTGCAGCAGCGCCCCCGCGGCGCCGGCACGGACCGCCGGGACATAGGCGTCCAGGACGACGCAGCGGTCGAAGCGCTCGAAGCAGTCCAGCGCGGGTTCCGGCTCGCCAATGTAGAGATGGATGTAGCCGGCCCAGATCAGGACGTCCGGCTCGAAGGGCAGCCCCTGGAGCTGTGTGCGCACATCGGCGCGCACGGAGAGCGGGTCGCGCGTGCGCACCAGTCTCGCAAAGGCCAGCATGATCCGGGCCGGCGACACGGGCGGCTCCAGCTCCTCGACGCGGGCGACCCATGCCGCCTGCCTGCCGAGATAGGGCTCGACATGGGCCGCGAGACCGAGCGAGACGGCGCCCATGAGGACGGCGAGTGCCAGCGCGTGCACGTAGCCCCAGTCCGGTGCCAGCCGGATGGCCTCGACGAGGCAGTCGAGCGCCCGGCGATGGCTGTCACCGTCGGCGCCGCCCCGCGAGATGGCGAGCAGCGCCCATTGCTCGGCCGTCAACCGGTCCGCCGGCGCGCTGTCCAAGTCGGCCACCGCATGGGCGAGCAAGCGGCGAAAGCCATGCGTGGCGACCGACGAGACGGCGAGGTCCTGCCAATGGAACAGGTTGGCGACGGTGCCGTCGCGCTTGTCGTACCAGAGATGCGAGCCGTCGGGCGTCGACAGGGTCGTCTCGAGCCGGAGATCGTTGCCGCTGCACCGCAGGTTGGCGGCGAGGACATAGGCGCCGGGATCGGGACGACGGGCGATCCGGGCGCGCAGCCACTGGGTGCCGCCGAGGCGGCCAAGCAGGTCGCCGGTCACCCCCTGGGCCAGCTCGCGCACCTCCGGCCGGTCGCTGGAGGTCGTCACCGGAATGATCACCAGCCGCGGGAAGCCGGTCGGCGCCCGCCGCTCCGCCCCGCCGGCGATCTCGCCACCCCGCACGAGGACGCCCAGCGGCCGGGCGATGTTCTTCAGCCACCGCTCGCCGACATCGTCGAAGGACGGCCGCAGCCCTGCGTCGAGTGTCAGGAAGACCGCATCGGAGATCACCACCGCCCCCGGCTGCGCCAGCTCCTGCAGGCGGCTCGCGATATTGACGGCGGAGCCGAAGACGTCCTCCTCCGCCTCGACGATGTCGCCCAGATGGATGCCGATCCGCAGGTGGATCCGGTCATTGGCCGCGAGCCGGTCCTGGATCTGCATCGCGCATTCCACCGCATCGGTGGCGCCGTCGAAGACGACGAGCCAGCCGTCCCCCATGCTCTTGACGACGCGCCCCCGACGCGAGGCGACCGTCGGGCGGAACACCTCCGCGCGCATGCGCAGCAACGCCTCCAGCGTCCCCTCCGCATCGGTCTCCATGAGACGGGAATAGCCGACCACGTCGGCGGCCAGCACGGCTGCGAGCTTGCGGCGCATCCTTCCCTCCAGCCAGAGAGTGCTCCGTCGGGACCGCACCGGCGGAGCACGCAGTTGCAGGCACGCCTCGCGGCCTCGTCAACCGGCAAAATCTATCCCGACCGTTCCGCGGCTGAGAGGACGACCGGCCCGGATGCCTGGCCGAGCCGCGCCGGCTCGGTCCGGCCGATCAGGGCGAAGATGTCGATGGGCTCGGCCAGCCCCTTGAGTGTGGTGCTGCCGGCATGCTCGAAGGTGAACCGGCCCCGCACCCGCTCGACGACGTCGGCGCTGGCCAGGATCTCGGTGCCGAGCTGACGGTTGAGCTGCTCGAGCCGGGAGGCAAGGTTCACCGTCGCACCGAGGGCCGTGTAGTTCATCCTATCGGAGCTGCCGACATTGCCGACGATGGCGGGGCCCGAATGGACGCCGATGCGGGTGCGGACGGGCGCCATGCCGTCGGTCGTCCAGCTCGCCGTCTCGTCGCGCACGGCCTCGACCACGGCGAGCGCCGCGGCACAGGCCCTGGCGGGGTGGTCGGCCGTGTCGAGCGGGGCGTTCCAGAAGGCCATCACCGCGTCGCCGATATACTTGTCGATGGTCGCCTCGTGGGCGAGCAGGATCCGGGTCACGGTCTCGAAATAGCGCGACATGCGCTCCATGACCTCTTCGGGCGGCAGCTCGGCAGCCATGCTGGTGAAATTCTCGAGGTCCATGAAGAGCACGGTGAGATCGCGGCGCTCGCCGCCGATGACCGGGGCCTCGTCCTGCTCGATGAGCTGCTTGACCAGCGCTTTCGGCACGTAGAGCGCGAAGGTGCGCAGGCTTGCCCGCATCTGCGCCATGGCCCGCTCGAGCTGGCGGATCTCGCCGACCCGGGAAGCCGCGACCGCCGGCAGCTCGAGATCGAAGCGGCGGACGGACTCGGCCTCGGCAGCGAGGCGGATCAGCGGCCGGGAGAGGAGGCGGGCGACCAGCCAGAGCAGCGGCAGGCCGGCGGCGAGGATCAGGAGCGAGACCAGCGCCGTGCCGCGTGCGGCCTCGGTGAGCGGGGCGACGATCTCGGCCACCGGCATCGCCACAACGACGCGCTGCTGGCGTTCCGCGCCGAGATCGATGCTCGCCTCGCGGGCGATCCAGGCCTCGTCGTTAATGTCGATCGGCTCGTCGACGAGCGGCGTGCCGTCGAGCGCGTCCGCGACTAGTGCCGTCAGCACCGCCTCGCGCCGATCCGCGGCGATTTCCGACGGCAACGAGCGGGCGACGACCTCGCCGTCTTCCTCGAAGATGACGAGCACCCCGTCCTCGGCCTCGGGCATGTCGTGGAGGTGCCGGTTGAACACCTCCAGGGTCAGGTCGATGCCGACCACGCCCGTGTCGTGCCGACGACTCAGCGTCAGGCCGGGGCGGCCGGAGCCGGCGAAGCTGTAGACGTCGGTCGCGACCACGCCATCGGTCGTCAGCGCGGCCTCGTACCAGGGCCGGCTGCGCGGGTCGTAGTCGTCGCCGACGGTGGTCCGGCTGCTCAGCACGTCGAGCGCCGGGCCGAGGAAGCGCTCGACATAGAGCTCGGTCGGGCGGCCCTCCCTGAGGATGTACCATTCGAGGAAGGCAGCACCCTCGGGCGCTCCCAGCCGTTCGAGCTGGTCGGCGGGCCGGGTGCGGGTGGCACTCAGCAGGTAGACATCGCCCGTGTCGTAGGCGAGCAGGATCGAGGAGATCTGCGGCAGGGACTCGATCAGCGATGCCAGCAGCGGCCCGGCCACATGGCCGTCGAGCGTCGGCGGTCGATCGACGTCGGGCCATTCCGTCGCCATGCCGACCGCCGTCTCGATCGGGGCGATGAAGGCCTCAGCGCGCAGGCTGACGATCTCGATGGAGCGGTCCATGAGCTCGGCCGCCGCGGCCATGGCCTCGGCCCTGCCGATCTGCCGCGAGTACAGGAGGAGCCCGGTGCCCAGCACGAGGGCCACCAGGAGCGTCGCGGCGAGGACGGCCTGGGCGATGCTCAGGCGGACGCGACGCTCCATCATCGCCGACCGGGCATCAGCCCTTGTCGTCCTCGGCGGGCACGGGGCGGAACTTCTGGTCGCGCGGGAAACCGGAGGGCGCGTTGCGCCCGGCCTGGCCGCGCTTGCCGACCCAGGGGGTGAGATCCTTCTCGTGGCGGATGCGGTTGCCCGACGCCATCGGCCAGGCGAGGCCGTCCGCCACATCGAGGGTCACGAGATCCGAGAGCTTGCCGTCCTTGTAGCGCTGCAGGAGCACGCCGCGGCCGCGGCTCATCTCGGGCAGGTCGGCGACCGGGAAGATCAGGAGCCGGTTGTTGGTGCCGATCACCGCGACATGGTCGCCGGTGACCGGCGTGGCGATGACGAGCCGGTCGTCGGTCTCCAGGTTGACCACCTGCTTGCCGCCCCGGGTCTGGGCCGCGATCTCGCTCTCGCGGGCGACGAAGCCACGGCCGTTGCGGGTCGCAAGCGCGACGCGGCCGTCCGGCCGGTGGACCAAGAGAGTGAGGAGATCCACGCCTTTGGCGAGGTCGATCAGGATGGAGAGGGGCTCGCCCTGGCCGCGGCCGGATGGCAGCTTCTCGACCGGGACGAGGTAGCAGCGGCCGTCCGTCGCGACGGCGAGCAGCTTGTCGCTGCTCTGGGCCGGGATGACGAAGCGCTCGGCGTCGCCGTCCTTGTACTTCGCCTCGCTGGTGTCGCCCTGGTGGCCGCGCACGGTCCTGACCCAGCCCTTGGCCGAGCAGAAGACGGTGACCGGATAGCGCTCGACCGGCAGCTCCATCAGCGCCGGATCGAGCACCGGGGCGGCCCCGAGCTCGGTCCGCCGCGGGCCGAGCGGCCCCTGCCCCCAGGTCTCGGCACCGTCGCGCATGGCGGCGGCGAGCGTCGCCCGGCGCTTCTCCGGATCGGCGAGCAGGGCGGTGAGCTCCCGGCGCTCCTTCGCGAGGGCCTTGCGCTCCTTCTCGAGCGCCATTTCCTCGAGCCGGCGAAGATTGCGCAGGCGGAGGTTCAAGACGGCCTCGGCCTGGCGCTCGTTGAGCTCGAAGGTTGCCATGAGGACGGGTTTCGGCTCGTCCTCCTCGCGGATGATGCGGATCACCTTGTCGATATCGAGGAAGATCTTGAGATAGGCTTCGAGGATCTCGAGCCGGTCGTCGATCTTGCCGAGCCGGAAGCGCGAACGGCGGACCAGCACGTCGAGCCGATGCGCGATGAAGGCCTCGAGCAGCTCGAGCAGCCCCATGACGCGCGGCACGCCCTGGGCGTCGAGTACGTTCATGTTGAGCGAGAGCCGCGATTCGAGCTCGGACTGGCGGAAGAGCTGCTCCATGACGAGCTCCGCCGGCACGCCGCGCGAACGGGGTACCAGGACGAGGCGGATGTCCTCCGAGGATTCGTCCCTGAGGTCGGCGAGCAGCGGCAGCTTCTTCGCCGCCAGGAGCTCGGCCAGGCGCTCGATCAGCCGGGCCTTCTGCACCTGGTAGGGAATCTCGGTGACGATGATCTGGTACTGGCCGTGGGCCAGCTTCTCCACGCTCCAGCGGGCGCGCACCCGCAAGGCACCGCGGCCGGTGGCATAGGCCTCGGCGATGACCGCGGGGGGCTCGATCAGCACACCCCCGGTCGGCAGGTCCGGGCCCCGGACGAAGGCCATGAGCTCGTCCACGGACGCGGGCGGCGCGTCAGCCGGCCGTTCCAGGAGGAAAGCCAGGGCGCCGAAAAGCTCGGCCGCGTTGTGCGGCGGGATGCTGGTCGCCATGCCGACGGCGATGCCGGCCGAGCCATTGGCGAGGAGATTGGGGAAGGCCGCCGGCAGGACGACGGGCTCGTCCTCGCTGCCGTCATAGGTGGCGCGAAAGTCCACCGTGTCCTCGTCGATGCCCTCGAGCAGGGCGGCGGCCACGGCGGTCAGTCGGCTCTCGGTGTACCGCATGGCGGCGGCGTTATCGCCGTCGATATTGCCGAAATTGCCCTGGCCATCGACCAGCGGGTAGCGCTGCGAGAAGCCCTGGGCGAGGCGGACGAGGGTGTCGTAGACGGCGACGTCGCCGTGCGGGTGGTACTTGCCGATCACGTCGCCGACGACGCGGGCGCATTTCTTGTAGGCCGAGGCCGGATCGAGGCGGAGTTGCAGCATGGCGTAGAGCAGGCGCCGCTGGACCGGCTTCAGCCCGTCGCGGACATCGGGCAGCGAGCGCGAGGTGATGGTCGAGAGCGCATAGGCGAGGTAGCGCTCGGAGAGCGCCGTCTTGAGCTCGATCGGAACCACCGATCCGCCGGCTGGTGCCGCAACTGCCATCAGCCATCGTCCCTTGTCGTTTGGGTCAGTCTCAGGACTAGGCGCTCGCGCGCGGTCGGCATCGCCTTGTCCATCGGCTGGAGGATATGCCGGTTCAGGAAATGCCCGGCAAGCCGCAACCCCTGAGCGATCGATTCCTCGTCCGCTTCACCCCGGCCCACGAGGAAGCCCGGCAGCGGCAGGAGCCGGGCGGCGAGGTCCCCGGCGGCAGCGCTGCTGACCGCCCGGCCGGTGCGCGGCGAGACGAAGGCGAGATCCTCGGTGGCACCGGTAACGGCGCACTGCTCGAGGTCCACGGCGAAGCCGAGCTCGGCCAGCAGCACGAGCTCGAAGCGGACATAGGTCTCCTGCCACTCCTCGCCAGCATGCAGTGTTTCGATCAGCCTGAGCAGGGCGGCATAGAGGGCGGGGTGCGGGTCGCGCTCGCCGCAACCGAGCTCGACGAGTGCGGTGGCGGCACCCAGCGCCAGGAGGGCGTCGCCATCGCCCATGATCCCCGCCGCGTGCAGCCGCACCGGCTCCAGCGTGAAGGCGCCGAGATGCTGCTCCAGCCGGGCGCTCCAGGTCAGCGCCAGCCGGTTGCCCGGCTGCAGCAGGGCACCCTGCCGCTTGCCGGCGCCGCCCCTGACGAGGCCGGCATGGCGGCCGTGCTCGAAGGTGAGGAAGGCGGCGACCGCGTCGCGCTCGCCCAGTGGCCGGGCGCTCAGCAGGATCCCCTCGTCGCGCCATTCGATCATCGCCCTGGCTCGCTAGTCCGGGAAATCGAGGCCCATCTCGCCATAGCGCTCGGCGTCCTCCTGCCAGCGCTCGCGCACCTTGACGAAGAGGAAGAGGTGGACGCGGGCTTCCAGGATCTCCTCGAGCTCGAGCCGCGCCGCCTCGCCGATCGCCTTGATCTGGCGGCCGCCCTTGCCGAGCACGATGCCCTTCTGGCTCGGTCGCTGCACGTAGATCACCTGGTCGATGCGGATCTCGGCACCGTCCGGCGCCTCGGCCCAGGCCTCGGTCTCGACCGTGGTGCTATAGGGCAGCTCCTGGTGGAGCTGGATGAAGAGCTTCTCGCGGGTGATCTCGGCGGCGAGCGCTCGGTTGGAGAGGTCCGAGAGCTGGTCCTCGGGATAGAGCCAGGGGCCGGGAGGCAAACGCTCGGCCGTGGCGGCGAGCAGCGCCGGGCAGCCGTCCCCGTTCTCGGCGGAGACGAGGAAGGTGGCGTCGAAGGCGAGCAGGTCGTTGAGCGACTTGACTAGCGGCAGGAGCTTCTCGTGCGGCACGAGGTCGATCTTGTTGACGACCAGGACGGGCGGCCGGCGGCTGTTCTCGAGGCCCTCGAGCACGGTCCGGCTGTCGGCATCGAGGCCGCGCCGGGCGTCGACCAGGAAGAGGCAGAGATCGGCATCCGCGGCGGCCGCCCAGGCGGCCTGCACCATGGCCCGCTCGAGGCGCTTCTTGGCGGTGAAGATGCCGGGCGTGTCGACGAAGAGGACCTGGGCGTCATCCTGGATCGAGATGCCGATGATGCGCCGGCGCGTCGTCTGCACCTTGGGCGAGACGATGGAGACCTTGGTGCCGACGAGGCGGTTCAGCAGGGTCGACTTGCCGACATTGGGCGCGCCGAGGATGGCGACGAAGCCGGCCCTGGTCTCGGGCGCGGTCGATTCAGGCGTCACCGGCATCCCCTTCGAGCCGTTCGAGAAGGAGGGCGGCGGCAGCCTGCTCGGCCGCGCGCTTGGAGCCCGCCTCGGCAGTGGCGGCACCGAGCTCGCCGAGGCTGGCCTCGACGGTGAAGACCGGCGCATGGGCCGGGCCCTCGCTGTCGAGCACCGTGTAGCTCGGCAGCTCGCGCGTGCGGGCCAGGGCCCAGACCTGCAGCATGGTCTTGGCGTCGCGCGGCGAGCGGGTGAGATCGGCGACCCGGCCTTCCCAGTAGCGGCGAACGAGCTCGGCCGCAGCACCGTAGCCGCCATCGATGAAGACGGCACCCACCAAGGCCTCGCAGGCGTCGGCGAGAATGGTCGGGTTGGCGAGCCCGCCGCTGCCCCGCCCGCCATGCGCCACGAGCAGGAAGCGGCCGAGCTCGATTTCCTCGGCGACCTCGGCCAGGGTCTCGCGGCAGACCAGCATCGACTGGCGATGGGTCAGCCCGCCCTCGGCCTCGTCGGGGTAGGCCTCGATCAGGAGGTGCGCCACGGCGAGGCCGAGCACCCGGTCGCCCAGGAACTCGAGTCGCTCGTAGCTGCGCCGGGGCGAACGGCTGCCGCGCCGGCGACCCAGGGTCATGGCGCTGGCGTGGGTCAGGGCCTCACCCAGCACCAGCCGGTCGGCGAAACGATAGCCGATCACCGCCTCGAGCTCGGCGAGATCGCCCGGGCGCTCGTTGGCGGAACGCGATTTCATGGCGAAACGATCAGGTGATGGGCCGGAAGAGTCGATTGTAGCGGATCGCCCAGGGCCATTTCCACGGCTCCCAGATGCGGGCCGAGCCGTCGACCGAGAACATCAGGAGATCGGCCCGGCCGATCAGGTTCTCGATCGGGACGAAGCCGACATTGGTGGTCCGGCTGTCGAGCGAGTTGTCGCGGTTGTCGCCCATGGCGAACACGTGGCCTTCCGGCACCACGAAGACATCTGTGTTGTCGAGCCGGCCGCGCTCGGTGAGATCGAGGATCAGGTGCGATTCGTCGCTGCCGGGCAGGGTCTCGGCATACATCGGGATCGCGACCTCGCGCCCGTCCATGTCGTCGACGAAGGGGGCGAGCGCCTCGAGCTTCACCGCCTCGCCATTGATCTGCAGGACGCCGTTGATCACCTGGACGGTGTCGCCCGGCAGGCCGACGATGCGCTTGATGTAGTCGGTGCTGTTGTCGGACGGCAGCTTGAACACGGCGACGTCGCCGCGCTCCGGCAACGAGCCGAAGATCCGGCCGGAGAACAAAGGCAGGCCGAGCGGCAGGGAGTACTGGCTGTAGCCATAGGCGAACTTGGAGACGAAGAGATAGTCGCCCACCAGGAGGGTCGGCTTCATCGACCCCGACGGGATGTTGAACGGCTCGTACGCGAACGTCCGCACGAACAGCGCAATGGCGATCGCGTAGACGAGCGTCTTCAGCGTGTCCTTGATACCGCCAGACTTTTTCGAGGTCATGGCGATAGGGTCACGCGAATGGCGGCTTGAGTGGGAGGAGACACGCTTGGCTATAGCTCGACTCGCGCTGCTGACAGATGGGTGACCGGGCGCCGCAGCGACAAGGAGAGCAGCGTTGACGGCCTGAACGTACTGTCATTAACCGACGGACGGCGGCGGGTAAAGCATCGGCGCATCGCCCGGCACAGCCGTCAGGATGACGAGGGCGTAGGCCAGGGGCGGCTCGTCGGTCAAGGTCAGCTCGAGAGCGGCCGTCATACCGAGGGGCGTGATGGCCCGGAGCCGGGCTTCCGCCCCGCCGGTCAGCGCCAGGGTCGGCTTGCCCGAGGGCAGGTTGACGACACCGATATCGCGCCAGAAGACGCCCTGGCTGAAGCCCGTTCCCAGCGCCTTGCTGCAGGCCTCCTTGGCGGCGTAGCGCTTGGCGTAGGTGTCGGCCCGCCTGAGCCGGCGATCCGCCTTGGCCCGCTCGATCGCCGTGAAGCAGCGGCTGGTGAACCGCTCGCCGAACCGCTCGAGCGTCTTCTCGACCCGGCGGATGTCGATCAGGTCGCTGCCGATGCCGATGATCATGGATGCCTGGCCCGCCTCGTCCGAAGAGTGCGGGCGCACGACACCAGCACCGCGCGCCGCGGTCAAGCCGCCTGGCGACCCGGCGGGCGGCGGCGGAAGGCGATGGCTTCGGCGATGTGCACCTTGCGGATGACGGGCGAGGCCTCGAGGTCGGCCAAGGTGCGGGCGACGCGCAGGATGCGGTGGTAGCCGCGGGCGGAGAAGCGCAGCCGCTCCATCGCCCGGGTCAGGAGCTCGGCGGCGGCCGGCTCGGCCTCGCAGACCTGCTCGAGCAGCTCGCCCTCAAGCTCGGCATTGAGCGGCGGCCGGTCCGTCGCCAGGCCGAGCCCGGCCAGCCGTTCGGCCTGGAGCGTGCGGGCGGCGGCGACCCTGGCGGCCACCTCGGCGGAGCTCTCGGTCGGCACCGGCAGGGTCAGGTCCTGGACGCTCAGGGCGGCCACCTCGACATGCAGGTCGATGCGGTCGAAGAGCGGCCCCGAGATGCGCTTCTGGTAGTCCTCCGCACAGCGCGGTGCCCGGGCACAGGCGAGGTTGGCGTCGTCGAGATAGCCGCAGCGGCAGGGGTTCATCGCCGCGACGAGCTGGAAGCGGGCGGGATAGGTGACGTGGTGGTTGGCCCGGGCGACGGTGACCGTGCCGGCCTCCATCGGCTGGCGCAGCGATTCGAGCACCTGGCGGCCGAACTCCGGCAGCTCGTCGAGAAAGAGCACGCCGCGATGGGCGAGGCTGATCTCGCCCGGCCGGGCGTCGCGTCCGCCGCCGACGATGGCGGCCATCGAGGCGGCATGGTGCGGGCTGCGGAACGGCCGGCCCTCGGGCAGCCTGCCGGCCTCCAGCCTGCCGCCGACGCTGCGGATCAGCCCGAGCTCGAGGATCTCTGGGGCGCTCAAAGGGGGCAGGATGCCGACGAGGCGGGCCGCCAGCATCGACTTGCCGGCGCCGGGCGGGCCCAGCATCAGGAGGTTGTGGCCGCCGGCGGCCGCGACCTCCAGGGCACGCTTGGCCGTTTCCTGGCCCTTGACGTCCTTGAGGTCGGGATAGACCGGCGGGCTCGTGGGTCCGACCGGGTCGGGCGGCGGCAGGACGTTCTTGCCACGGAAATGGCCGACCAGCGAATAGAGGTCCGGTGCGGCGATCACCTCGACGGATTCGCCGAGCCAGGCCGCCTCGCCGCCCGAGGCCTGCGGGCAGACGAGGCCGAGCTGCCGCTCGGCGGCGGCGAGCGTGGCCGCCAGCACGCCCGAGACCGGACGCAGCCCGCCGTCGAGGGCGAGCTCGCCGAGCGCCAGTCGGCCCCGGAGCGCCTCGCTGTCGAGAATGCCCATCACGGTCAGCAGCCCGAGCGCGATGGGCAGGTCGTAGTGGCTGCCCTCCTTCAGGAGATCACCGGGGGCGAGATTCACCGTGATCCGCTTGGGCGGCAAGGCGAGGCTCATGGCGGCCAGCGCCGCGCGCACCCGGTCACGGCTCTCGGCGACCGCCTTGTCGGCGAGACCGACGATCGAGAAGGACGGCAGGCCGCTGCCGAGCTGCACCTCGACATCGACAGGTGCCGCCTCGAGGCCGACAAAAGCGACCGTCTCGACCCGGGCGATGGTGGTGGCTGATCTGGTCTGGACCAAGGCGGCTCGCCCGGTTGCAAATGACCGGACGAACTAACTCTATAGTTGATGAAACTGCAAGCGATCAGCGCGGCGGGTGTCGACAGCCGGACACACGGGCTCTACCAGTGCCGGCGACGGGAGGAAAGTTATGGACTACACCCAGCTCGGCCGGACCGGCCTGAAGGTCAGTGTCGCCGGCCTCGGCTGCGGCGGCAGCAGCAAGCTCGGCCTCGGCCAGGGACGGAGCGACCGCGAAGCCGCGGGGATCGTGCGGGCCGCGTTCGATCTCGGGGTCAATTTCATCGACACCGCCATGGCCTACGGCACCGAGACGGCCGTCGGCATGGCGCTGGCCGACCTGCCGCGCGACGAGGTGGTGCTCTGCACGAAGAGCCAGGTCATCATCGATGGTGAAGAACTCTCGGCCGAAGCCATCCGCGCCAATCTCGATGCGTCGCTGAAGCGGCTCGGCGTCGACCATGTCGACGTCTACCTGCTGCATGCGGTGAAGCCCGAGAACTACGCCCACGCCCTGGCGCTGCGCGACGCGGTGGCCCGCGAGCGCGATGCCGGCAAGGTTCGCCATATCGGCATCACCGAATCGGGGCCGTTCGACCCGCAGCACCTGACCCTGCAGCAGGCGACGCGGGACCCGGCCTGGGAGGTGGTGATGCTGGCCTTCCACATGATGCACCAGAACGCGCGGGCGACCATCTTCCCGCAGACGCAGGCGAACGGCATCGGCACGCTCCTGATGTTCGCCGTCCGCACCATCTTCAGCCGGCCCGAGCGGCTGCGCCAGGCGATGCGCGAGCTGGCGGCCGAAGGCAAGGTGCCGGAGGAGCTCGCCCGGCTCGACGAGCCGCTGGCCTGCCTCGTCGACGAGCATGGTGCCGAGAGCCTCTTCGACGCGGCCTATCGCTATGTGCGCCACGAGCCCGGGGTGGACGTCGTGCTCTTCGGCACCGGCGACCGCAAGCATCTCGAGAGCAACGTCGCCTCGATCCTCCGGCCGCCCTTGCCCGAGGCCGCCACACGCTGGCTGCGCGAGCTCTTCGGCCACCTCGAGGGCGTCGGCCTGGACCTGCCGACGCGAGGGTAGAGGCCCTCAGCTCTTGGGCTTGGGGCCGACGTCGACGCCCTGCGCCTTGCCGAGGCCCCGTGCGACGGCCGGGACGTAGTTCTCGCCCTCGCCCTGCAGTGTCGCCAGCACGAAGGTCTGATGCACGGCCTCGCCCAGGAAGCTCGCCACGCCGACGGCCTCGGCGAGGTGGGTGTAGTAGCGCACGTCCTTGCGGGAGTTCTTCAGCTGGAAGAGCATCCCGCCCTCGTTGTGGCCAAGGACCCAGGGCATCATGCGCTGGAAGACGCTGCTGTTGGCGGCGCCCGCCTTGCCGACCTCGAAGAGCTTCTCCAGATCGACCCCGGCCTTGGTGGCGGTGACGCAGGCCTCGGCGATGAGCGCTGCCATGCCCTGGGTCATGAAGTTGTTGATCAGCTTCATCTTGTGGGCGCTGCCGAGCGGCCCGATGTGGAAGATGTTCTCCGAGAAGGTCTCGAGCACCGGGCGGATGGCCTCGACGACGCTGTCCTCGCCGCCGACCAGCGTGTTGAGCCGGCCGGCCTCGGCGTCGGGCGGCGAGCGGGTGAGCGGCGCGTCGGCGAAGCGCACGCCGCGTTCGGCGAGGGCAGCCGCGACGCGCTCGGTCGAGGACGGCTCGGCGGTGGTCGAATCCACCACGATGAGGCCCTCATGGGCGCCGGCGAGCAGACCCTGATCGCCGAACACCACGGCCTCCACCTCGGCGGAGGACGGCAGGCAGAGCACGACGATGTCGCTGCCCCGGGCGAGCTCGGCCGGGCTCTTCGCCTCCACGGCACCGAGGCCGACCAGCCGCTCCACGGTCTCGCGCTTGCGATGCCCGAGAATGCCGAGCGGGTAGCCCTTGGTGACGATGTTCTTCGCCATGCCGGCCCCCATCAGTCCGGCGCCGATGAACCCGATGCGCAATGTCATGCCGTCTCCCCCACCCTGTCTGCTCCGGCTCCCGTCGCCGGGAGGCCGTCTTAGGCCGCAATACGTGCGACGGGCAAGCGGCCGGGGAATTCGGTCCTTTGGGAGCTGGATGCGCGGTTGACAGCTCCGACCGCCGCGATCAAACATTCGATGAAGCGATAAAGAAAATTGATCAGTGGAGTAACCGATGCTCAAGCAGGCTTCGTGGCTTCTCGCCCTGTCGGCAGCTGCTGTCGTCCAGGTGACCTCAGCAGTCCCGGTCGAGGCCGCCTATCCGGAAAAGCCGGTCAAGATCATCCTGCCCTACCCGCCGGGCGGCTCGACCGACGTCTTCATCCGCACCGTGGCACAGTATCTGGAGCCGGCGCTCGGCCAGACCATCGTCATCGTCAACATGACCGGTGCCGGTGGCGCCGTCGGCATGCTCGAGGCGATGAACTCGCGCCCGGACGGCTACACGGTCGGTATGTACCTGACCAATACCGAGGTGGCGCAGGCGGTGGGCGTCGCGGCCTTCACCAATGACGACTTCGATCCGGCCTGCCATGTGGGCGATATCTTCCTCACGCTGACGGCGAAGGGCGACGGACCCTACGAGACGCTCGACGATTACCGCAAGGCCGCCGAGGCGAACTCGGGCGAGGTCGGCCTGGCCATGGGCGTGGGCTCGCTCGCCCAGTTCGCGGCCGGCATGGTGGCGGACGAGATGGGCGTCGAGCTCAAGCAGGTGAACGCCGGCAACGGCGCCGAGAAGAAGGCGGCAGTGCTGGGCGGTCATGTGGACGCGCTGATCGAGCCGACCCCGGGCGTGATCGGGCCGCACAAGGACGGCCAGCTGCGCATCCTCGCCGTGTTCAGCCCGGAGCGCCTGAGCTTCGCCCCGGAATTGCCGACCGGCAAGGAACAGGGCGTCGACCTCGTGCTCTCCCAGGCCAACGGGTTCTTCTTTCCCAACGGCACGCCGGACGAAGCCGTCGACACGTTCTGCGACGCGCTCGGTAGCCTCGGCGAGAACGCCGAGTTCCAGGCGAAGATGGAACAGGTCAACCTGATCTGGAACTTCATGGAGGGCGAGGAGTACGAGGCGTTCGTGGACCAGACTCACGAGGAGATCATGGAGATCGGCAAGAAGCTCGGCTACTGAGCGAGGCTCGGGGCGGCGCCGGCATGCAGCAGGACCGGATCGTCGGGATCGGCCTGCTGGCCGGCGGCGCACTTCTCCTGTTCGAGACCTTCTCGTTCCGGGTGAACGACTGGGAGCCGCTCGGCATGGCCTTCTGGCCGCGGCTGCTGCTGGCGCTGCTCGGGTTTTGCGCCGTCTTCCTGATCGTCAAGGGCCGTCTGGACGACGGCCCTTTCCTCAGCGTCCATGCCCGGTCGTTCCTGGCACTCGGCCTTGGTGTCGCCTACGTCGTGCTGCTGCCGCGCATCGGCTTTCTGCTCCTGACGCCGGCCTTCGTGTTCGCCGCCTCGCTCCTGATCGGCCGCGAGCTCCGCTGGCAGCGGCTCGTCGAGGCGGCGGCACTGGCGGTAGTGACGACGCTGGCTCTCGATTTGGTCTTCAAGCAGGTCCTTCTGGTGCAGCTTCCGGAAGGCCTGCTGGGCTGAGAGCCTGTCCGACGACCATCTGACGGAAACGCCACATGCTCGACCCGGTCCTGCTCGGCAACGCCCTGGCGATTGTCCTCGATCCCTGGAATCTCCTGATCCTGGTCCTGGGCGTGGTCTTCGGCATCGTCGTCGGCATCATTCCCGGCCTGAGCTCCACCATGGCCGTGGCGCTCCTGATCCCCTTCACCTTCACCATGCAGCCCGAAGCCGCGATGAGCCTCCTCGTGGCGGTGTTCGTGGGCGGCATCTCGGGTGGTGCGGTGACCGCGATCCTCATCCGCATGCCGGGCACGCCGGCCTCGGTCGCGACGACGCTCGACGGCTTCCCCATGGCGCAGAAGGGTCTGGCGGGCCGGGCCATCGGCCACGCCGCGGTGGCCTCGATGTTCGGCACCGTGATCAGCGGCGTCTTTCTTGTCGTCACGGCACCCCTGCTCGCGGAGTTCGCCCTCAAGTTCTACTTCGCGGACTATGTCGCGGTCTGTGTCTTCGCGCTCACCGCCGTGATCGCCATTTCCGGCGACCGGCTGATCCGGGGCGTCGTCACGGCCACGATCGGCCTGCTCGCCGCCACCTTCGGGATATCCGCCGAGGACGGGCTGCCCCGTTTCGACTTCGGCGTGCCGTCGATGATGAGCGGCGTCGACCTCATCCCGGCCCTGATCGGCTTCTTCGCCATCTCGCAGATCATGCACGAGGTGGCAGGCCCCGACCGGATGAAGTTCGACGGCGACCTCCGCCGGTCCATCGGCCGCGTCCTGCCGGGCCTCGGCGAGATGCGGCGCAACACCTTCAACTACATCCGCTCGGCGCTGATCGGCACGGTGGTCGGCGTCATTCCGGCCGTGGGCGGCGGCCCCGCCGGGCTGATCGCCTATGCCCAGGCGAAGAACAGCTCGAAGACGCCGGAGAAGTTCGGCACCGGTGTGCCGGAGGGTGTGATCGCCTCGGAGGCGGCCAACAACGCCACGGTGGGCGGCGCCCTCATCATCGCGCTGACCCTGGGCATCCCGGGCGATGCCGTGACCGCCGTCCTGCTCGGCGGGCTGATGATCCACGGGCTGCAGCCGGGCTCCCTGCTCTTCGTCAACAGCCCGACCGTCGTCTACGCCATCTACTTCTCCGTCTTCTTCGGCAGCATCGTCATGGCGGTCGTCCTGCTGCTTTCGGTGCGCTGGCTGGCGCGCGTCGTCGAGGTGCCGAAGCGCATCCTCATGCCGGCGCTCTTCATCCTCGCCTGCAGCGGCGTCTTCGCGCTGAACAACCGCGCGTTCGACCTTCTCGTGATGTGCGCCTTCGGCTTGCTCGGCTACGTCTTCGACCGGTTTCGCTACCCCCTGCCGCCCTTCGTGCTGGGCCTGCTGCTGGGTCCGCTGATCGAGGGCAATTTCCGCAAGATGGTCGGCGCCGACGGGCATGCCTGGGCGCTCTTCACGCGACCGCTCGCCGTCACCTTCCTGCTGCTGGCGGTGGGATCGGTGGTCTACTCGCTCGTCATTCGCCGCCGTCAGGCGCGCGACCCCAAGGAGGAAGCTACGGGATGAAATGCGTCTTCGTGCTGTTCGACACGCTCAACCGCCGCTCGCTCAGGCCCTACAACCCCGATGCGCCG
>JAUIID010000072.1 GCA_030431615.1 Alphaproteobacteria bacterium
AAGATGGTGAGCTGAAAATGGCGCACATCGGTCGCCGTGCTCCGGTCGTCGATGATCGACATCATGGTGTGGCCGATGATCTCCTCCTCGCCCACCGGCTGGACGAAGAGGGCGACGATATCCATGCGCACCGCGTCGAACGGGCTCGTCTTGTAGAGGATGGCGCAGAATGGATGCGGCACGCGGTAGACATACTCGGTCTTCGCCCCGCCGCTCGAGCCCGCCGCCGCGCGCGGCTGGTAGAACTGGCATTCGGTCGCCACCACCTCGTCGGCCACCGCATCGATCGCGACGGCGTACTCCTTGACCTCGGTATGCGGCTCCTCGCCGAGAATGCCGGTATGCACGAAGGGGAAATGCCCCATGTCGAGGAAGTTCTCGACGGCCCGGGGGGCCGAGACCCTGATGCCGACCGAGCCGGTCACCACGTTCTTGCGATCCGGCTCGTCATAGCCGGGCAGGAGGAAGAGGTCGGCGGGCGGCGTGCCGGGCGAGGTCCAGATGAAGCCGTAGCGCTCGAGCACCGGCAGGGCCCGCTCGTCACCCCTGACGACCGGGCGACCGGCAGCGTCCCGCGCCACTTCGAGCCGCTGGCCGAAGAGGCGCTGGATGGCGGTCGCCCCCGGGGCGATATCGGCGGCGACGGCGCAGACGTGCCAGGCGTCGCGGATGGCAGGGTCGAGCTCGACTTTTGCGGTCGACGACATGGCGCTACAGTTACCTTCGACACGTGAAGCCCGGCGCAGCGTCGCCCATCACTGGCGCGACCGCAAGCCCGTCCGCCGGCCGGCACCGCCGCTTGACAAGAGGAGGGCCGACTCCTAGCTCTCCACCACCTCGGAGCTGTGAAAAATAAATTTTACAGCCACAATTGAGTAATTGGGAGGCATGTCATGCCGACTTTCGCCCGCCGCCTGCTCCTTTCCGCCGCTGCCGCGGCCTTCCTGCTGCAGCCCTGGCATTCGGCCGGAGCCGCCGAGATCGACGAGCTGGTCGTCGACTGGGCCTTCTACAACCCGGTGAGCCTGGTCCTGAAGAACCAGGGGCTGATCGAGGAGGAGTTCGCGAAGGACGACATCGAGGTGCGCTGGGTGCAGTCGCACGGCTCGAACAAGGCGCTCGAGTTCCTCAGCGCCGACGCCATCCAGTTCGGCTCGACCGCCGGTGCCGCCTCGCTCGTCGGGCGCATCAACGGCAACCCGATCAAGTCGATCTACGTCTATTCCAAGCCGGAATGGACCGCCCTGGTCACCACCGCCGACAGCCCGATCGAGAAGGTCGAGGACCTCCAGGGCAAGAGCGTGGCGGTCACCCGCGGCACCGACCCGCACATCTTCCTGATGCGCGCCCTCGCCGATGCCGGGCTCGGCGAGGACGATGTCGACTTCGTCCTCCTGCAGCACGCCGACGGCCGCGCCGCCCTGTCGCGCGGCGATGTCGACGCCTGGGCCGGGCTCGACCCGATGATGGCCTCGGCCGAGCTCGAGGAAGGTGCGCGCCTCTTCTACCGCAACGCCGACGCCAACAGCTGGGGCATCCTCAACGTCCGCGAGGAGTTCGCGGCCGAGCACCCGGAGATCATCGCCCGGGTCCTCGCCGTCTACGAGGAAGGCCGCCAGTGGGCCCTCGATCACCCGGACGAGCTGGCGGCCCTGCTCGCCGAGGAGGCCGGGATTCCGGTCGAGGTGGCGCAAAAGCAGCTTGGTGAGCGGACCGAGCTGACCCATAACCGGATCGGCGAGGAGCAGCGGGCGACCATTCTCGAGGCGGGCCTGGCGCTGCAGCAGGCGGGCGTCATCGAGGCATCGGTCGATGTCGAGGCGGTGCTTGACGAGCTGATCGATCCGAGCTTCGGCGAGGCGCTCGCCGATTGAGCCGATAACGGGATGGGTGCGTGCGCGGGGGCGGAGAAAGAACCGGATCGATGGCCAGAGCTGAGCTGACCGCTGATCTGGTCGGGCGCCCCGCGCCCGCCGCCCGGCGTGCGAGGGCGGGTGGCGGGCTCGCCGCCATTCTCTCCAGCCCGCTGGTGCTCGGCCTGGCGCTGCCCGTCCTGCTCGCTCTGGTCTGGGAAGCGGCGGCGGCGCTCGGCCTGACCTCGCGCCGCCTGATGCCGCCGCCGAGCGCGATCTTCGCGACGCTCTTCAAGCTCGCCGCCAGCGGCGACCTCTGGGAGCACATCTGGATCACCACCTGGCGCGTCGCCGTCGGCTTCGTCATCGGCACGGTCGCCGGCACGCTGGTGGGCGCCGCCGCCGGCTATTCGGGCCTGACGCGCCGGCTGGTCGACCCGACCCTGCAGGGGCTGCGGGCCGTGCCCTCGATCGCCTGGGTCCCGCTCTTCATCCTCTGGCTCGGCATCTTCGAGCAGTCCAAGGTGGCGCTCATCGCCGTCGGCGTCTTCTTCCCGGTCTATCTCGGCGTGATGGGCGAGATCCTCTCGGTCGACCGCAAGATCGTCGAGGTCGGCCGCGTCTTCCGCCTCTCCGGCCCGGCCCTGGTGCGGCGCATCCTCCTGCCGGCGATCCTGCCGGCCTATATCCTGGCACTTCGGGCCGGCCTCGGTCTGGGGTGGATGTTCGTCGTCGCCGCCGAGTTCATGGGCGCCTCGCAGGGGCTCGGCTACCTCCTCGTCGACGGCCAGCAGCTCGGCAAGCCGGACCAGATCATCGCCTCGATCCTGGTCTTCGCCGTGCTCGGCAAGCTCACCGACGCGCTCCTCGTCGCCGCGACCCGGCCCTTCCTCCGCTGGAAGGACGGCTTCGCGCCGGCCGGTTGAGCCGACGCCCCGCCCGCCGCCATGCTGCGCTTCGACCAGATCGAGAAGATCTACCCCAACGGCACCCACGCCCTGACGCATCTTTCGCTCGAGCTCGACGCCGGCGAGATCGTGGCGATCATCGGCGGCTCGGGCTGCGGCAAGTCCACATTGCTCAGGCTCGCCGCCGGCCTCGACCGGCCGAGCTCGGGCTCGGTCTCGGTCGAGGACACGGTCATCACCGCCCCGCACGAGGCGGTCGGCATCGTCTTCCAGGAGCCGCGCCTGCTCCCCTGGCTCGACGTCGCGGGCAATATCGGCTTCGGCCTCACCCATTTGCCCAGGGCCGAGCGTCATGAACGCGTTGTCCGTGCCCTCGAGCGCATCGGCCTCGCCGGTTACGAGAGCGCCTGGCCGCGCGAGCTCTCGGGCGGCCAGGCGCAGCGCGTCTCCATCGCCCGGGCCCTCGTCGCCCGCCCCAAGGTGCTGCTCCTCGACGAGCCCTTTTCGGCCCTAGACGCCTTCACCCGGGCCGACCTGCAGCATGCGCTGCTGGCCCTCTGGGAAGCGAGCCGGCCGACCCTGGCGCTGGTCACCCACGACGTCGAGGAGGCCATTCTCCTCGCCGACCGGGTGGTGGTCATGCAGCCGAGCCCCGGCCGCGTCTTCAAGGAGATCCGCATCGACCTGCCGCGCCCGCGCCACCGGCTCGACGACGCCTTCATTGCCGTCGAGCGCCGGGTGCTGCATGCACTCGACGGCTCGCTCGGACTCGCCCGCCAGCGCGCCAGCACCCAGGCCAATGTCGCTGTCGGCGGCTGGTAGCCGCCGCACGCCAACACGGAGAACTCGCCGATGCTCGATGCCGCCGCCCTGAAGGCGCTCCAGGCCCCCTTGAAGAGCCGCTACCGCGAGGACGCAGCGGCCGCCCGGATCACGCTCCGCGCCTCCGGCGAGGTCGATGACCAGGCCATCGCCTGCAAGGTCGAGACCGGCCGCGCCATCCAGATCGCCGGCCTGCACCCGGCCACCGGCGGCACCGGCCAGGAACTCTGCTCGGGCGACATGCTGCTCGAGGCGCTGGTCGCCTGCGCCGGGGTGACGCTGAAGGCGGTGGCGACGGCGCTCGGCATCGAGCTGCGCTCCGGCCGGGTCACCGCCGAGGGCGATCTCGACTTCCGCGGTACGCTCGGCGTCGAGCGCGAGGCGCCCGTCGGCTTCGAGGCCATCCGTCTGCGCTTCGACGTCGCCACCGACGCGCCGCAGGAGCAGCTCGATTCGCTCCTCAAGCTCACCGAGCGCTATTGCGTCGTCTACCAGACCATCGCCAAGGGGCCGAAGCTCAGCGTCGCCATGGAGCGGGCTCAGGACGGGGCCTAGGCCGCCCCGGCGATGCGCCAACGCCGCCTCGAGTTCGAGCGGCGCTACGCTCGGCCGCCGGCCGACATCTGGGCCATCGTCGCCGATACCGAGCGCGGCAACGAGCTGACCGAAGGGCTCAACGCCTACACCATCGAGGACACCGCCCGGCCGGACGGCACGGTCGTGCGCCGCGGCCGCGGCCGGCTCGGGCCGTTCGAGGTGGAATGGGAGGAGGGCTTCGGCGAGTGGGTCGAAGAGCGCTCCTTCTCGCAGGTGCGCCGCTACACGAAGGGGCCCGTCGACACCATCGGCATGCATGTCCGCCTCGATGTGGACGGCGGCGGCACGCGCGTGACTTACGTGTTCGAGGCCTTCTGGAACACCCTGCTCGGCAACGTCATCGACCGTCTCGGCGTGCTCGGTCGCGTCGCCACGAACCTGATCGGAACCAACGACCGGCGCATCGCCGCCCTCGACGATCCGGACCTCGCACCGGCGCTGAAGCCGCATCCGCTCAAGGCGGCGAGCGAGGCGCGGCTGCAAGAAGCCCTGGCCGGGATCGAGAGCGGGCCCTTCGGCCATGGCCTGACCGCGCGTCTCGCCAGCTATCTCACCACCGCCGCGCGCGCCGACCTCAAGCGCATCCGCCCGCTCGCCCTGGCAAAAGCCTGGGGTGCTCCGGAGACGGCGGTGGTCGAGCTCTGCGTCGCCGCCCAGGCGGCCGGGATCCTGGAGATGCGCTGGGCAATCCTCTGCCCGCGCTGCCGGGTCGGCAAGTCCGTCGTGACCAACCTCTACGAGATGCCGCGCGGCGTGCACTGCGAGAGCTGCAACATCGACTACGAGCGGGACTTCGCCGCCAATGTCGAGCTCGTGTTCCAGCCCGCCGGCTGGCTGCGCGACCTGCCCGACGCCGATTTCTGCATGATGAGCCCGGCCGCGACGCCGCATGTGCTGGTCCAGCACGCGGTGGCGGCCGGTGCCGCCCTGGTCCTGCCGCTCGTGATCGAGCCCGGCGCCTATCGGCTGCGCACGGTCGAGGCTGGCGGCGAGAGCGACCTCGACCATGCGGGCGGCGCCTTTCCCGAGGTCGTGGCCGAGGACGGGACTGTCGTGGCGGGGCCGCTCGCCGAGCCCGGGACGATCCTGCTCCGCAACGCCAGCGACCGGCCGCTCAACCTCGTGATCGAGGAGCGGAGCTGGTCGAAGGATGCGCTGACCGGCGACCGGGTGATCGCCATGCCGGTCTTCCGCGAGCTCTGCCCGACCCAGGTGCTGCGGCCCGGCGACGATGTCGTCATCGGCCAGGTCACCATCATGTTCTCCGACCTCGAGGGCTCGACCGCCCTCTACGAAAGCATCGGCGACAGCGCCGCCTACAGCCTGATCCGCGACCATTTCGCCTTCTTCGCGACCCATGTCCGCGAGCATGACGGCATCCTGGTCAAGACGATAGGCGATGCCGTGATGGCCGCCTTCGCCGAGCCGGCCAACGCCGCCCGGGCGGCCCTCGCCATCCAGTCCAGCGTCGCCGGGTTCAACGCCGAGCACGCGGCCAACGCCATCACTATCAAGCTCGGCCTGCATCGCGGCGAATGCATCGCCGTGACGACCGCCGGCACGCTCGACTATTTCGGTGCCGCCGTGAACCTCGCGGCCCGCCTCCAGGGGCAGAGCCGCGGCCACGACATCGTCGTCTCGTCAGCCCTGCACGACGACCCGGCGGTGACCGGAGTCCTTGCCGGGCTCGAGCAGCAAGAGGAGACCGCCCACCTGCATGGCCTGGACCGGCCGGTGACGTTCTATCGGCTCGGCGTCGACAAGAACCGGGCGCTGTCGGGAACAGAACTGTAACAGACGGCAACTGCTCTTCTGTGGCAATTCACACTGCCAGAATGTTGCTCTTCGCCGAGTAGTAGTCAGGCGATCGAAAGATTCTCCTGGTCGCGTCGCACGGCAGGAGCAAGAGAAATGGCAACAATAACAAGCTCGCTCGATCCGGAATCCGTCCCATTTCCCCCGCGGGATGCAGTCGAGAGCCCGCCTCCATTCAGTCGCGACAGCCGGCCACCGACCCTGATCTATGCCGTCGACGAGCGACCACCGGCCGCCCCGCTGGTCCTGCTCGGCCTGCAGCACATGGCGGTCGTTGCCTCATCGCTCGTGATCCCTGTCTTCGTCGCCCGGACAGCCGGCGTCGACTCGGCGACCCTCGCGGCCATCGTCTCCATGTCGATGCTGGCGATCGCGGTGGCCTCCCTGCTCCAGGCCTTCCCGTTCGGCCGCTTCGGGTCCGGCTACCTCGTGCCGGGATTCTGCTCGGTCAACTATTTTCCGGCCTTCATGCTTGCCGCCTCGGCCGGCGGCCTGCCGCTCGTCTTCGGCATGACCATCCTCGCCGGTTGCTTCGAGGTCGGCCTGGCCTCGGCGCTGCGTCGCCTGCGCGTGCTCTTCCCGCCCGAGGTCGCCGGCGTCACCGTCCTCCTGGTCGGGCTCGAGGCCGGCTTCATCGGTCTCGACCAGCTGGTCCATCCGACCGGCACCGTCCGTCC
This sequence comes from Alphaproteobacteria bacterium, assembly GCA_030431615.1. GTDB lineage: Bacteria > Pseudomonadota > Alphaproteobacteria > Geminicoccales > Geminicoccaceae > SLRI01. The sequence continues at coordinate 6,673 of JAUIID010000072.1, forward strand.
CGAGGCCGGTTTCGGCATCGGCCTTGCCACCTTCGGCGTGGCGGCTGCCGTCAGCGTCTTCGGCGGCCCCGGCTTCCGGCTCTATGCAGCCCTCATCGGCATGGCGGCCGGGCTCGGTCTCGCTGCCTCGCTGGGTGCCATTGCGCCCGATGCCTGGCAGCATCTCGCCGCCGCGCCATGGCTTGCCCTGCCGCGCCTCGGCCATCTCGCCTGGACGATCAGCCCTGACCCGACCCTGCTCCTGGCCTTCGGGCTCGCCGCTTTCGCCGCCACCCTGAAGACCATCGGTGCCGTCAGCACGGCGCAGCGCCTCAACGACGCCGACTGGAGCCGGCCGGACGCCGGCAACCTCCGGCGGGGCGTCTTCGGCGACGGGCTCGCCTCGATCTGCGCCGGCCTCCTCGGCAGCACCGGCCAGAACTCGGCGACGAGTGCGGTCGGCATCTCCGGCGCCACCGGTGCCACCAGCCGCTGGATCGCGCTCACCTTGGCAGGCTGGCTGGCCGCCATGGCCTGCATGCCGAAGCTCGCGGCCCTGTTCGAGCTCATGCCCGGCATGGTGCTGGGTGGCGTGCTCGCCTTCGCCGCCATCTACATGGTGGCCAACGGCATGGAGCTGATCGGCTCGCGCGTGCTCGACCGGCGCCGGGCGCTCGTGGTCGGGGCCGCCATCATCGCCGCCACCAGCCATCGAGCGATGCCCGAGCTGGCGGCGATGGTGCCACCGGCGTTGCAGCCACTGGCCAGCTCCGGCCTGGCGCTCGGCATGGTGGTCGCGGTGGCCCTCAACCTCGTCTGCCGCATCGGCATCCACCGCCAAGCCAAATGCGACCTCGCCGACCACTCCCGACCGCAGGAGGAGATGGCGAGCTTCCTTGCCCGTCAGGCCTGTCACCTGGGCCTCCGCCCGGAGCTGCTCGACCGTGCGCACCGGGCGATCGGCCACCTCCTGCACGGCGGCGACGAGGGATCGCCGGGCCGTTCCCGGCTGACCTTCGAGGTCAGCTACGACGAGCTCAGGCTGGCTCTCGTCCTTCGCCGTACGCGGCTGGGGCCGGTGCTCGTCAGGCCCGGTCAGGCGGGGCCCTCGGAGCGAATCCTGCAGCTCGATGTGCCGGGGGCGGACATCGCCACCATGCAGCGGACGCCGATCTCGATGTGCCTTCGCCTCGAGTTCGACGCCTGACCGCCGCCGTCTGGGCCCACAGGATCAGGAGGCAACATGACCGTCCGCCGCATCGTCGCCAATCTCGCCGCTGCCGACCCGGCCGCCGTCGCCGGCTTCTATGCCGGGCTGCTCGGGCTCGAGACAGTGATGGACATGGGCTGGATCGTGACGCTCGCTGCCGACACCGAGGTCGCACCCCAGCTCAGCCTGATGCAGGAGGGCGGCTCCGGCACGCCGGTCCCCGACCTCTCGATCGAGGTCGACGACGTCGACGCCGTCCTCGACCGCGCCCGCTCGATGGGCGTCGAGGTCACCTATGGCCCCGCCGACGAGCCCTGGGGCGTGCGGCGGTTCTACGTGCGCGACCCGACCGGCCGGCTCGTCAATATCCTGCAGCACTGAGGCGGGGGGCTCGCCCCCTGGCCGGCGTCAGGTCGGCTGCTCCGCCAGGCTGCCCGGTCGCTCCTGCGGCCCGCCGTCCAGGATGAGCTCGACGGCACGCTCGGCGGCGTCCTGAAACGGCTCGAGCACGATGTCGGCGCCCGCGCCAAGCAGATCCGCCGTATCGCTCTCGCTGTGCGAGGCCACGGCGATGCGTCCGCGGAAGTCGACCGTGCGGGTGACCTGGATGAGCGTCGTGCGCATGTCCTCGTGGCTCAGCCCCTTCGGCAGGATCGGGACGGTGGCGACAGTCGCCATGACGAGCAGCGTCGCGACTTCGCCGAAGACGGAATACCCGATCAGGTCGATCAATCAGCAAGTTCCTTACGTCAGGCAAATCCGGGATGCGCCATGCGCGCGGACAAACCGGCGTAGCGCCGGCGCCGACGGCACGCCGATGCGACACAGTGATGCCCTTCCGGGCAGGCCTGGAGTGATCGATGATGGTCCCGGCGGGGCCGGCGAAGGGGTGCGACCCCATCGGTTGGCTAGTGGGAAGCGATGAACCAGAAACAGATCCTCGTGGCGACGGATTTCTCCACCCGCTCGGACCGGGCGCTGCGTCGCGGGATGCTCCTGGCGAGGGACATCGGCGCCAGGCTGTCGCTCGTGCATGTCGTCGACGACGATCAGCCCGCACAGATCGTCGAGGCGGAACATGCGGCTGCAGCCGCCGTCCTCGACGAGCACGTCCGCACGCTGCGGGAAGTTGACGGCCTCGACTGCGACGCCCGGATCGTGGAGGGCGACCCCTTCGACGGCATCGCGCGGGCTGCCCTGGAGCTCGCTGCCGATCTCGTGGTGATCGGCCCGCATCGCCGGCAGGTGCTGAAGGACGTGTTCACCGGGACGACCGCGGAACGGACGATACGGACCAGTCCCCGGCCGGTCCTGATGGCCAATGGCTCGCCTTCGGGCGCCTATCGGAACGTGCTCGTCGCCGTCGACCTTTCCCCCTGCTCCGCCGACGCCTTGCAGGCGGTCTGGCATCTGGGCATTGCCGAGAGCGCGACCGTTTCGGTGGTGCATGTCTTCGATGCGGTCGGGACCGGCATCGTGCTGCGCGGCGCGGACAGTGATGACAGCCTGCGGCGATACGTCGAAGAGCAGGCGACGCATGCCGCGAACGAGCTGGACGCGTTTCTTGCGGATGCGGGCTTCGACCCCATCGGCCGGCTCGTCAGGCACAACGTGTCGTCGACCGCGCTCGTCATCGGCGAGGCGGCGCAGGAGCTGTCCGCCAGCCTGCTCGTCGTCGGCACGCGCGGTCGCACCGGTCTGGCCCGGCTCATGCTCGGCAGCGTCGCCCAGGAGGTCCTGCGGACCGCGTCCGTGGACGTCCTGGCTGTTCCGCCCCGGGGCAGCTGATCGCGTCCGGCGCTTCGACTGCCTTCAGTCCTCGCGGATCAGCGTCAGGTCGAAGGCGACCTTCGACCAGGCTTCGTCCACCTTGCCGGAAAGGGCGAAGCCTTCGGGGAAGCTGCCGGCGGGCTGGGGCTCGTAGTGCATGATCAGGTCGTCGCGGACGCCGAACACCGTGTCCTGGTCGAGATAGGGATCGTCATCGGGGAAGACCTCGGTGACGAGGGTGCGAAAGCCCAGCGCCTTGACGATGAAATGCAGGTGCGACGGCCGCCAGGGATGCCGCCCAGTGGCGTTCAGCAACTCCCCCGCCGGGCCGTCGGTCGGCACCGTGTAGGGCACCGGGCGCACGGTGGTGAAGGCGTAGCGGCCATCTGAGCCCGTGGTCAGCAGGCCGTGGAAGCTGTAGGTCGCCTGCTCGGGGTCCTGGCTGGAATAGAGGCCGTTGGGTGCCGTCTGCCAGACATCGAGCTCGGCACCGGGAATGGGTGAACCCGATGGGTCGCGCACCGTGCCCTCGACCAGCACGACCTCCCCCGCGAAATCGCCCTTGAGGTCGCCGCCGACCGGCAAAGGCGGGGCCCCGGCGATGTGGAACGGGCCGAGCACGCTGGAGCTCGTGCCGTTCTGGGGCGAATGCAGCATGTCGATCAGCGACGACAGGCCGAGGATGTCCGAGAGAAGGACGAACTCGTTGCGCTCGTCGGTCGTGATGTCGCCGGCCTGCCGCAGGACCTCCATGCCCTTGCGCCACTCGTCATGGGTGAGGCCGGTCTCCCGGGCGAAGTCGTGCAGGTGCTGCGCCAGCTTGACCATCAAAAAGCGCAGGCGCGGGTCGGTCTTCGGCCCGAAATAGCCGGCGAAGGCGTCGGTGATGTTGTCCCTGGTGACGGAGCGCATCGCGGCGGTCTCCTAGTTCAGGATGGCGAGGCTGATCGCCGGGTAGCGGATCAGCAGGGCGACGACGACCAGCATGACCAGCGCGAAGGGCAGGGCGCCGATGAAGATGTCCTTGAGCGCGATGCGCGGGTCATCGAGCGTGGCCTTGATGGTGAAGCAGGACAGGCCCAAGGGCGGCGTCAGCAGGCCGATCTCGGCGGCCACCACCGAGACGATGCCGAACCAGACGAGGCTCATGCCCATCTGCTCCACGAGCGGCAGGAAGAGCGGCACCACGATCAGGATGATCGAGGCGGTATCCAGGAGCGTGCCGAGGAACAGCATGAGCAGGACGTAGACCACCATGACGCCGAAGAATCCCAGCTGGTGCTGCTCGAGCAGCTGGTTGAGCTCGTTGGGCAGCCCGGCGAAGCCGAGCATCCGGCTGTAGATCGAGGCGGCGGTGATCAGGAACAGGATCGAGGCGGAAATGTGGCCGGTCTCGACCACCGCCGACCAGAGGCCGCGCCAGGTCATGCGGCCGCGGAGTGCCGCGATCACGAGGCCGGTGAGGGAGCCCGCGGCACCGGCCTCGACGGCGGTGAGCCAGCCCGTGTAGATGCCGCCCAGCACCACCGCGATGAGCAGCACGACCGGCCCGGTCTTGAGGAGGATCACCCGCCAGGGCAGGCCCTCGATGTCCGGTTCCGTGCCGCCGACGAAGGCCGGGAAGAACCGGCCCATCAGCATGATCGCGACGATGAAGGCGAAGGCGAGCAGCAGTCCCGGCACGACGCCGGCGAGGAACATGTCGGCGACCGACTGCTCGGCGACGAAGGAGTAGATGATCAGCATCGCCGAGGGCGGGATGATCATGCCGAGCACCGAGGAGCCCGCGACCACCCCGACGGCGAAGCGCGGGCCGTAGTTGAAGCGGAGCATCTCCGGCACCGAGACCCTTGAGAACACCGAGGCCGAGGCGATCGACGAGCCGGTCACCGCGGCGAACACCGCATTGGCCCCCACCGTCGCCATGCCGAGCCCGCCCTTCACCCGGCGGAAGCTCGAGTTCATCACCTCGTAGATGTCGGCGCCGAGCCCTGCCTTGGCGACGATCAGCCCCATGAAGGTGAAGAGCGGGATGGTCGCGAAGGCGTACTCCATGACACTGTCGCCGATCGCGATCTTCAGGAGATTGAGCGCCAACTGGAAGTTGTCGCGCATCAGCCAGATCGAGACGAACGACACCGCGGCCAGGGCGATCGGGATGTAGAGGCCGAGATAGATCAGGACGATGATGGCGACGACCGAAAGGGCGCCGATCTCGAGCGGGCTCAAGACACCATGTCCAGGTCGTGCTCGCCATGCGTGCTGTGGTCCTCGCCGAGGATCACCTTGGCGCCGAGGAGCAGGGTGCAGAGCACCGCGCTGAAGAAGATCGTCAGCTTGATCGGCCACCAGGGTGCCGTGAAGATGCCGGGCACGCCGAAGAACTTGCCGGAGTGCCAGGCCTCCTGGAACTCCGGCCACATCGCCACCGCGATCAGGAGCATCATCACCGCCGAGACGAGGTTGATGGCCCGGCGAAACCATGCGCCGAGGGCAGGATGCCGGCGCCCGACGAGGATGAGGAATCCATCCGAGCGCGTCAGGCGGCCGACCCGGACGACATCGGGCAGCTGCAGGAAGACGATCAGCACCATGGAGAACTGCACGATCTCGAAGGCGCCGTGGAAGGGCGCTCCGAACGCCCCGCGCGCCACCACGTCGTAATTGAGGACCGCGACCAGCACCAGGACAACGAACGTGCCGATGGCGTTGGCCGCGATCGAAACGCGGTCCAGGAGCCGGACGATCATGGCGCCCGGAGCGCGCATCCTGCCTGTCCTGCCGGCGCCTAGTTCGTCGGCAGTTCGGCGGTCCAGTCACGAGCCGGGCTCTGGCCGGCGTCGATCAGGGTCTGCAGGTAGGCGCGCAGCATGTCCGAGCCCGGCGCACCGGCGGCGTTCAGGCCCTCGGCCCACTCGACGGCGATGTTGGGCATGGCTTCGGCCCAGGCCACGCGGTCCTCGGCCGAGAGCTCGACAATGGTGCCGCCCTGCGCCTCGTAATCGGCATAGCTCGCCGCCGCCTCGTCCATGGCGATGCCGGCGATGTGGTCGCGATAGTCGTAGGCGACCTCCTGCAGCACCTTCTGCACTTCCGCCGGCAGCGAGTTCCAGAAGTCGTTGTTGACGGTGAGCGCCTTGGTGTTCACGGCACCGAAGTCCACCTTGAGCATGTAGGGCGCGACCTCGGCGATCTTGAAGCTCCGGGCCGCCTCGGGCCACAGCATGCTCTGGTCGACCGCACCGGTCTGCATCATGTTGTAGAAATCGGTGAGACCGCCGCGCACGCCGGCCGCGCCGTCGATGCCCTCGATGTAGCGCAGGTTCATGCCGGCGCCGGCCACCTTCTTGCCCTCGAGGTCGGCCGGCTTCGCGATCGGCTCGGCGCTGAAGATCTGGTAGGTGTCGAGCACCACGCCGTTGGTCAGATAGACCTGGTTCTGGGCGGCGAACTCCTCGCGCATCGTCGGAAACGCGTCGGCCGTGGCATCGATGGCCGCGGTGACGACCCGCGCATCGGTCGAGACGAACGGCGTCACCGCGGCGATCGCCTGGCTCGGCAGGGTCGAGAAGTGGAAGATGGTGGTGACGACGCCGATATCGCCGAGCCCGAGCCGGATGCCTTCGAGCACGCCCTGCGGCTTGACGATGGCGCCGCCATAGCTCTCCTGCCACTCCATCTGGTAGTTGCCGGTCTCGGCCAGACGCTTGTCGACCTCGGGAATGAAGAAGTTGGTCAGCTCCTGCACCCACATCGCCCGGGCCGGGTAGCCGTCGATCACGGTGGCGCGGATCGTCTCCGTGGCCGAGGCGGAAGCGAGGGTCGTGCCGGCCAGCAAGAGCGCCGCTGCACTGCGCGAAGTCCATTTGAGCATCATCACTACCTCCGGTGATCCAGGCGGCGTTTCGCCGTCCTCGTTGATTCTTGCCGTCGTCGCCGGCTCAGGCCTTCCGCCAGTGCTCGACGATCTCCGTGCCGCTGCCGCGAAAGAGCTTGGCGAGCGGACAGTACCTTGCCACATCGGCGGCGACCCGGGCCAGTTCGTCCTCGCTGGCCTGGCCGTCGGCCACGATCGTCATCTCGATGCGCTGGAAGGGCACCTCGATCTCCTCGGCGAGGGTCACGCCGCGCCTGTCGAACGTGCAGACCGCCTCGATCTGCAGGTGGCCGATGTCGATGCCCAGCGCCTTTGCGCATTTGTGGCCGATGACGTTGGTGCAGCCGATCAGGGCGGCGATGGCGGTCTCGGTCGGCGCCGGCCCCGCATTGGTCCCGCCGCGCGCCTCGGGCTCGTCGATCGTCAGGGCCACGTCGCGCACGGTGACGTCGGCCCGCGAATGCGAGGGGCAGGCGGCGGCGAGCCGGACCGGCACGACGAGCTTCGGCTTCATGGCCATCGATGGACCTCAGGCAAAGGAGCAGACCTCGTCGAAGGCGAAGCGCGGCAGCTTCTGGAAGAGCGCCGTTTCGTCCGCATAGCCGAGATTGCAGAGGAAGTTGGAGCGAAGCGTGGTGCCGGCGAAGAATTCCTCGTCCACCACCGCATTGGTGAAGCCCGACATCGGGCCGACGTCGAGGCCAAGGGCGCGTGCCGCGATGATCAGGTAGGCGCCTTGCAGCGTCGCGTTGCGAAAGGCGGTCTCCGCCGCGTGCGCCGGCTTGCCGTCGAAAAAGGGCCGCCGGTCCTCGTGCGGGAAGAGGAACGGCAGATGCTGCCAGAACTCGAGGTCGTGGGCGACGATCACGGTAACCGGGGCCGCCGTCATCTTCGCCACGTTCTTCGGCTTGAGCGCCTTGGCGAGACGTTCCTTGCCCTCCGGCGAGGTGACGAACACGAAGCGCGCCGGACAGCAGTTCATGCTGGTCGGCCCGGCGGCCACGATGGCGTAGAGCCGCTCCAGCAGGGCGCGCGGCACCGGGCAGTCGGTCCAGGCATAATGCGAGCGGGCGCCGCGCAGGATCAGGTCGATGGCATCGTCGTCGAGCCGCGCCAGGCGTGTGCGGAGGTCCTGCACGCCGAGCTGCGCCCGCTCGCGCGCATCATCGAGGCGTTGCGCGGCGGCAGACGGCATCAGGCCACTCTCGCCCGGCCCGCACCGACCAGGCCCGACATGATCCGCATGCAGAATCCTCCTTGATCTTGACGCACGAAACTGTCACCCACAAAACGGAATCCTGTCAAATAAAATCGATAATTCCAGTCACCGACCGGAGGACCGGCAATGCCGAAATGGTCTGACTACCTCGCCACCGCGCGCGAGCGTGGTGCGCTGGCGCTGGAGCTCTACTGCGTGCATTCGACCCCCGCCGGCGATCCGGCGCTGGTCAGGGCGACGCTGCCCGACCATCTGGCCTACCAGGCCCGGCTCGAGGCCGCCGGCAGCCTGGTTTTCGCGGGCCCGATGTCCGACGAAACCGGCGAGATGATGGAAGGCATGGGCATGATCGTCTATCGCGCGGCCTCCTTCGAGGCGGCCCGCGCCCTGGCTGAAGCCGACCCGATGCACGAGCGGGGGGCGCGGACCTACGTCCTCCGCCGCTGGATGGTGAACGAGGGCGGCTTCACCCTTAACGTCCGCCTGTCGGGGCAGGCGGTGAAGCTGGCCTAGGTCGGAGGCGCCAGCGGATCGACAGGCTTTGCAAATGCAAAAAAATCGATATTCATGACTCCATGAACATCCAGACCCGGTCAGGTATCAAGGGCGACACCCCGGCAGAATCGTCGGCCACGCAGAAGGCGTATCACGAGCTGCGCCGGATGCTGCTCACCGGCGAGTTCCTCCCGGGCGAGAAGCTGAAGATCGACCGGCTGCGCACGGCGCTCGACATCGGCTCGTCGCCGGTCCGGGAGGCGCTGAGCCTTTTGACCTCCGATCACCTGGTCGAGCGGATCGACCAGCGCGGCTTTCGGGCGTCGACGGCGAGCAACGAGAACTTCCTCGAGATCCTCACCCTGCGCTGCGCGCTCGAGGAAATGGCGCTGCGCCAGAGCATCGCCAATTATTCGGAGGCCTGGGAAGACTCGGTCGTCCTGGCGCACCACCGGATGGCGCGGGAGTCCCGCGACCACGTCGAGGCGTTCGAGGCCGCCCACAAGCATTTCCACATGACGCTGCTGGCGGGCTGCAGCCTGCCGATCCTGCTCAAGTTCTGCAGCCAGCTCTATGACCTGAACATCCGCTACCGCTATCTCGCGGGAAGGTCCCTGAACTACCAGAAGCGCGACATTGCTCAGGAGCATGCCGGCATCCTCGATGCCGCGATCAGGCGGGATGCGGATCTGGCGGCCGAACGCCTGCAGAACCACTACCGCCTGACCGGTGCCTTCCTCGACGGCTTTCTCAGCTCGATGACCACGCCACCGCAGGGTCGCCGGGCCGGCGCCTGAACGCTGCCGCCTATTGCGGCACGCTGCCCTCGATGCCCTCAATATACCAGTTCATGCCGGCGAGTTCCTCGTTCGACATGACCTCGCCCTCGGCGATCACCACCTCGCCGGCCTGGTTCGTGATCGGGCCGGAGAAGGGATGGAAGCTGCCGTCCTCGATGGAATCGACGATGGCCTGCGCCTCGGCCGCGACGTCCGCCGGCACCCGCTCGTTGATCGGGCCCATCACGATCATGCCCTCGGCCATGCCGCCCCAGACGTCATGCGTCTCCCAGGTGCCGTCCATCGCCGCCTGCACGCGCTCGATATAGTAGGGCGACCAGTCGTCGATCACCGCGGTGAGCTGCGCCTCGGGGCCGAAGCGTGACATGTCGGAAGCCTGCCCGACCGCCCAGATGCCGCGCTCCTCGGCCACCTGCATGGCCGCCGGGCTGTCCGTGTGCTGGATGATCACGTCGACGCCCTGGTCGATCATCACCCGGGCCGCATCCGCCTCCTTGGCCGGGTCGTACCAGGTGTTCACCCAGATGATCACCATCTCGGCATCGTCGCGCACAGCTTGCAGGCCGAGCATGACGGCGTTGATGTCGCGGATGACCTCGGGGATCGGGAAGGACGCGATGTAGCCGACCTTGCCCGTCTCGCTCACCTTGCCGGCGAGGAAGCCCGAGACGTAGCGGCCTTGATAGGTGGTCGAGAGATAGGTCGCGAGATTGTCCGCCTGCTTGTAGCCGGTCGCATGCTCGAAGAGCACGTCCGGGAACTCGCCGGCGACCTTGGCTGTCGGGTTCATGAAGCCGAAGGAGGTCGTGAAGACCATGTCGTGGCCGGAGCTGGCGAGCTGGCGGATCACCCGCTCGGCGTCGGCCCCCTCGCTGACGTTCTCGACGAAGGTGGTCTCGACCGCGTCGCCGAAATGCGCCTCGACCGCCTGCCGCCCCTGGTCGTGCTGGTAGGTCCAGCCATGGTCGCCCACCGGACCCACATAGACGAAGCCGACCTTGAAGGGATCGTCCTGAGCCAGGGCAAGCGTGGAAGTGGCGGCGAGGCCGGCGAGGAGGGTGGTCGCGAGAAGGGTGCGGCGGATCACGGGCTGGCGCTCCTGATGGTTTGTGGTCCTGCTGGTAGAGAAGCCGCCAATTCGATGCAAGATTGGCGCCACCTCATCCCGGGCTTGCCGTCCGGCGCCCGGCGCGCTTCATGGGCGCCGCTAGCGGGGAGGAAGGGCATGAGCGGCGTTCTCTGGCAGCCGGATGCCGAACGGGCGAACGGCACGGCGATCATGAAGATGGCGAAGCGCTGCGGCTTCACCGGCGCCGATGCGGTGGAGCAGCTCCGCCGCTGGTCGGTGGCCGAGCCCGCCGCCTTCTGGGCGGGCGTCTGGGAGCTCGGCGGCGTGCGGGCGAGTGCCCCGGCCGCCACCGTGCTCCGCGATTCCGGGAAGATGCCGGGTGCCCGCTGGTTCGAGGGGGCCAGGCTGAACTTCGCAGAGAACCTGCTCCGCCGCGACGACGCGACGCCGGCCCTGATCTTCCGGGGCGAGGACGGCATACGGCGTGAGCTTTCCTGGTCGGCGCTCCAGGCCGAGGTCCGGGCGATGGCCGCAGCATTTGCGGCCGACGGCGTCGGCGTCGGCGATCGGGTCGCGGGCTACCTGCCGAACTGCCCCGAAGCCATCATCGCCATACTGGCGACGACCGCCCTCGGCGCCATCTGGTCCTCCGCGTCGCCGGATTTCGGCGTGGCCGGCGTGCTCGACCGCTTCGGCCAGATCGAGCCCAAGGTGCTCGTCACCGTCGACGGCTACCACTATGCCACGAAGCGCCTCGACATCCGCCAGAAGGTGACGGACGTCGCCGCCGGCCTGCCGGGCCTCAGGCGCACGGTCGTGGCACCCTTCCTCGAAAGCGACCCCGACCTTGCCGGCATCGCCCAGGCCGTGGCCTGGGGTGACTACCGTCGCCCCGATGCACCGCCCCTCGACTTCGTCCAGCTGCCCTTCGACCACCCGGTCTACATCCTCTATTCCTCCGGCACGACCGGCAAGCCCAAGGCCATCGTCCACGGCGCCGGCGGCACGCTGCTCCAGCACATCAAGGAGCACCTCCTGCACTGCGACACCCGGGCCGGCGAGCGCGTCTTCTACTTCACCACCTGCGGCTGGATGATGTGGAACTGGCTGGTCGGCGGCCTCGCCGCCGAGGAGACGCTGGTCCTCTTCGACGGCTCGCCCTTCCACCCCGAGCCCAAGGCCCTCTTCGACATCGCCGCCGAGGAAAAGGTCGCCGTCTTCGGCACCAGTGCGAAATATATCGACGCCTGCAAGAAGGCGGGCCTGCGGCCAAAGGATACCCACGATCTCGGCAGCTTGCGCGCCATCCTTTCGACCGGCTCGCCGCTCGTCCCGGAGAGTTTCGACTACGTCTACGAGGCGATTAGAACGGACGTGCAGCTCGCCTCGATCTCCGGCGGCACCGACATCGTTTCCTGCTTCGTCCTCGGCAACCCGGCCGGCCCCGTCCATCGGGGCGAGATCCAGATGCGCGGCCTCGGCATGGCGGTCGAGGTGTGGAACGACGAAGGCCGGCCCGTCACGGGCGAGAAGGGCGAGCTCGTCTGCACCGCACCCTTTCCCTGCATGCCGGTCGGCTTCTGGAACGACCCGGACGGCAGCCGCTATCACGACGCCTACTTCGCCCGCTTCCCCGGGGTCTGGTGCCATGGCGATTTCGCCGAGCTGACGCCAACCGGCGGCATCGTCATCCACGGCCGCTCGGACGCCGTGCTCAACCCGGGCGGCGTGCGCATCGGCACGGCCGAGATCTACCGCCAGGTCGAGCAGATCCCCGAGATCCAGGAGAGCATCTGCGTCGGCCAGGACTGGGAAGGCGATGTCCGCGTCGTCCTCTTCGTCCGCCTCGCCCAGGGTACGGTGCTGGATGCAGCGCTCGAGCAGGCGATCCGCAGCCGCATCCGCGCCAACTGCACGCCGCGCCACGTCCCGGCCCGGATCGTCGCCGTCGCCGACATCCCGCGCACCCGCTCCGGCAAGATCAGCGAGATCGCGGTGCGCGACGTGGTCCACAGGCGGCCGGTCAAGAATACCGAGGCGCTCGCCAACCCCGAGGCCCTCGACCACTACCGCGACCTCGCAGTCCTGCAGGCGTGAGCCCCACCATGCAGCCGATTTCCCGCCTCCTCGCCGCCGTCCTGATCGGCGCCGGTCTCGCCGCCGCCGGCTGGTTCGTCGGCGAGGGTTTCCGCGACGGCCGCACCGCCGAGCGCGTGGTGACGGTCAAGGGGCTGGCCGAGCGCGAGGTCCGGGCCGACCTCGCGCTCTGGCCCATGCGCTTCGTCGCCACCAGCGACGATCTCTCCGAGGCCCAGGCCACGCTCGCCCGGGCCGAGGCCGCCGTCCTCGCCTTCCTCACAGAGGGCGGGATCCAGCGTGACGCCATCGAGGTGCAGGGCATCGACGTCACCGACCTCCTGGCCCAGGCCTATCGCAGCGGCCCGGTCGAGAGCCGTTACATCGTGGGCGAGAACCTGATGGTCCGCTTCGCCGACGTCGACGCCATCAAGGCGCTCTCGCAGGACGTGGGCAAACTGGTCGAGGCCGGCGTCGTCCTCACCAGCGAGGGCCTGCGCGGGCCCTTCTACCTCTTCACCGGCCTGAACGACGTCAAGCCCGGCATGATCGCCGAGGCCACCGCCAATGCCCGCGCCGGTGCCGAGCAGTTCGCCAGCGACAGCGGCAGCACCATCCAGGGCATCCAGCGCGCCAGCCAGGGCCTCTTCCAGATACTGCCGCGCGACAATGCCCCGGGCCAGAGCGAGGAGCTGCAGGTGTCGAAGACGGTGCGCGTGGTGACCACCATCGACTACCGGCTGGCCGACTGAGCATGCCCGACAGCGCCGACATCCTGCTCGTCCAGCTCGACCAAGAAGCACCGCCGGGCCTGATCGAGGGCGTCGCCAAGGCGTCCGGCCGGCACCTGACCGTGCTGGATGACCCTGATCGGCTCGCTGTCGATGCGCTGGCCGATGCTGCCGGCCTGATCGTCCTCGGCAGCGCCGCCACAGCGTTCGACCCGGCAAGCCCGCTCGTGACGGCGCTCCGGCAACGGGTGCGCCACGACCGGCCCGTCCTCGCCCTCGATGCTGGTGCAGCCCTCCTGGCCCACGCCTCGGGCGGGACGGTCAGGATCGGCGGATCGCACGAGTTCAACTATGTCGACCTGACCCCGACCGCCCTGACCGAAGCCGACCCGGTTCTCCGTCCCCTCGGCACCGGGCTGCCGTTCATGGAATGGCACGACGACGCCATCGACCTGCCGGAAGAGGTCGCTGTCCTCGCCCTTTGCGGCCGCGCCCGCCCCCAGGCCTTCCGTGTCGGGCGGTGCTGCTACGGCCTTCGCTTCCATCCGGGTACCACGGGCGAGATCATCCGCCGCTGGACTGCCATCCGTGGTGCCGCCAGCAACAACCCCGCCATCCGTGTGCGCATCGGCGCCGAGACCGTCCGCCACCAGGACCGCGCCGAACGCTTCGGCCGCGAGGTCATCGAGGCGTGGCTGACGCTCGTCCGGGCCGGCTAGGCTTGGCGATCGGGCAGCGTCGTCCCTCGACCATTGATCGACCTGCCGAGGGCACCAGATTGCCAATCGACCGGTCAATTCGGGAGAGAGCATCATGCCGACCTACGCGGTCGCCCGCCTGCGCGACGTCACCATCGGGCCCGATATCGTGGCCTATCTCGAGCGGATCGATGCGACGCTGGAGCCGTTCGGCGGCCGCTTCGTCGTCCATGGCGGCCCTTACGAGGTGCTCGAGGGCGAGTTCTCGGGCGACCTCGTCATCATCGCCTTTCCCGACCGCGCCCGTGCCCGGGCCTGGTACGAATCAGCCGCCTATCGCGAGATCAAGCAACTCCGCACCGAGAACAGCACCAGCGACGTGATCTTCATCGACACGGTCCCCGACGACCATCGCGCCACCGACGTCCTGGGCTGAAGCCCCCGGCTTCAGGGGGGGGCTTCAGGGGCAGTCGGCGCCGGCCCACTCGAACAGCGCCAGCTTGAAGGCGCCGCCGAGCGGATGCAGCTTCGACTGCGTCCGCTCCACGCCCTGCGCCACGTAGAACTTGCCCTGGTCGCAGAGCGCGTCCTTCGTCCACTGGTGGCAGGTGCTGCAGGTCTGGCCCTTCCAGGCCGCGTCGTCGAGACCCTCGACCGGCGTGAACTTGGGCGAGCCCTTGACGATCTGCTCGATCGACCGGCCGGAGATCGACGGGTCGTCGCTGAAGATCGGCAGGCTGAAGCCGAGCGCACCCGGCACCGCCGCGACCTCGGTTTCCACCTCCGCCGCACCGTCCTCGCCGGGCGCCGGGACGGGCACCGCCGACACGCCGAGCAGGGCTTCGTTCACGAGGCTGCGCGCCTCGTCGGCGTAGGGGCTGTCTGGATAGTTGCGCAGGAACAGCACGAGCTGCACCGGATCGCGCGTGGCACTGACCGCCTCCCAGAGCCGCCGCTGGGCCGTCTCCTCGGCCGACGGCATCTCCGCCGGGCGGAAGGTGAAGTCGCGCACCAAAGACGAGCTGTCCCAGGGCGTCTGGGCGCCGTTGGTCGCGTCCAGCACCGCCACCCGGACATCCTTGAACATCTGCTCGATCGGCACGCCGGGCTGGATCATCGCCTGCGCCAGCGCCGTCGTGAACGGGCTGTTCATGCCCGTGCCGTCGAACGCCACCCGCCCGGGGGCGGTCGCATAGGTGATGAAGGTCCCGGTCGGCGCATCCATGCGCGCCAGGCCCTGCTCGACCGCCCCGACCGCGGCGAAGGGGTTGTCGCGGCAGGCGTCGAGGATGACGATGTTGGTGATGTTGCGCGCCGATTCCATCTGCCGCAGCACCCAGCGCCCCTCGACCCCGACGAGGTCGAGATCCGCCTCGTCGCGGATCGTGCTGCGGATCGGGATCAGGTAGTTATTGCCCTTCGCCTGCACCGCGTGCCCGGCATAGTAGAAAAGCCCGACCGTATCCGGCCCGCCCGCCCTGAGGCTGCGGCCGAAATTGGCGATGGCATCCTTCATGGTCGCCTGGTCGGCATCAATGAGCTGGATCACCTCGAAGCCGAGCGTGCCCAGCGTCTCGGCCATGAGCCGCGCGTCGTGCGCCGGGTTGTCGAGGGCCGGGTTGATCTCGTAGGCCGCGTTGCCGATCACGAGAGCGATGCGCTGCTCGGCCCGTGCCGTACCGGCGTGTGCCAGCACGGCCAGCCCGGCCAAGGCTGCCAGCACCGCCCCGGCGCAACGAAAGACCTTTGACTTCAATGCCAACCAGCGCATGGCCCAAGGTATCTCTGGCAGCGTTGCAAAATCAAGTGCCGCCGGCGACTTGCATGCACGGGTGGACCGTGCGACCTCTTTATTCTCGATAATCCGGCGAACGACGTTCAGGGGAGTGAACGGATGCCTTCTGCCATTCTCGGTGTCATCGGCGCACCGCGTCGCGGCCTTGCCGCCTTCCTGGCGACCGCGCTGCTCATGTTCTCCAGTGCCGCTGCGCAGGAGGCCTTCGCCCCGGGCTGGACCATGGCGCCGGAGCTCTCCAAGCTCGACGTCCAGTCGGTGAAGAACCAGACCAAGGTCGAATCCAGCACGTTTGCCGCTTTCGAGGGTGCCATCGCCCCGAACGGCCTCGCCACCGCCACCATCCAGCTCAACAGCATCGATACCGGCGTCGACCTGCGCAATGTCCGCATGCGCTTCCTCTTCTTCGAAACGTTCAAGTACCCGGAAGCCGTTGTCACCGTGCAGCTCGACCGGGCGATGCTCGGCGACCTCGAGAGCCGCCGCCGGCTGAACCTGACCCTGCCGTTCGAGTTGAACCTGCACGGCATCACGCAGGAGCTGGAAACCGAGGTCGT
>JAUIID010000073.1 GCA_030431615.1 Alphaproteobacteria bacterium
CCCGCGCAACGCGCGACCGCGAGGCCTTCCAGGAGGTCGACTACCGGCAGATGTTCGGCGGGATCGCCAAGTGGGTCGCCGAGATCGAGGATGCGCGACGGATCCCGGAATACCTGCACCGGGCCTTCATGACCGCGACCACCGGCCGGCCAGGGCCGGTGGTCCTGGCGCTGCCCGAGGACATGCTGACCGACGAGGTGGCGGTGGCCCCGGGGCGGCCCTGGCAGCAGGTGCGGGCCCATCCCGACCCGGCGGCGGTCGCGACGGCCATGGCCTGGCTCGGCGAGGCCGAGCGGCCGCTCGTCATCCTCGGCGGCGGCGGCTGGGACGAGGAAGCGATCGCGACACTGCGCCGCTTCGTCGAGGCCAACGACTTGCCGACCGCGGTCGGCTTCCGCCGCCAGGACTACCTCGACAACACGCATCGCTGCTATGTCGGCGACATCGGCATCGGCGCCAACCCGAAGCTCCTTGAACGCCTCGCCAACGCGGATCTCCTGCTGGTGATCGGCGCCCGGCTCGGCGAGATGACGAGCGACGGCTATTCGCGGCTCGGCCTGCCGCAACCGAAGCAGCGCATGGTCCAGGTGCTGAACGGGCCGGAGGAACTAGGTCGCGTCTACCAGCCCGACCTTCTGGTCCAGGCCAGCCCCGGGCCCTTTCTCGAGGCGCTCGCCGCACGCGGGCCGGTGGCGAACCGGAGCTGGGCGCTCGGCACGGCCGACGGCCACGCCGCCTATCTCGAGAACATCGCCCCGCTCGAGATACCGGGCGACGTGCAGATGCCGGCGATCATGGCGGAGATGCGCGCGACCCTGCCGCCGGAGGCCATCGTCACCAATGGTGCGGGCAACTACTCGGCCTGGTGCAACCGATTCTACAGCTACCGGGCCTTCCGCTCGCAGCTCGCCCCGACCTCGGGCTCGATGGGCTACGGCCTGCCGGCGGCGATCGCCGCCAAGCTCGCCCACCCGGACCGGCCGGTGATCTGCTTCGCCGGCGACGGTTGTTACCAAATGACCGGACAGGAGCTGGCGACCGCCTGCCAGCAGCGCCTCGCCATCGTCGTGCTGCTCTTCAACAACAGCATGTACGGCACCATCCGCATGCATCAGGAGCGCGAGTATCCGGCGCGGGTCTATGGCACCGAGCTCGCCAATCCCGATTTCGTCAGGCTCGCGGAGGCGCACGGTGCCTTGGGTCTCAGAGTCGAGCGCACCGAGGAGTTCGCCCCGGCCTTCGCGGAGGCGCTAGCAGCGGACCGGCCGGCGCTCATCGAGATCGTCATGGATCAGGAGGCGATCACGCCGCGCCAGTCGCTCTCGGCGATCCGGGCGGCGGCCTTGGCCCGCGGCAAGGGCTGAACGCTCAGACGGCCGAGAGGTACCACTCGAAGTCGAGCGGCGAGAGCCGCGCCTCGAAGCGGTCGAACTCGGCCCGCCGGCAGGCGGCATAGAGCGCGCAGAACCGCTCGCCGAGAAATCGCTTGAGCAGGCTGCCGCGCTCGAAGGCCAGGAGCGCTTCCGCCCAGTTGGTCGGAACGGTGCGTCGCGCCTTCTCGTAGGCATTGCCGGTCATGGGCGGCCCCGGATCGCCCTTGTGCTCGAGGCCGTGCAGCACGCCGGCGAACATGGCGGCAGTGGAAAGATAAGGATTGGCATCGGCCCCGGGGGCCCGGTGCTCGATCCGCCGTGCCGCCAGCGGGCCCGCCGGCACGCGCAGCGCCACGGTCCGGTTGTTGATCCCCCAGCTCGGCGCCGTCGGCGCATAGGACAGGGGCTGCAGGCGACGGTAGCTGTTGGCGTTGGGGGCGAAGACCAGCATCGATTCCGCCATCGTCTGCTGCAGGCCCCAGACGGCATGGCGGAGCGTCAGCTCGCCCGCCTCGCCATCCGCCAGGACATTCCGGTCCGCTTCGTCCTCGAGGCTGAGGTGGATGTGCAGCCCGCTGCCGCTCGTCTCGGGGAAGGGCTTCGCCATGAAGCAGGCGCGAAACCCGCTCTCCAGTGCTGCCGCCTTGACGCAGCGCTTGAAGAGCAGCGCGTGGTCGGCCGCCCGCACCGGATCGTGCACATGGCGCAGGTTGACCTCAAACTGCCCAGGCGCGAACTCGGCGACCGCGCCCTTGGCCGGGATGTCCTGGATGTCGCAATAATCGGCGACGAGATCGAGGAAGGGTTCGATCTCGCGCAGCCGGTCGAAGGAATAGACCTCGCACTCGCGCGGCCGGCGACCGAGTCTTGCGCTTTGCGGCAGCTGGGCCAGCCCCTCCGCGTCGAGCGCCGGGTCGAGCAGGTAGAACTCGAGCTCGAGCGCGCAGACCGGCTTCAGGCCGAAGGCGGCGAAGCCCTCCGCCACCCTGCCGAGCAGTGCTCTCGGATCCGCGAAGAAGGGCTCACCGTCAACCTCGGCGAGGCCGCCCACGATCTGGGCACGCTCGGACGCCCAGGGCACCGGGGCCAGCGTCGCATCGTCGAGGCGGATCGGCCGGTCGGCATCGCCCTCCTCCCAGACAAGGCCACTGCGGTCGACGTTCGCCCCGGTCGTGTCGAGGGCGTAGAGCGTGCTCGAGAAGAGCGCCTCGCCGCGCAGCGCCGTCTTGAGCTCGCCGATGTCGAAACGCTTGCCGCGGGCGACGCCGACGATGTCCGGCAGGATCACGTCGACGCTCTCGACCAGCGGGTTGTCGGCGAGAAAGGCGGCGAGCCGGTCGGGGCTCGCCGCTTCGTCGCGTTCTGTCTTGGGTCCGCCCACGGCCGCGGATGGCGTAGCGGTCAGAGGCTCTCCTCGACCCACTCGACCAGCTTGGTCTTGGGTGCGGCACCCACCTTGGTCGCCGCCACCTCGCCGTCCTTGAAGAGCATCAGGGTCGGGATGCCCCGGACACCGTACTTGGTGGGGGTGAGGGGGTTATCGTCGATATTGACCTTCACCACCTTGACCTTGTCGCTCATCTCGCTCGCCATCTCCTCGAGATGCGGGGCGATCATCTTGCAGGGGCCGCACCATTCGGCCCAGAAGTCGACGACGACAGGGGTCGCCGACTTGAGGACGTCGGTGCTGAAGTCGGCGTCGTTCGTCTGGTGCACACTCATCGGCGCGTATCCGTCGCTGTGTGTCGGTGCCCGGCGGGCACTGCTGCGGGAGCGGAGTCTTGGATCAGGTGCCGCATGGCGTCAAGCCGGCTCGGGTGCATGGGTGGCAAGCAGGGCCGCGGGCACCGGCATCAGGACCGGCACTGCCGTCCAGACGAGCCCGGCCCTGACGGCCCGGCCGGGATAGAGCCGGCCGAGCAGGACGGCATAGGCTGCAAGCTGGCGCAGATAGGCCACCGGCACCGCTTCAACCGTCGCCGGCGGCAGGCGGGCGGACTTGAAATCGACGAGGAAGACCGCTTCCGGCGTCACGGCGAAGCGGTCGATCTGCCCGGCGATCACGAGGTCGCCGAGGCGCCCGATGATCGGCTGCTCCGAGCGGCTGCCGGCGGCGAAGGCCGGCGCCAGCTCGGGAAGTTCGAGCACGCCCGTCACCTGGCGCGCGAGCTCGACCGCAGCGTCCGGCTCAAGTCCCGGCCAAGCGGCGAGGCGCCGCTCGAGGAACTCCGCCCGATCGACATCCGGCAGGGCTGCGACCTCGTGCAGCAGGCGATGCAGCGCCGTGCCGAAGACCCTGGCCCCCTTGCCCGAACCTGCCAGGGGCGAGCTCGCGGGCAGGGCCTGGACCTCCTCCGCCGACGGGTGGACGAGCCGCCGTCGCGGCGGCTCCGGCAGCGGTGGCCGGTCGAGCCACGGCGGCAGCGCTGCGGGCAGGGTCTCCACCGGGACCGTTTCGACCGGCCGGGCGCCGGCCACGCCGCGAAGCAGGAGCAGGCCCGCCTCCTCCCGCCTCTCGAGCTCCGGCATCGCCTGCAGCGCCTCGCTCAGCACGGCATGCCAGGACGGCGTCCTGCTCTCCTGCTGCCGGTCCCAGCCAGCGACGACCAGCCGGTCCTGGGCGCGGGTGATCGCCACGTAGAAGAGCCGCCAGCGCTCCGCCTCGGCCAGTCGTTCCCGCTCCGCCGTGATCGCCTCGCTCACCGGGTCGCGCTGCTCCTTCGCGGCGCGCCAGATCGGAAGCGTTGTCTGCGGATCGACGATCAGCCGGTCGCGTCCGGCCGGCGGCGCATAGGGCCCGGCATCGGCGAGCAGGACGAAGGGCGCCTCGAGGCCCTTCGAGCCGTGCACGGTCATCACCCGCACGGCATCGGCGCTCTGCTCGAGGTCGCGCTTGAGCTGGCCGCTCTCCAGCCCGAGCCAGTGGATGAAGCCCTGCAGCGATGCCGGATGGCCGGTCTCGTGGGCCAGGGCCTGGGCGAGGAACGCCTCGATCGGCTCGGCGGCATCCGGCCCAAGCCGCTGCAGCAGCCGCCGGCGCCCGCCTTCCGGCCCGAGGATGCGGGTATAGAGCTCGAAGGGCGGCATGAAATCGGCCCGGGCGAGCCAGCTGGAGAAGCGCTCCCAGGCGGCGGCGAAGGGCGTCTCGCCGGCCTCGCCGAATTGCCGCAGGCGTTCGACCAGCGGCCGGCGGTCCCGGTCAAAGGCGAGGCGGAAGAGGTCGTCCTCGCCGAGCCCGATAAGCGGGCTCTTCAGGAGGGCAGCGAGGTTGAGGTCGTCCTCCGGCAGCAGCAGCGCCCGGCCGAGGGCCACCAGGTCCTCGACGGCGATGGCCTCGGTGAGCTTCAGCCGGTCCGCGCCGGCGACGGGAATGCCCTGCTCCTTCAGCGCTTTCAGGATTCGTTCCTGGGCCACGCCGCGGCGCTGCAGGAGGATCAGGATGTCGCCCGGCCGTAGCGGCCGACCGGTCGATTCCGGGACGATGCCGGCAGCGAGCCAGTCCCGGATGGTCCGGGCGATCCGTTGCGCGAGCAGCGTCTCAGGTTCGTCCGTGTCGTGCCGCTCGGTCGGCAGGACCCAACCTTCCGCCGTCGGTTGCGACCGCGCGACCGACCGCTCGAGCGGCCAGATCTCGACCGAGCTCAGTGCATTCTGGCGGAAGGTCCGGTGCTGCACCGCCGCTGTCGGGTCGGCGAGCACGCCGGAACGGACAGTCTCGTCGGCGAGCACGGCCTCGACCAGCTCGACGATGGCGGGACCCGAGCGGAAGGAGAGGTCGAGCACGCTCCGGTCGAGCGGCTGTCCCGCCTCGCGAAACCTCGTCGTGAGGCGGTCCCGCACGGCGGCGAAGCTCGCAATGTCGGCCCCCTGGAAGCTGAAGATCGACTGCTTCTCGTCGCCCACGACGAAGAGCGTGCGGTCGGCCCGCCCGGCACCCTCGCCGGCATGAAACTCCTCGACCAGATGCTCGATGATCGACCACTGTGCCGGGCTCGTGTCCTGGGCCTCGTCGACGAGCAGGTGATCGAGCCGCGCATCGAGCTTGAAACGCACCCATTCCCGCCGGCCCGGATCGGCGAGTAGCGCTGCCGTGCGCTGGATCAGATCGTCATAGTCGAGTGCTGCCGCCTGCCGCTTGGCGGCGGCATAGGCCTCGATCACCGCATAGCCCAGGGTCAGGAGTGCGCGCGTCCGCCGCGCCACCTCCAACGCCTTGAGCCGCTGCCCGACCCGCACCAGCCGCGCCTGCTCCACGAGGAGCGCCCTGGCCGATGCGTCGTCCAGAGCCTTCGGGACGAGATTGGCCCTGGGCTCGTCCTTCTGGGTCAGATAGATCGCCCGGTAGCTCTGATACGTCTCTATCCGATCGGGCTCTGCCGCGTTCAGCCAGGCCAGGATGGACTTGCCGTTCTTCTGCTGGGCCGCTGTCCCGCGGGTCAGGGCGTTGGCCGCCGGCACCAGACTTTGGCTGTCGGCCTCCTCGGGCCGACAGGCGCGGGCGATCACTTCGTCGGGCGTATCCTCTGGATCGACCTCGAGCCTCCGGCAGATTCTGTCGATCACACCGGCCGGCCCGCCATGCCGGTCGGCGAGGCCAAGGAGATGGTCACGCATCTGGAGCAGCTGGCCGAGTGCGTCGGTCAGCGAGCCGTCGGCGAGCAGGATCGCCACCGCCTCGACTGCCTGGCGCAGCGCCGCATCCTCGCTGGCCAGCACGGCCTGCCGCGCCTCGATCTGCCGCTCTCGTGCCGTCCGCTCGTCGATCAGCTCGAAATGCGGGGCAATGCCCGCCTCCAGCGGAAAGCGGCGGAGCAGCGACTGACAGAATGCGTGAATGGTGGTGATCGAGAGCCCGTTGGGCAGGTCGAGCACCTGGGCGAAGAGCCGGCGCGCCCGGTCGGTGGTGGCCTGGTCGGCCGGTTCGCCCAGCAGGGCCTCGAGGCCCTGGGCGAGCTTGGCTGCGTCCTTCTCGATCGCCCAGGCCGCGAGCTGCGCCTCGATCCTGGCTGCCATCTCGGCCGCGGCGGCGCGGGTGAAGGTGAGGCAGAGGATCGTCTCCGGGTCATTTCCGGCGAGCAGCAGGCGGAGCACCCGGCTGGTCAGCACGCGGGTCTTGCCGGTGCCGGCGTTGGCCGTGACCCAGACCGAGTGACCCGGATCAGCCGCCCGGCTCTGCTCGACGGTCGGGCGCATGGCCGGCCGCTCAGTCACCGCCGCCTCGCCATTCCTTGATCCGCGCCAGATGCTCGTAGGGGTTGAAGGCCGGCGCTATCTCCGGTCGCGGTACGGAGAAATAGGGGGTCTCTGGGTCGTCGAAGACCAGGAAGAGGCGCCGGACGCCGTCGAGTGCCGCCTCGATCTGCAGGCCCAGATCCTCGCCCGCGCCCCGCACCTCGATCTTGGGCGGCACGAGGCTCGCCTTGACCGGCCAGTAAGCGATCTCGGCGACTTC
The DNA here is from genome assembly GCA_030431615.1 of Alphaproteobacteria bacterium. Taxonomy (GTDB): domain Bacteria; phylum Pseudomonadota; class Alphaproteobacteria; order Geminicoccales; family Geminicoccaceae; genus SLRI01. The sequence goes on from JAUIID010000073.1 coordinate 6,826, forward strand.
CTGGCTGCTGGCACCCTCGAAGCCGCCGCCCCGGGCGATCGCCGCCTCGAGCGGCAGTTGCGGGTTCAGGCCGCGGGCGATCTCCGGCGCACGTGGAATGCTGCCGGTCTTGTAGTCGCCGATGCCGATGGCACCGTCCGGGCCGATCTCGAGCCGGTCGGCGCGTGCCCGGATCGTGTAGCGGCCGGCCTCGTCGACGAGCAGGCTGCCGCGCGTCTCGACGAGGATTCGCTCGATGCGCCCGCGTCGCGTCCGTTCCTGCTCGAGGAACCAGCTCGCGACGCGGCGAAAGCGCGGCCACCACAGCGTCCGTACCTCGGGCCGCGTGGCGAGCCGGGCGAAGGCCTCGAGGCCGAGCCCGACGATCTCCTCCTCGGCCTCGACGGGCAGCGCTTGCGGATGGCGCTCGACGAAGCGCTGAAGCACCTTGTGGATGAGCTGCCCGTAATCGCTCGCACCGGGATCGGCATCCAGCGGGTCGAGCTCGGCGAGCTTGAGAATGCGCCTGGCATAGATGCTGTAGGGATCGCGCATCAGCCGTTCGATGTCGGTAACCCACAGCTCGCGCGGTCGGGCTGCGGCGGGCGGCCTCGGCTCCGGGGGCGGGCAGGGGGTGATCGGCCCCTCCGGCGCGTCCAGCCGGCGCTGCCAGTCCTGCCATTCAGCTGCCGGCTGCAGCCGATCCCGCTGCCCTACCGCCCTGGTGACCGCATCGAGGCGCTGCAGCCAGCGCGACGCGACGGTGGGCGCCCCGCCCGGATCCTTTGCGGCCCGGGTGAACAGGACCTCGGGGGCGGCCGCGGCCATGAAAAGGTCGTGTGCCGCGATGCCGATCGAGAACTCGACCGGCGGCAGGCCGAGCGCCTGGCGGAGATGCCGGTTGAGCCAGGGCCCCGGCTCGCCGGTGCGCGGCCAGATGCCTTCGTTCAGCCCGGCGATTACCACCGTGTCGGCCTCGACCAGCCGCGCCTCGAGCTGCCCGAGGATCATCAGCCGGTCGTGGCTGCGTCCGCGGGGGCGCACCGCCTCGGCTCCCATCAGTACGGCGAGCACGGCCGGATAGGCGCTCGGCGCCGGTGCCGTTTCGCCGTCGGCCGCTTCCAGCAGTCGTGCCATGAAGTCGCGTGCCGCCTCGCCGGTCTCCTTTGCCCAGAGCTCGCGCGCGTCACCGGTCGCGTCGGCAGCAAGCCACTCGACGAAGGCCAGGTGCGCCTCGATCAGGGCCGGGAAGGGGCCGCCGGCGGCGGCCGTCAGGAGCAACGGCTCCACCGCCGCCGCAAGTGCCTCGAGCCAGGCGCGAAGCTCGTCATCTCCATTGCGGCGCAGGGCCTCGATGAGCGGCGGGATGCCCGGGGCCGGGCGCGCGCCGCGCAGCACGTTTCGGTCGAGCCGGCGGGCCAGCCGGCGGAGCCCGCCCGGGCCGAGCCCGCCCCGGGCCAAGGGATGCTTCAGGGCAGAGAGCAGCTGCACCGGGCCGCCATCGCCGAGAAAGGCGTGCGCGGTCAGGAGGATGAAGCTGCCGGGCGGGGTCTGGTCGAGCGGCACGCCGCCGCTGTCGTCCACCTCGATCTGCCAGCGGCCGAGCTCGGCCGCCACGCGGCGCGCCAGCTGCCGGTCGGGCGTCACCAGTGCTGCCCGGCGCCCCGGCTCCTCGAGCACCGCCCGCAGCTTAAGTGCCACCAGCAGTGCCTCCTCGGCATGCCCGCTGCACTCGGCGATCTCGAGGCCCGCCAGCGCTGCGGCAGGTGGTTGCGGCAGGTCCTGCCAAGCCTCGGCGGTTGCCGCCGGGCGCATGATCTCGGCGAGAAACGCCGTGCGGGCCGGGGCTGCGCGGGCCGGGGCGGGATCCGGCCACGGCAGCACGTCGCCGGGCTGGCGGTCCAGCCGGTCGAGCAGCAGGCGGAAGGGATAAAAGGGGTGGGTCGGGCCGATCGCCGCGTAGCTCGCGGCATCGATCAGCGGATCGAAGCCGGGCAGGACGACCATGCCGTCATCGAGCTCGAGCACCGCCGCCAGGAGATCGGCCACCGCCGGGACCGTGCCGGTGACGCCGGCGGCGATTACCGGTCCTGCCGGCGGCGTCGTCCGCAGGGCCGCGGCGGCCGCCTCCAGCCGTGCGTTGCGCCAGGCCGCGGGATCGCTCGCCCCCTCGGCTTGCAGCAGCATCGGCCAGGACTCGTCGAGCAGTCCGAGGAACTTGACCACTGCCTGCCAGTGCTCGGCAAGATCGCCCGGTAGAAGTGCGGCGAGCCGGCCGAGATCGGCCCGCTCGGTCTGCACCATGTCGAGGAGCTCGGTCAGGGCCGTGGCGAGTCGGATCGCCTGCTCGTCCGGCATCGGGTCCTTGGCCTTGACCAGCCGAGCGAGCAGCAGGCGGCGGCGCAGTGGATCGATCGGCGGCGGCAGGTCCGGGGCAGGGCCAACGAGCGGCAGGGGCAGGTCGCCGAGGTCGACCTCGCCCACGGGCTGCAGCCGCGGCAGAAGCAGGGCCGGGGCCGGTGCGAGCTCGAGGAAGACGTCGCGCAGCTCGAGGCAGGCGCGTCTCGACGGCAGGAGGATCAGGTGATCGGCGAGCCGATCGGCGGGTTCCTGCAGCAATGTCTTCGCGAGGCTCGCGAGGAACGGCCGTTCCGCCGGGATGCTCAGGAGCCTGCCCATGGACCTAGCCTTACCCCCGCGTGAGGAGCGGCGCCAGCCGGACGGCCCAGGCGGCATAGCCGGTGAGATGCAGGACCCGCGCCTCGCCCTGGCCGATGGCGATCCGGATGGTCAGGCTGTTCGCCGGGAACCAGTCCGGCCCGGCCCGCTCCGGCCATTCGACGAGCAGGAGCGCGCGCCCGAGGGCATCGTCGAGGCCGAGCTCGACCAGCTCGTCGGCGCCGTTCAGCCGATAGAGATCGGCATGCAGGATGTCGCCCGCCGGGGCCGCGTAGTGCTGCACCAGCGTGTAGGTCGGCGACGGCACCTCGATGGCGCCGCCCATCAGCTCCTGGATGATCGCCCGGGCGAGCTCGCTCTTCCCGGCGCCGAGATCTCCCTCGAGCAGGAGGGTGTCGCCCGGGGTGAGCCGAGCCGCCAGCCCACGCGCGAATGCCAGTGTGGCATCGCGCGTGGCGCAGGCGAGCTCGTGCCGGAGCCCCGGCAAGGGCGTCAGTAGCGGTACTGCTCGGCCTTGAAGGGGCCCTGCGGCTGCACGCCGATATAGGCCGCCTGGTCGGCCGAGAGCTTGGTCAGCTGGACGCCGAGCTTGTCGAGATGCAGGGCCGCCACCTTCTCGTCGAGATGCTTCGGCAGCACGTAGACCTTGTTCTCGTAGTTGCCCGTATTGGTCCAGAGCTCGATCTGCGCCAGCACCTGGTTGGTGAAGGAGGCGCTCATGACGAAGCTCGGATGGCCGGTGCCGCAGCCGAGATTGACCAGCCGGCCCTTGGCCAGGAGCAGGATCTGCTTGCCGTCCGGGAACTCGATCTGGTCTACCTGCGGCTTGACCTCGGTCCACTTCATGTTCTTCAGGTCGGCGACGCGGATCTCGTTGTCGAAATGGCCGATATTGCAGACGATGGCCCCGTCCTTCATCGCCCGCATGTGGTCGAGGGTGATGATGTCCTTGTTGCCCGTGGCGGTGACGAAGATGTCGGCGCGGGTCGACGCCTCCTCCATCGTGACCACCTCGTAGCCGTCCATCGCCGCCTGGAGCGCGCAGATCGGGTCGACCTCGGTGACCATCACCCGGGCACCGGCGTGGCGCAGGCTCTCGGCCGAGCCCTTGCCGACATCGCCGTAGCCGGCGACCACGGCGACCTTGCCGGCCATCATCACGTCGGTGGCGCGGCGGATACCGTCGACCAGGCTCTCGCGGCAGCCGTACTTGTTGTCGAACTTCGACTTGGTGACGCTGTCGTTGACGTTGATCGCGGGCACCTTGAGCGTGCCCTTGCGCGCCATGTCGTAGAGGCGGAGTACGCCGGTCGTCGTCTCCTCCGAGATGCCCTTCACCGCATCCATCAGGTCCGGATGCTTCTCGTGCATCACCAAAGTGAGGTCGCCGCCGTCATCGAGGATCATGTTCGGGGTCCAGCCGTCCGGCCCCTTGATCGTCTGCTCGATGCACCACTCGTACTCCTCCTCGGTCTCGCCCTTCCAGGCGAAGACCGGGATGCCGCTGTCGGCGATGGCCGCCGCGGCGTGGTCCTGGGTCGAGAAGATGTTGCAGGACGACCAGCGGACCGTGGCCCCCAGATGGACGAGGGTGCGGATCAGGACCGCGGTCTGGATCGTCATGTGCAGGCAGCCGACGATGCGCGCACCCTTGAGCGGCTGGCTCTCGCCATACTCGTCGCGCAGCGCCATCAGGCCTGGCATTTCCTTCTCGGCGATCGCGATCTCGCGATGGCCCCAGCCGGCAAGGCCGATATCGGCCACTTTGAAATCGGTGAATTGGCTCATGTGTTCAGGTCTTTCCGGTAACTGTCCAAGGCCCAGGCCGGGCGGTGACGCAAGAGGGCGGGCCGAAAGGCGGCAGGTCTCGCCACCTTGGCCCGCATATGGCCACAGCCAGGCTCAATCGCTTTCGTCGAAGCCGCGCTCCACCAGGCCGACAAGGGCGGCCAGGGCCGCCTCGGCGTCGCGCCCGCGCGCTTCTAGCATCAGTGTCGAGCCGCGACCAGCCGCCAGCATCATCAGCCCGAGAATGGACGTCGCCGGCACCTGCATCCCGTCCTTCTCGACCAGCACGTCGGCATCGTGCTCGCCGGCGAGCCGCACGAGCTTGGCCGCCGCGCGGGCATGCAGGCCCCGCGCGTTGACGATGGTGCAGCTCTGTCGCCATGCATCCGGCACGGCCGGGTTCAACCCGCCGGGGCCTTGCCCGGCGCCAGGAGCCGGCTCGCGACGTTGATGTACTTGCGACCGGCGTCCTGGGCGGCTTCGACTGCCGCCTCGAGATCGTCCTGGCCACGGACACCGGCGAGCTTGATGAGCATCGGCAGGTTGACCCCGGCGATCACCTCCACCCCCGGCCGCTCGAGCGTCGAGATGGCGAGATTGGAGGGCGTGCCGCCGAACATGTCGGTGAGGATGATGACCCCGCGGCCGGTATCCATCGCCTGGACCGCGGCGACGATGTCCTGCCGGCGCTGCTCGATGTCGTCGTCGGCACCGATGCTGATCGCGGCGATCTGCGACTGCGGGCCAACGACATGCTGCATCGCTGCGGCGAATTCCTCCGCCAGTCGACCATGCGTCACCAGTACCAAGCCGATCATTGTCCCCCGCCGCCCTCTCTCATCCGCCGCCGGAGGCGCCGGACCCGCGTCCGATGGCGCTGCCGGATCGAACAATCGGCATCGCAGCGCTAGAAGCCGCGGCCCGGGGCTCGCCCGATGTCGCCAGCTCGCGGTGCGAGGTGCTTACCTCGTATCCCGCCCGGCGCAAAGTGTCGGCCAGGAGCGTCGCCACGAAAACCGACCGGTGCTGGCCGCCGGTGCAGCCGATGGCGATCGTCAGGTAGCTCTTGCCCTCGGCCAGGTAGCGCGGCAGCAGCGGCACCACCAGTGCCTCCAGCCTTGCCATGAACGAGTCGAAGTCCGGATCGTCCCGGACATGTGCCTGGACGGAGGGATCGAGGCCCGTCAGGGGCTTGAGGGCCGCAACATAATGTGGGTTCTGAAGAAAACGCACGTCGATCACGAGGTCCGCCTCGCGCGGCAGGCCGCGCCGGTAGGCGAACGAGACGAGGCTGATCGTCAGGCCGGGCGCGTCCTGGGCCTGGGGGAAATAGCCGGCGAGCACGCGGTGGAGCTCGGGCAGGCTGAGCTGGGTCGTATCGATCACCACATCGGCCGCGGCGCGCAGCGGTGCGAGGAGCGCCCGTTCCGCGGCGATGCCGTCCTGCACCGGCCGATCGGCAGCGAGCGGATGGCGGCGGCGCGTCTCGGTGAAACGGCGTTGCAGCGCCTCGTCGTCGCAGTCGCAGAAGAGCAGGGTGACGGCGACCTGCGGGTTGACGCGGGCGAAACGCTCGACCAGCCGGGCGAGGCGGCGCGGGTCGAAGGCGCGGGTGCGGCTGTCGATGCCGACGGCGAGGTCGCGCTCGAGTTCCTCGTCGAGCCTGATGAAGCGTTCGATCAGGGGGATCGGCAGGTTGTCGATCGCCTCGAAGCCCTGGTCCTCGAGTCTCTTCAGGACGCTGGTGCGACCGGCACCCGCCATGCCGGTGACAATGACCAGCCGCCGCCGGTTGCCGCTCAAGCCACGCGCTCCGCGGTGAGCAGGACGGCGAGCCGCGCCGTGGCCGAGGCGGCGAGGGGATCGAGGCGATGCAGCCGCAGGTGGCAGCCGCAATAGAGGGCCGTCGCCGGCTCGGGCAGCCGGTCATGGGCTGAAGCGGCGCCCGGGACGAGGTCGAGGCAGAGATCGAGCACCGTTCGGGCGAGCGCAGGCTGGCGGAAGATTCCCTGGCCGCGCAGTTCGATCAGCCCTGGCGCGCCCGGCGGCCGGGCGACCAGCCGGCCATCGTCGTCGGGCTCGATCCTGACGAGGTCATCCGCGACCAGCTGCGCGCCGCGCTCCATCAGGCGAAGCGCCAGGTCGCTCTTGCCGGCACCCGAAGGGCCGCGCAGCAGGATGCCGTGCTCGCGCCAGCGAACGGCCGTGGCGTGGACGACCACACAGCCGCTTTCGCCCTCGGTCCGGCTGGCAGCATTGTCATCCTCGGCGCCGGCGGGCCATCGTCGTCGGTCGGGTGAGGTGACCGGCACCTGTGTCGTGGCCATGCTTCAGGCCGCTTGCGGCCGCTGCCGCCCGGTCAGCAGCTCGAAGGCCCGGCCGGGCTCCTCGACCTCGCGTAGCGCCTGGCAGAGTGCCTCGTCGCGGAACACCCGGGCGACGCGAGCGAGCGCCTTGAGGTGATCGGCGGCGGCACCGGTCGGCGCCAGGAGGAGGAACAGCAGGTCCACCGGCTCGTCATCGAGGGCCTCGAAGTCCACGGGCTGCTCCAGGCGTGCGAACACGCCGACCAACCGGTCGAGGCCATCGAGCTTGGCATGGGGGATGGCGAGGCCGTCGCCGATGCCGGTCGTGCCGAGCTTCTCGCGCTCGAGCAGGGCGTCGAGCACCTTGCCCCCGTCGAGGCCCTCGTCGGCCGCGACCCGGTCGGCCAGAGTCCGCAGCACCTGCCGCTTGCTGCCCGCCTTCAGCCCGAGAACCACCGAGCCGGGTGGGAGCAGGTCGGAGAGCTCGATCATCGCGATGCTTTCAACCACTGAAGGGCACGCAGGTTTAGCCCAGGGAACCAGCCATTCGACCGCCGGCGACCGGCGCTGTAGGCGATCGGCGAGACGCTTTCGGCGTCCCCACAACGTTCAGGAATATAGCACGGCGCGCTCGGGCGCGTCGCCCGGGATGCCGTCAGCCAGGTGGTGCCGATCGGCCACGTGAGCCGCCCGCAACACCCGGCTGCCGGGCCAGGAGCCGGGTCCGCAGACAGCGATACAAGCGTCCCGTTCATCTTCCGAGGGCCTTGCTGCGGCGGCGCTGGGTGGACGAGGCAATACCCAGGGATTCCCGGTACTTGGCAACGGTGCGCCGGGCGATGGCGATGCCGAGGCCCTCGAGCCGGCCGACGATCTGGTCGTCGGAAAGCACCGCCTGCGGGTCCTCGTCCTGGATCAGCCGCTTGATCTGCAGGCGGATGGCCTCGGCGCTGTGCTCGGCGCCGCCGTCATTGCTGGCGATGGCCGTCGAAAAGAAGTACTTGAGCGGGAAGGTGCCGTGCGGGGTCGCGACGTATTTCTGGCTGGTGGCGCGGCTCACCGTGCTCTCGTGCAGCCCGGTGGCGGTGGCGATGTCGCGCAGGACGAGCGGCCGGAGTGCCCGCGGCCCGTCATCGAGGAACGCGCGCTGGCGGGCGAAGATGGCCCGGCTCACCTTGAGGATGGTGCGCGAGCGCTGGTCGAGCGCCCGGGCGAGCCAGGTGGCGTTCTGGTAGCGCTCGTTGACGAACTCGCGTTGGCGGAGGTCGAGGCCCGAGCGGGAGAGCTCCGCGTGGTAGTCGCCATGGACGACGAGCCGGGGCAGGGCCTCCGGGTTGAGCTCGATCCGCCAGACATCGCGGCCGGCGCGGTAGACGACGACATCGGGCAGCAGCGTCACCTGGGGTTCGCTGGCGAAGGCATGGCCGGGTCGCGGATCGAGCGCCTTGAGTTCGCCCACCATCTCCTCGAGGTCCTCGCGATCGACGCCGCAGAGCCGCTGCAGCGCCGGCCAGTCGGCCCGGGCGAGGAGCGGCAGGTTGTCGAGCAGTCGGCGCATGGCCGGGTCGAGCCGGTCCCGCTCGGCCAGCTGCAGCGCCAGGCATTCGGCGAGGTCGCGGGCGCCGATGCCGGTCGGCTCACAACGCTGGAGGAGGGCCCGGGCCGCGGCGACGCGCTCGACCGTGGCATTGGTGCGCTCGGCGATCAGCGCGTCCGGCTCGCGGAGATAGCCCTCGTCGTCCATCCAGTCGCAGAGATCGAGGGCCAGCTGCCGCAAGGCCGGGTCGGCAGTCAGCATCCCGATCTGGCGGCGCAGCTCCTCGCGGAGCGACGGAGCCTCGCTCAGGCGGGCCTCGAAGGAGCCCTGGCCGGATGCGTCGGGGTCGCGGCGGGGGCCGTGCAGCTGCTGGTCGTGGGCGCGGGGCGGGCGCGGCTGGTCCCAGTCCCCGGCCGTGTCGCGCTCGGGGCGAATGGGCGCCTGCGCGGCCGGCTCGGGCACGGGCGTCGGCGTCGCCTTCGCCACGGCGGCAGTCTCGGCGATCTCGAGGAAGGGGTTCTCCTCCGTTTCGGTGCGCAGCGTGCCGATCAGGTCCTGGTTCGAGAGCTGCAGGAGGCGGATCGCCTGCTGCAGCTGCGGAGTCAGGACCAGACTCTGCGATTGCCGAAGGTCGAGACGCAGCCCTAGCGCCAAGGGGTCAGCTCCAACCGCCGGTCGACCGGCGGGCCGAACGGCGGGTGGCGGTCGCGATGGTCGCCGTCATCGCCGGCTCAGCACCGTTGCGAAAGGTCGGGGAGATGGTTCATCGCTCGAAGCTGTCGCCGAGATAGACGCGCCGCACGGCGGGGTCGGCGACGATCTCCGCCGGGGCGCCTTCCTTGATGACCACGCCATCCGCCAGGATGTAGGCGCGATCGATGATGTCGAGGGTGTCGCGGACATTGTGGTCGGTGATCAGGACACCGATGCCGCGGTCCTTCAGATGGCCGACGAGCTGGCGGATTTCGGCCACGTTCAGGGGGTCGATGCCGGCAAGCGGCTCGTCGAGCAGGATGTAGCGGGGGTCGGACGCCAGCGCCCGCGCGATCTCGCAGCGCCGCCGCTCGCCGCCGGAAAGCGTGCTCGCCGGCGCGTCGCGCAACTGGGTGAGCCCGAACTCGCCGAGCAGGCCTTCGAGCCGCTGCCGTCGCAGCGCCTTGTCGGGCACCGCCACCTCGAGCACGGCTCGGATGTTGTCGGCGACGCTGAGGCCGCGAAAAATCGAGGCCTCCTGCGGCAGATAGCCGATGCCGAGCCGGGCACGGCGGTGCATCGGCAGGGCGGTGACGTCGACTGAATCGAGCAGGATCCGCCCGCCGTCCGCCGCGACCAGGCCGGTCACCATGTAGAAGCTCGTCGTCTTGCCGGCACCGTTGGGGCCGAGCAGGCCGACCGCCTCGCCGGGGGCGATGCGAAAGCTGACGTCGCGCAGGACGACGCGGCCGCCATAAGCCTTCATCAGGCCGACCGCCTCGAGTCGGCCTGCCGGCATGAGCGCCGGGGCGCGGCCGTGGCCGCTCGCCTCGGTGGCGTGGGCCGCCGCGGCTTCCAGGCCGACAGTCTCGTTCTCCCGCGCACCGGTCGGGCTCGGTCGGGGCGGGACCTCGAGCTCGATCGCCATGCGCCTAGCCACCGGCCGATGGCTGGAACAGGGCCCGGACCCGGCCTTTCCCCGTATCGGTCGTGCTCATCGTGGCGAGCTGGCGGACTACGTCGATCTCCAGCCGGTCGCCGGTGACGACGTTCGCCTCGCGCGTGAGGACCACATTGCCGATGAGCACGATCTCCTCGCCCACAACATCGTAGTAGCCGCTGTCACCCGTCGCGGACTCGGTCGGCGACGCGATCCTGACGTCGCCCTCGACCTCGATGCGGCGGATCGCCTGCTGCGGCGCCGCCTCGTCCTGACCAGCCTGGTAGAAGACGATAAGGCGGGCGGCGCTCAGCGCCATCTCGCCCTGCTCGGCCACCACATTGCCTTCGAAGACGGCACGCCCCTCGGCCTGCTGAACCGTCAGCCGGTCGGCGACGATCTCGATCGGCTGGCTGGTGTCGTGGGCGCCGAGGCCCGGCTCTGTCTGCGCCGCGCCGAGAGACGGCAGCAGGGCGAGCACCAGGGTCAAGGCGAGGCGGCAGGCGGACTGCCGCCAGCCCATCCCGCCATTCCACCGCAAGCCGGCCCGCATCAGGCGATACCTGCGCGCAGGCAGTCGTGCAGATGCACGGCGCCGACCGGCACGGTGTCGCGCTGCACGAAGAGCACGGTGATGGCGTGGCGGTTCATGATCGTCAGCGCCTCGACGGCGAGGGCGTCGGGCTCGATCGTCCGGGGGCCCTGCGTCATCAGCTCGCCGGCCCGGCGGCCGAGCAGGTCGGGGCCCATGCGGCGGCGGATGTCGCCGTCGGTGATGATGCCGAGGAGCCGCCCTCCCGGATCCACCACGCCGACGCAGCCGAGGCATTTCTCGGTCATCACCACAATGGCCTCGCTCATCGGGCAGTCGGTCGGGACGAGCGGCAGCTCGGCCGCCCCCCGCATCAGCTGCTCGACCCGCATGAGCTGGCTGCCGAGCTTGCCGCCCGGATGAAAAACGGCGAAATGCTGCGGTGTGAACCCGGCCCGCTCGAGGAGTGCCACGGCGAGCGCATCGCCAAGCGCCAGCATCGCCGTGGTCGAGGTGGTCGGGGCGAGGCCGAGCGGACAGGCCTCGGTCAGCTCCGGCAGGACGAGCGCCACCTCGGCCTCGCTGGCGAGCGTGCTCGGCGCCCGGCCGACCATGGCGACCAGCGGGATGGCGAAGCGTCGCGTATAGAGGATGAGATCGCGCAACTCGGCCGTCTCGCCGGAATTGGAGAGTGCGAGCACCGCATCCTTGGCGGTGATCATGCCGAGATCGCCGTGGCTCGCTTCTCCAGGATGCACGAACATCGCCGGCCGGCCGGTCGAGGAAAGGGTTGCCGCGATCTTGCGGGCGACGTGGCCGCTCTTGCCCATGCCGGTGCAGACGACGCGGCCCTCGAGCGAGGCCATCAGGGCAACCGCGGCGGCGAAGGGTGCGCCCAAGCTGCGCGCGAGCTGGTCAATCGCCCCCGCCTCGGTGCGCAGCACCGCCTGGCCGTGGCGCACTGCAGCCTCGTCGAGCGTCCCGGATTCCTCTATGCCGCCCGTGGCGACGTCCGGCTCGGTCCCGCCGTGCCGCTGAACGCTTTGCACCATCGGCTGGTTCACGCCGTGGCTCCTCTTCTGCCTTGCAGGCTCGTGTTCCGCCCCATAACCGAAAGGCCCGGCGTGCGCCGGGCCCGACCCGGCGCTACCTGCCGTCGCCGCGACAAGGCCGAACTATGGGCTTCGGCAGGAGGCCGGTCAATCGCGACCCGGGCGACCGGCCGGTGGCGCTGCCAGCCGTCCGCGAACGATGCCCGCCGGCCGGTCCGTGGCTCAGGAATGCGCGAAGACATCGATGTCGGCCCAGCCCGCGAGGTCGAGGGCGGCGCGGGTCGGCAGGAAATCGAAGCAGGCGGCGGCAAGGGCCGATCGACCTTCCCGCTCGAGCATCAGGTCGAGACGCTCCTTGAGCGCGTGCAGATGCAGGACGTCCTGCGCGGCATAGCGCTGCTGCGCCTCGCTCAGCACCGGCGCACCCCAGTCCGAGCTCTGCTCGGCCTTGGAAAGGTCGATGCCCAGCAGCTCGCGGCAGAGCTCCTTGAGGCCGTGCCGGTCGGTATAGGTGCGCACCAGCCGCGAGGCGATTTTGGTGCAGTAGAGCGGCCGCGCCTCGATGCCGAGATGGTGGCGCAGCACGGCCACGTCGAAGCGGGCGAAATGAAAGAGCTTGAGCCGCGCCGGATCGGCGAGGGCGGCGCTGAGCCGCGGCGCCTTGCCGCCGGTCAGCTGCACGAGATGGGCGTCACCGTCGCCGGCCGAGAGCTGGACCACGCAGAGGCGGTCGCGATGTGGCAGGAGGCCCATGGTCTCGGTGTCGACGGCCACGACCGGGCCGAGCTCGAGCCCGTCCGGCAGGTCGTCGACATGAAGGGTTACGGTCATCGCAGCTAAACCACCGCTCTCTGATCGCCCGGCATCCGGGGGTCGGCTGACATCCGGGCCTCGCGCGACGACCGCGGCACCGGTGGCCGTCGCATCTTATGCGGCGGCCACGGTAAAGGTGGCGTTAACGCCGTTGGTGCCCAGGAGAGGACTCGAACCTCCACGACCAGAAGGTCACTAGCACCTGAAGCTAGCGCGTCTACCAGTTCCGCCACCTGGGCTTGGGCGCTGCATCTATGAATGTTTGGCCGCCGCGTCAAGCGCCGGTGCCCCGGCCGCCGCCCCGTAGCGACGAATTTGCCGAAGGCTGCGCGCTTCGCGCATCTTGCATCCGGGGCCGGCATTGCCGACAAGACGCCTGCGCCGACAACACGGCCGCAGCGTCGCCGTGCCCGGGGCGACGCCGCTTCGAGGAGGACAGGCTTCATGCGCAACCAGGTCGTCACCGTCTTCGGCGGCACCGGCTTCATCGGTCGCCAGCTCGTCCAGCACCTGGCCCAGCTCGGGGCGGCGCTGCGCGTGCCGACCCGCGACCCGGACCGCGCCGGCTTCCTCCGGCCGATGGGCGATGTCGGCCAGATCGCCATCCTGCCCGCGAGCGCCGACCCGGAAGGTGTCGCCCGGCTGGTCCACGGCACCGCTGCGGTGGTCAATCTGGTCGGCATCCTGCACGAGCGGCGCGACGGCGACTTCCTGAAGGTCCATCGCGACTTCGCCGGCACCGTGGCCGCCGCCGCCTCGGCTGCCGGCACGCGCCGCCTCGTCCATCTCTCGGCGATCGGCGCCGATCCGGACGGTGCCGCCCTCTATGCTCGGAGCAAGGGCGAGGGCGAGGCGGCGGTGCGCCGGGCCTTCGCCGATGCCACCATCCTCCGGCCGAGCATCGTCTTCGGGCCGGGCGACGGGTTCTTCACCCGTTTCGCGCGGATGAGCATGCTCTCGCCGGCATTGCCGCTGATCGAGGGCGGCCGGACCCGTTTCCAGCCGGTCTATGTGGGCGATGTGGTCGAGGCGATCACGCGCTGCGTCGCCGGCGATATGGGCCGGGGCAAGACTTTCGAGCTCGGCGGGCCGCGCGTCCGGAGCTTCGAGGAACTGCTTCGCTACCTCCTCGCCACGCTGCATCGTCGCCGGCTGCTGCTGCCGGTGCCGAAGGGCCTCGCCACCTTCCAGGCCCGGTTCCTCGAGCGCCTGCCGTCGCCGCCCTTGACTCGGGACCAGATCACCATGCTGCAGACCGACAATGTGGTAGCACCGGGTGCCCTGACGCTCGACGATCTCGGCATCGACCCGACCCCGCTGGAAACCGTTGTGCCGCGCTATCTGGCTCCATTCCGGCTGCGCCAGCTCCGGATGCGGCCTGCCTGACTGAATAGTCGCGCACCGGGACCACTTTTGGCTCCGCCTGCACCGACGTCGCCCCGAAACGACGCAATCGGGAAATAAACCAGAAAAAATGGTCACATTTTGCGACTACTCGACCTTGAGATGCTTTACGCGGGCCTCTGGCGTGCTATAACTCCGCCCGTCGCTAACATTGCAAACCGTCTCGCACGCCCGGTAGTCGGGCGGCGCGCCGCGGTGTGGTTGCTCGGACGGGCGCCACGGCTCTCGCCCTGCTGCCGGGGCGGGTCGTCGCCGCCGCCGGGTCGAGAATGGCAGGAGGAGGCGCCCCATGGCTGCCAGGATGATGCAGTTCACCGACGTGCCGCAGGCGATGCCGGGCAAGCGTGGCGCCGACGAGCGGACGCATGACTTCGGCGAGATCTACGGCCGCTTCGACGAGCGCCGGGCGGCCGACCAGGCGTCGCGCTGCGAGCAGTGCGGCATCCCGTTCTGCCAGGTGCACTGCCCGCTGCACAACAATATCCCGGACTGGCTCCGGCTGACCGCCGAGGGGCGTCTCGAGGAGGCCTACGAGGTTTCCTCGGCGACCAACAACATGCCCGAGATCTGCGGCCGGATCTGCCCGCAGGACCGGCTCTGCGAAGGCAACTGCGTGATCGAGCAGGCCGGCCACGGCACGGTCACCATAGGTGCGGTCGAGAAGCACATCACCGACACCGCCTTCGACATGGGCTGGGTCAAGCCCGTCCGGCCACTGCACGAGCGGGCGGAAAGCGTCGGCATCATCGGTGCCGGGCCGGCCGGCCTCGCCGCCGCCGAGGAGCTGCGCCGCCAAGGCTACCAGGTGCGCGTCTACGACCGCTACGACCGCGTCGGCGGCCTGCTCATCTACGGCATCCCAGGCTTCAAGCTGGAGAAGCCGATCGTCGAGCGCCGGGCCGAGCTGCTGCGTCAGGGCGGCGTCGCCTTCGAGCTCGGTGCCGATATCGGCGGGCCGGGTGCAGCGCTCGACTTCGCCGAGCTGCGCCGGCGGCACGATGCCGTGCTGATCGCGACCGGCGTCTACAAGGCGCGTGCCCTCGCAGCCCCGGGCGTCGGCCAGGACGGTGTGGTGGCCGCCCTCGACTACCTCACCGCCAGCAACCGCAAGGGCCTCGGCGACAGCGTGCCGGCGTTCGAGTCGGGCACGCTCGATGCACGCGGCAAGGACGTGGTCGTCGTCGGCGGTGGTGACACCGCCATGGACTGCGTGCGCACCGCCGTCCGCCAGGGGGCGAAGTCGGTGAGCTGCCTCTACCGGCGCGACCGCGCCAACATGCCGGGCTCGGTGCGCGAGGTCGGCCATGCCGAGGAGGAAGGCGTCGAGTTCGTCTGGCTCGCCGCACCCGAGGCGTTCCTCGGCGATGGTCGGGTGACTGCCGTGCGTGCCTTCCGCATGCGCCTCGGGGCACCCGACGCCACAGGCCGGCAGACGCCGGAGCCGATCGAGGGCTCGACCTTCGAGCGGCCGGCGGATCTGGTCATCGCCGCCCTGGGCTTCGACCCCGAGGACCTCGTGACGCTCTTCGACGAGCCGGAATTGCCGGTCAGCCGCTGGGGCACGGTCAAGATCGACTGGCGGACGATGATGACGGACCTGCCCGGCGTATTCGCCGCGGGCGACATCGTGCGTGGCGCCTCGCTCGTCGTCTGGGGGGTGCGCGACGGCCGCGAGGCCGCCGCTGGTATCCATCACTATCTGCAGTCCAGCGAGCGGGCCGGCGCCGACAGCGCAGCTGCCCTCGCTCTCGCCTCTTGAAGGTCGCCGCCATGTCAGAAGCCAGCATCGAGCAGGCCCTCGCCACCTACCGGAACGAGCGGGCGCGACTGGAAGCGCTCGGCTACGAGGCCGAGGCCTTCGAGCGTGACGCCTGCGGCGTCGGCTGCGTCGTCGCCATCGACGGCCGGCCGCGGCGGGAGGTGGTGGTCGCTGGAATCGACGCGCTGAAGGCCGTGTGGCACCGTGGTGCCGTCGACGCCGACGGCAAGACCGGCGACGGCGCCGGCATCCACATCGAAATCCCGCAGGATTTCTACAAGGGCCAGATTCGCGGCATGCGCGAGGCCGACCACCACGTCGCCGTCGGCATGGTGTTCCTGCCCCGCAACAACATCCAGCAGCAGGAAGCCTGCCGCACCATCGTCGAGAGCGAGGTCCTGCGCTTCGGCTACGTGGTGCGTGGCTGGCGCCAGGTGCCCGTCGACA
>JAUIID010000074.1 GCA_030431615.1 Alphaproteobacteria bacterium
TGATCGTGTAGGCGATCAGGATCGCATGGGCGGCGGCTTCGGAGGCAAGCGAGCGGCGCGCGCGGTTCATCGGTCGGGCTCCATCCGGGGAGGGCGGGCGATCGGGGGAGGGCGGGTCAGAACTGGTAGCGGCGCATGTGGCGCTGCACGCCCCAGAGATAGGCCATGACGCCAACCAGGATGATGAGGAACATCGCGGTGGCGATGGTCGCCCCCATGTGCGGGTCGCCGAGCTCGAGCTGGTGGCCGAAGAAGGTGCGGTAGAGGAAGGTGCCGAGGATGTCGGTCGAGAAGTTCGGCCCGGCGAGGGCACCCTGGACCGCGTAGATGAGGTCGAAGGCGTTGAAGTTGCCGATGAAGGTGAGGATTGAGATGATCCCGATGGTCGGCCAGATCAGCGGCAGCTTGACCTTGAAGAAGAGGGCCATGCCGCGCACGCCGTCGAGATTGGCGGCCTCGCTGATGTCCTCGGGGATGGCGAGGAGGGCCGCATAGATCAGCATCATCGGGATGCCGACATATTGCCAGACCGAGATCAGGGCGAGAGTGGTCAACGCCGAGCCCTCCTTGCCGAGCCAGGGGCCGAAGAGGAAGTCGAGCCCGACGAGACCGAGCAGTGTCTCGGAGACCCCCCAGATGGGGCTCAGGATGAGCTTCCAGGCGAAGCCGATGATCACGACCGAGAGCATCGCCGGGACGAAGATTGCGGTGCGGTAGAAGGTGCGGCCGGGCAAATAGGTCATCGACAGGAGGGCCGCGAGCAGCACGCCGATCGGGTTCTGCACCAGCATGTGCACGACGAAGAAGTAGAAATTATTGGCGAGCGCATTCCAGAACTGGTCGGCCCAGTGCGAATCGAGGAAGAGGCGCTCGAAATTGACGAGCCCGACCCAGAAGCGCATGCCCTCGTCCGTCCGGTCGAAGAAGGAAAGGCGCAAGGTCTCCGCCAGCGGGTAGATCATCACCGCGCTGTAGATGAGGACGGCGGGTGCCAGGAAGACCACCACGTGCCAGGGAAAGGGCTTGCGGCGGGCGGCGGCTCGGGCGTGCTGCATGGGTCTGGCCTCGACGGGAGGGGGGTGGCGGCCGGCCGGAGCCGGCCGCCCTTCGACCGATTGCGGGTGGTCAGTTCTGCTGTGGTGCGTACCAGGAGGCGAGACCCTCCTGCAGATGGGCACCGGCCTCCTCGGGCGTCACCACGCCGTTGATGACGTTGGCCGAGGTCACCCACATGTCGTTCCAGAGATTGGGCGTGCCGCGGCTGACGATCTGGTGGGCGACGCGGATCGACGAGCTGCACTCGTTCCGCCAGTCGATGAACTCCTGGGCGAGCGGGTCATCGAGCGTGATCGGGTGGCTGGAGAGCGAGAAGAAGCCCGGCAGCGCGTTCGAGTAGAGCTCGGCGAACTCGGCCGAGCCGACCCACTCGACGAAGGTCCGCGCCGCCTCCTGGTTCGGGCTCGCCTTGTTGATGCCCATGCCGATATCGACATGGTCGCTGATGAAGCAGGGGTCGCCCGCGTTCTGGACCGGCGGCTTGAAGGCGCCCATCTCGAAGAAGGCGTCGCGCTGGAAGGGCGAGATCTCCCAGGACCCGGTGGGATAGATCGCGGCCCGGCCGAGGGTGAAGAGGTTCTGGCTGTCCGGGTAGGACTGCGCCTCGAAGCCGGATGGCAGATAGTCGGCCCAGCGGGCGATCGTGCGGAACGGGGCGACGAATTCCTCGTCGGTGAGCTTGGCCTCGCCGGCGATCAGCGCCTTGCGGCCTTCCTCGCCCTTCCAGTAGTTCGGGCCGATATTGGTGTAGCCCATGGTCGCCGCTTCCCACTGGTCAGCCGTGCCCATGGCCATCGGCTCGTAGGAGCTGTCGGCCTTGATGGCGTCCAGCACGGCGAAGAACTCCTCCTCGGTGGTCGGCACCTCGAGGCCGAGCTCGGCAAACGCGTCCTTGTTGTACATGAAGCCGTGGATCACCGAGGCCATCGGCACGCAGAAGGTCTGGCTGCCGTCATCCGTGCTCCAGGCGGCGAGCGCCGTCTCGGGGAAGTTGCCGAGCTCCTCCATGCCCGTCAGATCGACGAGATGGCCGCGCTTGAACATCTCGAGGCTCGCGTCGAACGGCCGGCAGGTGATGATGTCGCCGGCCGTGCCGCCGTCGAGCTTGGCGTTCAGTGCCGCATTGTATTCGGCCGGTGCGGTCGGCTGAAACGTCACCTCGATGTCGGGATGCTGGGCGTGGAAGGCCGGCAGGATGGTGTCCTGCCAGATGGTGATGTCGTCGTTGCGCCAGCTCTCGATGACCAGCTCCGCGGCACTGGCGCTCGTCGCGATCAGGCCGATGGAGAGGGCGATGGCAGCGGTCGAGGTCGTTCGCATGGCAGTTGCCTCCGAGGTTTCTAGGCTGGGTTGCGTGGCTTGGTTCGCCGGTCGGGATTGGCTGATCAGGTCTCGTGGATCGGCTCGGGCTCGAGATCGCGGGCGAGGCGCAGGTCGCCCTTGGCCCGGGCGAGGCAGCGGCGCGCCGTCTCGAGGGGCAGGCCGTCCACCAGGAGGACAGCGAGCTTGACGTCGTGGCCGGCAGCACGGTGCGCCTCGCTCGCGGTCGCGTCGTCGCAGCCGGTGATCGCCTTGACCATGAGCCGGCCGCGCTCGACCAGCTTGGCGTTCGAGGCGACGACGTTGACCATGAGCCCGTCATAGACGCGGCCGAGCTCCGTCATGGTCTGGGTCGAAAAGAGATTGAGCGCCAGCTTCTGCGCCGTGCCGGCGGTCATCCGGGTGGAGCCGGCGAGGAACTCCGGGCCGGTGGCGAGGAGGAGCGCGTGCTCGGCCTCGGCGAGCAGCGGTGCCGCCGGGTTGTTCGCCATGCCGATGGTCAGCGCACCCCGCTCCCGGGCGGCCCTGATCGCGGCACGGGTGAAGGCGGTGGTGCCCGAGGCGGCGATGCCGAGGACCACGTCGGCCGGGCCGATGCCATGCTCGCTAATAGCGCCAGCACCGGCCTCGGCGTCGTCCTCCGCACCTTCGCGCGACTGGACCAGGGCTGCCTCGCCGCCGGCCACGATGTAGATCAGCCGGTCATGCGGCCAGTCGAAGGTCGGGTAGAGCTCGACGCCGTCCTGGACGGCGAGCCGGCCCGAGGCGCCGGCCCCGACATAGACCAGCCGGCCGGCGTCGACGCGCAGGCGCCCTGCGGCGGCCTGCACCGCGGCGGCGAGGGCCGGCAAGGCCTGCCGCACGGCGGCGAAGGCACCCATCTGGTTGTCGAGCATGGCGGCGAGCGCCTCCTCGGTCGGCCAGCGATCGGCCGCGCGATAGCGCTCCAGGCGTCGTTCCGTATCCATCCCTGCCTCCGTTGCTGGCAGGACGATACCAAAAAAATACCAATCGGCAAGAGGTATTCTTTGGCATCGTTAAGAATTTTCGTCGTACCTACTAATAATCTGATTTTATTGGATAACGCGTGTTGGCTTCTCCTGCCGCCGATTGCGGATTGCCAGTCATGGTCCTTTTTGGTATGCACGCCGCATGGGCAGGACACGCTACATTCTCGCCGTGGACGGCGGCGGCACCAAGACCCGGGCCGCCCTCGCTCCCTGGTCCGGCGAGATCATCGCCGAGGCGACCGGCGGGCCCTGCAACCTCTTCCAGGACCCGGAGGGCGGGCTCGCCGAGATCCGGGCCCTCTGGCAGCGCCTCTGCGCCACGGCGGGGCTCGATCCGGCCGATGCTGCGACCGCCACCGCCATCAGCGCCGGGCTCGCCGGCACCAGCGCTCCCGGCAGCGGCGAGCGGTTCCGCGACGCCTTCGCCGGGTTCGCCGCCCGGCATCTCTCGAGCGACGGCTATGTGGCGCTGATCGGCGCCGTCGAGGGCCGGCCCGGTGCGCTGCTCGCCATCGGCACCGGCGTCGTCGGGTTTCGCCTCCACGCCTCGGGCGCGCATCGCCAGCTCAGCGGCTGGGGCTTTCCGGTCGGCGATCGGGGCGGCGGCGCCTGGCTTGGCCTGCGGGCCATCGGCGACTGGCTGGAGCGGCTCGACGGCTATGGCGCCGATGCCGCGAGCACGCTCTGGCCGCTGCTGCAGGCACGCCTGGGCTCCTCGCCAGCCGATATCCTCGCCTGGCTCAAGGGGGCGCGCCCGGCCGAGTTTGCGAGCCTCGCACCCTGCGTCGTCGAGACGGCTGCCGCCGGCGACCCGCATGCCAGCTCGCTGATCGACGAGGCCGCCGGCCACCACGTCCGCCTTGCCCTTGCCCTCGCCGCCACGACGACGGAGCCGCTCGTCCTCGCCGGCGGCCTCGCCGAAATCTTCCGGCCTGCCATCGCGGCAGCGCTCGGCCCGGCGCTCGACCAGAGTGGCCGTGTGCCTTCGCCGCTCAAGGGCGCCCTCCTCATCGCTCGCGGCCAAAGTGCTGCGGAGTTTCCCGAAGCCTGACGAAAGGACCTCCGATGTCGTCCCTCATGCTCGACGAGGTGCGCGAAACGCCTTCGCTCGTGGCAGCACAGCTCGCGGCGGACGGCGAGGCCTATGCGTCGCTCGCCGCTTCCCTGGCCGCCGCCCCGCCGGTCTTCGCCGCGACCATCGCGCGCGGCAGCTCCGATCACGCGGCGAGTTACGCCGCTACCGTGCTGGCGCACGCCATGGGCCTCGCCACCGCCTCCCTGGCACCGTCGCTGGTCAGCCGCTACGGCGTGCAGCTGGCACTCGACAAGGCCTTCGTCCTCGGCCTCTCGCAATCCGGCGCCAGCCCCGATCTCGTCGCCAGCATGCAGGCCGCCACCGCATCCGGTGCCGTGACCGCCGCCATCGTCAACCAGCCGGTCTCGCCGCTCGCCGAAGCCGCCGGCCACGTCCTGCCACAGCGCGCCGGCCCCGAGCGCAGCGTCGCCGCCACCAAGAGCTTCATCCTCACCCTCGTCGCCATCGCCCGCCTCGTCGCCGTCTGGCGCGGCGACGCCGCTCTCCGGGCAGGCCTCGAGCGCCTGCCCGAACGGCTCGAGGCCGCGCTCGCGGTGAACTGGGGCGGCACCGTCGACACCCTCGCCGAAGCGTCGAGCCTCTACGTCCTCGGCCGCGGCCCGGCCCTCTCGGTCGCCAGCGAGGCCGCCCTCAAGCTCAAGGAAACTTCGTACCTCCACGCCGAAGCCTTCAGCTCCGCCGAGGTG
This sequence comes from Alphaproteobacteria bacterium, assembly GCA_030431615.1. Classification (GTDB taxonomy): domain Bacteria; phylum Pseudomonadota; class Alphaproteobacteria; order Geminicoccales; family Geminicoccaceae; genus SLRI01. Next base: position 5,169 of record JAUIID010000074.1, read on the forward strand.
CGGCACGGCCCCCGGGCCGTGATCGATGACGGCTTCCCCGTCCTGGCCCTGGCCCTGGCCGACGCCGGCGGCGCCGACACCGCCGCCTTCGCCGCCGAAATGGCAGCCTCCGGCGGCACCGTGATCACCGCCAGCCCCGACCCCAACGTCGCCGGCCAGCCCGTCCGCCTCCCCGAGCCGCTGCACCCGCTCCTCGACCCCATCGTCGCCATCACCGCCTTCTATCCCATGGCCGCCACCCTAGCCGCCACCCGCGGCCACGATCCGGACAAGCCAAGAGGCCTGAAGAAGGTGACCTCGACGGTTTAGGAAGGGACGAAGAACAGGGGAGGCGGGCCTCCCCTGGCCCCACCATTCTTTTTGGAAGTCGTTTTCCGCTTCGACAGCGGCTGCATCCACGTTATCCAAGTGATCGACTATCATTGGCCGAGCCGGATCGCAGAAATGACCGAAGCCTCTTTCCGCCCCATGGCCGATCCGCCCCACCCGGGTCTCTCGATCCGGATCGACTGCCTCGATCCCGCCGGCCTTACGGTTACCGAGGGTGCGAAGGCCCTCGGCGTCAGCCGTCAGGCCCTCAGCAAGCTCGTCAACGGCACCGCCAGTGTCTCGCCCGAGATGGCGCTCCGCCTCGCCAAGGCCTTTGGCGGCACGCCGGACATGTGGCTGAGGCTGCAGATGGCCTATGATCTGGCGCAGGTGTGAAGTGGGCGGGCGGGATTACCCGGGATGTGCGCTGAGTGGCGATGGTGTCGTAAATTCAAGGCGATGCGAATAGCGGTGTAGATTATCGCGAAGTATCTACCAGTTGCGAAGGTCTAAGAACTATGCGGACGAGATGTGCAGCAGCATGAGGTTAGCTAGTTGGTGAAGGCTCTTTAAGAGTCATTTTAATACACTATGCAGTTGATGCGGGAGTTTTTCTTATGAACAACTCGTTAGAATGTCCGATTTGCTCACTGGATACAAGTAGTCTTGGAGAATTGACTAAAATAAAATGTGGGCGATGCGGCGTTTATGAAATAACTGGGACAGTCGGCGCAATGTTAGCTTCAGTAATAGGTTCCGATCGCCTTGCGCGCGCACGCCTTGTGCATGCGATAAGAAGACGTGCATCCGAAGAATCTGTCCTAGTTCTAAGTAGTTATAACATCAGCGATCTGTCGAGGGAACCTTTGCCCGATATTGGCAGGCAGGTTGTCAATTTGCTCCTTTGGATTGCTTCCGCACTGGATGATGACTGGTTCGGACGTATCCCATGCAGTTGGCCGGACGACCTAGTAGGAGTGGTGGGGGCGGTCGATGGCCAAGGGGTAGAGCGGCTCATCAAGCATGCAGTGACGGAGCGCCTCGTTGAGCATGATGCAGACAATGATGAAATGGGTCTAACACCGGGCGGCTGGGATAGGATCGCGCCATTGCTGAATTCAAGCAAACTGGGAGGTGCGGACAATCAGTCGGGTCTCGGTCAACTACAGAATTCAATGGAATGGGACGCCTTCATTAGCCATGCCAGCGAAGATAAGGAGGAGTTTGTTCGTCCGTTGGCAGATAGTCTGCAAGCTCAGGGGATAAGAGTGTGGTATGATAGTTTCACGCTCACTATTGGGGACAGTTTGCGTCGCTCGATAGATCATGGCCTTATCTATTCTCGCTTCGGAATCGTGATATTAAGTCCTAATTTTTTACGGAAAGAGTGGCCGCAGAAGGAATTAGATGGCTTGATTGCGCGAGAGTCCGATGCTCAAAAGGTCATTCTTCCAATCTGGCACAACATCTCTAGGGATGAGGTTATGAGATACTCTCCCATAATGGCAGATAAGAAAGCAGGTTCTTCGGATGGGGGAGTCGACTGTTTAGTAGCAGAGTTGCTTAAAGTTATTAAATCGTAATCAATTCTATTGAGCGATTGTCGCCGGCGGCATATTTAGCGGTTACGCCTATTTAACAACTGCTACATCTAATTCGTTATCCTGCCAGGGGGGTCGCATCTGAGCATATTAGGTGGTGCGTTGTTTAGACATGCGAGACGAAGCGCGGCGCTCAGCTTGAAGAGTAGGGGAGCCTGCTGCCTTGCGCGCAACCCGCCGCTCTTATCGGTCGCGCGCTTCTTCACCCCCAATCCAATCAAACGAAGTCGCTAACCACGTCCATCACGCCAAGATTCGGTGGGGCCGATGGGGAGGATCATCCTCCCCATCATCCTCTTGCCGGACCTTGCGCCTCACCACCGATGATACGGATGCCCCGCCAGAATCGTGCTCGCCCGGTAGAGCTGCTCGACGAGCAGCAGGCGCACCAGGAGATGCGGCCAGGTGAGGCGCCCGAGGGCGAGGCGCCAGTCGGCCTTCGCACGTATCGCCTCGTCGAGGCCGTCGGCGCCGCCGATCAGGAAGGCGAGGTCGCTGCCCGCGTCGCGCCAGTCGCCGAGCCGGGCGGCCAGCGCCTCGCTGGTGGCGAGTTCGCCCCGCTCGTCGAGGGCGGTGACGACGGCACCTTCGGGCAAGGCGCGAGTGAGGCGCGTGGCCTCGCTCTCGCCCTTACGCGGCACGAGCTCCTCGATCCGGACGGGCCACGGGCAGCGGCCGGCATAGCCCTGGATCAGGCGGTCGAGATCGGCGTCGCGGTTGCGGCCGATGGCAAGGACCGTGATCTTCAGCTCGGTTCCACAGCGCTCGCCGTGGCCTTCAGCCGCTCGCGCGGCACCACCTGCCACAGCCGCTCGATGTCGTAGAAGGAGCGGGTCTCGGCGCGGAACAGGTGGACGATGACCTCGCCCGTGTCGATCAGCACCCACGAGCTGTCACCGAGCCCCTCGGCCTGGATGCCTTCCCGCCCGGCCGCTTTCAGGCGCTGGATGAGCTTTTCGGCCATCGACGCCAGATGGCGCTGCGACGTGCCGGTGGCCACCACCATGTGGTCGGCGAGCGTGGTCTTGCCGGCGAGGTCGATGACGATCGGCTCGAGCGCCTTGTCGTCGTCGAGCGAGCTCAGGACCAGAGGCAGGATCGAATCGTCGGCGGCGGGCTCTTGGGTGCTGGTCAGGGTGCGGTCTCCCGGTTGGCGGCGTCCTGGCGGCCGGCGCGGATCGCCGTGCTGGAAGCCGGATGTGGTGGCATGTGCAGATAGACCCAGGCGGGTGTCGGTCGGTCCTTGAGCTGCTGCGCTTCCCGCTCGGGCAGGCGCGCGTGGCCGAACACCGCCGCGGCATGGCCTGAAGCGGCACTCCTAGAATGGGGTGTCCGGTCGAAGATCGCAATCGGTGCCAGGGCGAAGATGTCCCGCCAGTGCCGCCAGAGCGGTAGTTGGGCCAGGTTGTCGGCGCCGATCAGCCAGACGAAGCGCTGGCCCGGCCGGCGGGCGAGGCGGGCCAGCGTGTCCGCCGTGTAGGTCGTGCCGAACCGCATCTCGAGATCGCTGACCCGGATGCGCGGGTCGGTGGCGAAGGCCCTGGCATCGGCCAGCCGCTCGGCGAAGGGCGCCATGCCGGCCCGGGGCTTCAGCGGGTTCTGCGGCGAGACCAGCCACCAGACCTCGTCGAGTCCGAGCCGCTTCAGGGCCTGCCGGCTGAGATAGAGGTGGCCCGCATGGGGCGGGTTGAACGAGCCGCCGAGCAGGCCGATGGCGCGGCACCGCGGGCGGGGCAGGGGCGGCACCTCGGGGACGCGGCGAAAGAGCCTGGGGCCGCGGCGCCGCGACAAGGGCGGCGCCGTGTCGAGCCCAGGCACGCGCCCAGTGTCCGAAGTCACGCCGGGGCCATGCCGGCGTCAGCCGGGGCGCGTCTGGCCATTGCCGCGCACCTGGTACTTGAAGCTGGTGAGCTGCTCGACGCCGACCGGCCCCCGCGCGTGCATGCGGCCGGTCGAGATGCCGATCTCCGCCCCCATGCCGAACTCGCCGCCATCGGCGAACTGTGTAGAGGCGTTGTGCATGACGATGGCACTGTCGACCCGGGCGAGGAAGGTCGCCGCCGCACCCTCGTCGCCGGCGACGATGCTGTCGGTATGGTGCGAGCCATAGCCCTCGATGTGGTCGATGGCGTCTTCCAGCCCGTCCACCAGCTTCACCGAGAGGATGGCGTCCAGATACTCGGTCCGCCAGTCCTCGTCCGTCGCCTTGCCGACGCGCGGATCGAGCGCCATGACCTCGACATCGCCGACGACCTCGCAGCCGGCCCGGGCGAGATCGTCGAGGATCGGCGGCAGCAGGGCCGGGGCCACGCTCCGGTCGCAGAGCAGCGTCTCCATCGCCCCGCAGATGCCGGTCCGCCGCATCTTGGCGTTGAGGGCGATGGCCCGCGCCATTGCCGGATCGGCGGATTCGTGCAGGTAGACGTGGCAGATGCCGTCGAGATGGGCGAAGACCGGCATCCGCGCCTCGGCCTGCACCCGCTCGATCAGCGAGCGCCCGCCGCGCGGCACGATGACGTCGACATAAGTGCTCAGCGCCAGGAGATGGCCGACGGCGCGCCGGTCGGTGGTGGCGACGAGCTGGATCGCGTCGACCGGCAGGCCGGCGGTCGCCAGCCCCTCGACCAGGCAGGCATGGATCGCCGCCGAGGAGTGGCTGCTCTCCGACCCGCCGCGCAGGATCACCGCATTGCCGGCCTTGAGGCAGAGCCCGCCGGCATCGGCCGTGACGTTCGGGCGGCTCTCGTAGATCACACCGATCACGCCGAGCGGCGTGCGCACGCGGGCGATGTCGAGGCCGTTGGGGCGCTGCCAGCGGGCGATCTCCTGGCCCACGGGATCGCCGAGCTCGGCAATCGCCTCGAGGCTTTTCGCGATGCCCTCGATGCGCTTGCTGTCGAGCGCCAGCCGGTCGAGCAAGGCCGGCGTGAGCTGCCGCGCCCGGCCGGCGGCGAGGTCTTTCTCGTTGGCCGCGAGAAGGGCCGGCTCCTGCCGGCGCAGGGTTGCCGCGGCCGCCCGGAGCGCCTCGTCCTTCAGGACGCGCGGCGCCGTCGCCAGCACCGTCGCGGCAGCACGGGCCTTCTCGCCCATCGCCTCGATCTCGCGGGCCAGCGTATCCTGGAGTGCCGTTGCCATCGCCTTCTTCCGACCTTTCCGTATCGAGTCTTGCTTAGCAGCAAACCGGTGGGCCCGGCCAGCATCCGTCAGGCGCCATCCCTCAGGCAACGGCCGCGGCGCGGAGCCAGGTGGTGATCGCCGGCCGCCGGGTCAGCAGGTTCTTGTAGGCGAGCATCGGCTCCGGCAGCTCGCCAAGCCGGTCCGCCAGCAGCCCGGCGAGGCGGCGATCCCGGGCGAGGCTCGCCAGGGGCTCGACGAAGGTCAGGATCGTGAAGAGGACGAGCCCCGTCTCCGGCAACCGGCGCAGCGTCTGCCGCTCGACGCGCAGCCAGAGCTGCCGGCCGGCATCGGCGGCGGTAACCTCCGTGGCGGTACGGCGAAAGGCGGAGGATGGCTGGTGCAGCACCGGGTCGTCGCTGAGCGACCAGTTGACCCGCCAGACCGGGCGATCCGCCTGCAGCCGCTCGAAGAAGAGCCGGACCGGCCCGCCGATCGCCGCCTCGAGACCGGGCACGGGCGCATGGATCGCCGGCATCGGCCGGCCGATCTTCTCCTCGAGCGACCAGCGCGATGGAAAGGCGACGAAGGCGCCGACCAGCCGGTAGCCCTCGGGCGAGGCCAGGAGCAGGCAGAGATCCTCCTGCACGGCGAGACCGGCCCGGGTGAGCGGGTCGGCGATGGTGGCATCCATCTGCACTCCCGGCGCATGGGCCGCCAGATGCGCCTCGACCAGGGCTGCCGTCTCGGCCGCGGCCTCGACCCCTTCCGGCAGGAGCCGGCGGATGTCCGCACCGGCCTCGAAAAGGCGGCGCTTCTCGGCCACCTCGGCGGCGTGGTCGCCGGTGACGATGAGCCAGTCTCTCAGCTCCAGCGCGTGCAGGCCCATGGCGAGGCGGTAGGGTCGGCCGAGCAGGTCCAGGAGCAGCCGACCGAGCTCGGGGTTCATGGCGCTTCGGTCTCGGCCGCCGCCTCATCCACTGGCTCGCCCGGCGCCTGGACCAGCACGAGGTCGTCCCGGTGGATCATCTCGTCCCGGCCGCGATAGCCGAGCAGTGCTTCGATGTCCGCTGTCCGCCGGCCCTTGAGCCTTTCCGCGTCGGCCGCGTCATAGGCGACGAGCCCCTTGGCGACGACCGTCCCACCGAGATCCTGGACGAGCACCGCGTCGCCCCGCTCGAAGCGGCCCTCGACGGCGGCGACACCGGCCGGCAGCAGGCTCGAGCCGCGCCTGAGCGCCTTCAAGGCCCCGTCGTCGACAGTGAGCCGGCCCGCCGGCTTCAGCGTGGCCGCGAGCCAGTCCTTGCGCGCCCGCCGCGGGGTCGAGCGGGCCTCGAAGACCGTGCAGCGCGCGCCGGCGCGCAGCGCTTCGAGCGGCCGGTCGGGCTTGCCCGAGGTGAGCAGGACGGCACAGCCGCTCTGCGTCGCGATGGTGGCGGCGACGAGCTTGCTCGCCATGCCGCCGGTGCCCACGGCACTGCCGGAGCCGGTGGCCATGGCCTCGATCTCGGCGCTGATCGCGCCGACCACGGGGATATGCCGGGCCTCGGGGTCGCGGCCGGGATCGGCCGTGTAGAGCCCGTCCACGTCAGAGAGCAGGACCAGCGTCTCGGAGCCCGACATGACGGCGACCCGGGCCGAGAGTCGGTCGTTGTCGCCGTAGCGGATCTCGGTCGTGGCCACCGTGTCGTTCTCGTTGACGACGGGCACGGCACCCAGCTTCAGGAGCGTCTCGATGGTCGCCCGGGCATTGAGGTAGCGGCGCCGGCCCTCGGTGTCGCCGAGCGTCATCAGGAGCTGGGCGGCGATCAGGCCATGGCCGGCCAGGCTCTCGGCCCAGGCGCCGGCCAGCAGGATCTGGCCCGCGGCGGCGGCCGCCTGCTTCTCCTCGAGGCGAAGTGCCCGCTGCGGCAGGCCAAGCGCCCGGCGGCCGAGCGCAATGGCCCCCGAGGTGACGACGATGACCCGGCAGCCCTGCCGGGTGAGCTCGCCGATATCGGCGGCGAGGCCGTCGAGCCAGCCGCGGCGGATCCGCCCCTCGCCGTCGACCAGCAGGGCCGAGCCGATCTTGATGGTGACCCGTCGCCGGGCGAGCAGGGCGGCCGGCTGCATCAGCTCTGGTCCGTTGCCCCAGCCTCCGCCAGGGCGGCCTCCGCCTCGGCCGCACGCCGGGCGCGAACATGATCCAGCACCTCGCGCAGCACCGCGTCGAGCCCCTTCTTCGCCACGCCCGAGATGCAGCGCACGGTCCGGCCAGAGGCCGCCTCGAGGAGGCGCTTGCGCTCCTCGATCACGTCCGGCGTCAGGGCGTCGATCTTGTTGAGGCAGAGGATCTCGGGCTTGCCGTCCAGCCCGTGGCCATAGGCCTCGAGCTCGGCGCGGACCGTCCGCCAGGCCTCGTCCGGTTGCTCGGCCGTGCCGTCGACGAGGTGGATCAGCGTGGCGCAGCGCTCGATATGGCCGAGGAAGCGGTCGCCGAGCCCGATCCCCTCCGACGCACCTTCGATCAGGCCCGGGATGTCGGCGATGACGAAGCTCTGGTCGTCCATGACGATGGTGCCGAGCTTGGGCTCGAGCGTGGTGAAGGGGTAGTCGGCGATCTTCGGCCGCGCCCGGCTGACGGATGCGAGGAAGGTGGACTTGCCGGCATTGGGCAGGCCCACCAGCCCGGCATCGGCGAGCAGCTTCAGCTTCAGCCAGAGCCAGCGCTCCTCGCCCGGCCAGCCCGGATCGGCGCGGCGCGGCGCCCGGTTGGTCGAGGTCTTGAAACGGACATTGCCGAAGCCGCCATCACCGCCCTTGGCCAGCACGATGCGCTCGCCCGGCTCCTTCAGGTCCGCGATCAGCGTCTCGCCGTCCTCGGCCAGGATCTGCGTGCCGACCGGCAGGCGGAGCTCGACATCCTTGCCGCCCGCCCCGGTGCGCTCCTGGCCGGCACCGCCTTCGCCGCGCCCGGCCTTGAAATGCTGCTGGTAGCGGTAGTCGATCAGCGTGTTGAGGTCGGCATCGGCAATGGCCACCACGTCGCCGCCACGCCCGCCATCGCCGCCGCTCGGGCCGCCGAACTCGATGAACTTCTCGCGCCGGAAGGCCGACGAGCCGTTGCCGCCATCGCCCGACTTGACGAAGACCTTGGCCGAATCGAGGAAGCGCATAAGCGTTGGCCAGCGATGGAGACGGAGGCGGAAGAAAACGGGCCGGAAACGAAAAAGGGAAAGGCCTGGGCCTTTCCCCCGTTCGCCGACCTTTGGGCGGGAAGCCTACTCGGCGGCCTGGGCCGCCGGCGGGGCGATGTGCACGGACTGGCGGTCGCCGCTCTTGCGGAAAGTCACGTGACCCTCGACCAGGGCGAAGAGCGTGTGGTCGCGGCCCATGCCGACACCCTTGCCGGGATGGTACTTGGTGCCGCGCTGGCGGATGATGATGTTGCCGGGAATGACGTGCTCGCCGCCGAACTTCTTCACGCCCAGCCGCTTGCCGGCTGTGTCGCGACCGTTCCGCGAGCTGCCGCCTGCTTTCTTGTGTGCCATGGGATGCTCCTCGGTTGCGTGCGCCGGCTCAGGCGGCGATGTCGGCGATCTTGACCACGGTCAGATACTGCCGGTGGCCGGTCCGGCGACGGAAATTCTTGCGCCGCCGCTTCTTGAAGATGACGATCTTCGGGCCCCGGGTCTGCTCGATCACCTCGGCGGTCACCTTGGCACCGTCGAGGAGGGGCGCACCCACCTTCGGGTCGGCGCCGTCGCCACCGACCAGCAGCACCTGGTCGAACTCGACCGTGCTGCCGACCTCGGCATCGAGCTTCTCGATCTTGAGGTAGTCATCCTTGGCGACGCGATACTGCTTGCCGCCGGTCTTGATCACTGCGTACATCGACTTGAACCGATCCGGTACTGGAAGTGGGCGCCGGCCCACAACGAAGCGTGCCCGCGGCGCCGAACCCGAGAGAAGGCGGAGATAGGCGGAACGCCGGCGCCTGTCAATCCTGCCCGCGCCGCTCCGCCGGGTTGAGCGCCTCGAAGCCGGAAACCAGGTCGAGCAGCTCCCCCGTAATCGAATCCTGGCGCTTGCGGCGGTAGTCGGCGTTCATCTCGCCGAGCCGCTCCTCGATGTTGCGCTCGGCCGCCTGCATGGCGGCAAGACGGGTCGCGTGCTCGCTCGCCGCCGATTCCGCGGCCGCCCGGATGAGGCCGATGAAAAGATGCTGGCGCACCAGTGCCGCGAGCAGGCTGTCGGCCGACATGGTGAAGGTGGGCAGGCTCCGCCCGGCCCAGCGCTCGCGCGCGAGGCCGGCAAGCCACCCGGGATCGAGCGGCAGGAGTTGCAGGCTGGTCGGCGAGGCGGTGCCACCGTTCATGCGCCGGTTGTAGTAGAGCCGCACCCGGAGTGCTGGCTCCTTCGCCCGGCAGGCGTCGACGGCTCCCAGGATCCGATGCGTCGTCTCGCCCAGCCCGCCGACCGTGCCGGGCAGGAGGAACGTCTCGTCGATCGTCTCGCCCACGGCCTCCAGGATCGCCGCCGCCCGGGCGCCGGCGACGAGGTAGCGCGTGCCGGCGGAGGTGTCGCCGAGCGCGTCGCGCGCGGCATGCACGATCTCGTGGTTGAAGCGGCCGCAGAGCCCGTGATCGGAGCCGAAGACGACGGCCAGGGTGGGGGCTGGCGCCGCCGCCGGTGCCGCCGCCGGTGCCGCCATGGCGTGACCGTCCCGCCGCAGCACCACCTGCAGGCCGAGCTCGATGGTCCGGTTGTAGTCGTGCAGCGCCGCCACGGCCTCCTCGTACTGGCGGATGCTGACCGCCGAGAGCGACTTCATCGTGCCGACGATGGACTGCAGCTCCTCCGTCGTGGCGATCCGCCTGCCCAGGGTCTCGAGCGTGTCCACTGCCCGGCGCCGCCCGGTCAGGCCCGGAACAGGGCGACGGTGCGGCACGCCAGCGCCAGCAGGCTCTCGCGGTCCCCGTCGCCGAGCCGCTCGCCGGCCCTGAGCCGGGGCCCGAGCTCCGGCAGCTCGGCCCCGATGGCGGCGCGCAGGGCCGCCTCGGCCTCGGTGACGCGCTCCGCCGGCACCTCGTCGAGGAGGCCGGTGGTCGCGGCCAGCACGACGCCCATCTGCTCCGGCACCGTCAGGAGATCGTGCTCTGCCTGCTTCAGGATCTCGCGTACCCTCCGGCCGCGCGCCAGGCGCTGGCGGGTGTCGGCGTCGAGGCGCGTGCCGAAGCGGGCGAAGGTCTCGAGCTCCTCGAACTGCGCGTAGCCGAGGCGGAGATCGCCGGCGACGGCACGCAGCGCCGGCAGCTGCGCCTTGCCGCCGACGCGCGAGACGGACTTGCCGATGTCGACCGCCGGTAGCTGGCCTTTGCGGAAGAGCTCGGGCGACAGGTAGATCTGCCCGTCGGTGATCGAGATCAGGTTGGTCGGGATGTAGTCGGAGAGGTTCTGCGCCTGCGTCTCGATGATCGGCAGTGCCGTGAGTGAGCCGCCGCCGAGCTCGTCGCGGAGATGGGTGGACCGTTCGAGCAGGCGCGAATGGATGTAAAAGATGTCGCCGGGGAATGCCTCGCGGCCGGGCGGGCGACGCAGCAACAACGACAGCTCGCGATAGGCCCGGGCGTGCCGCGTCAGGTCGTCATAGACGATGAGGACGTCCCGGCCCTGCGCCATGAAGTACTCGGCGATCGTCGTCGCTGCGTAGGGGGCGACGAACTGCAGCCCCGCCGGGTCCTCGCCGGCGGCGACGACCACCACGCAGTTCGCCAGCGCATCGTGCTCCTGCAGCACCGCCACCGCCCGCGCCACGGCAGCACCACGCTGGCCGATCGCGCAATAGACGGCGACCATGCCGTTCTGTCGCTGGTTGATGATGGCGTCGAGCGCGATGGTCGTCTTGCCGGTCTGCCGGTCGCCCAGGATCAGCTCGCGCTGGCCGCGGCCGATCGGGATGGCGGCATCGATGGCCTTGATGCCGGTCTGCAGGGGCTCGGCGACCGGGGCCCGCGCCATGATCGGCGGGGCCGGCCGCTCGATCGGCCAGCGCGCCTCGGCGGCGATCGGCTCGTCCCGGTCGAGCGGCCGGCCGGTGGCGTCGATCACCCGGCCGAGCAGCGCCGGGCCGACGGGCATGTCGACGACCCGGTGCGTACGCATGGCCGGATCGCCGGTGCGGAGCGTGTCCCCCTGGCCGAGCAGGATGATGCCGATGCCGTCCATGGCCAGATTGGTGGCGATCCCCAGGAGCCCATTCGGCAGGGCGATCAGCTCGCTGTCCCGCACGTCCCGGAGCCCCGTCACCCGGGCGATGCCGCTCGCGACCTGGACGACCGTGCCGACCTCCGAGAGCTGCGGCCGGGCACGGTGGCCCAGGGCCGCCCGCTCGATCGGATCGAAAATGGCACCTGCCACGGCGTCGAGCGCCGCTGTGTCGGTCCTCTCCGTCATGCGCCAGCGAGCTCCTTCTCGACCGCCGCCTCGAAGCCGTCGAGATAGCTCTGCAGGCTCCAGCTCAACCGCCGGCTGTCGGCTTCCAGCACGACGCCGCAGGCGAGGTCGGCATCGGTGGCGAACTCCACCTCGGTCGCGGGATCAAAGCGCTGGCGGACGGCGCTGGTGATCTGTTGCCGCGCCTCGGCGTCGAGCTCGAACCGGCTGCGGATCCGCACCCGGCCACCGGCGCCGGCGGCGATCCTGGCGGCCGACGCGTCGTCCAGCCCGGCGAGCTGGCGGGCAAAGCTGAGGGCGAGCTGCTCCTCGAGCCGCGCCCCGGCCAGATCGTCGAGAGCCCGTCGCGCCAGCTTGTAGAAGGCTTCGGTCGAGCGCTGGCGCAGGTTGCGGAGCACCGTCTCGCGCTCGCTGGCCAGATGCTGCAGCCATTCCTGCTTGCGCGCCTCGACCGCGTCCCGCGCCTCCTGCTCGAGCGCCTTGCGCTCGCTCGCCGCTGCCTCTCGCGCCTCGCGGAGCATCTGCTCACGCGCCGCCTCGAGCGCCGCCTGCTGCGCGCGACAGGTCTCCGCCTCACGGTCCGCCGCCGCCTGCCTGGCCTCCGCGTCGCTCAGCCGTGCGGCGATGCGCGCCTCGCGGTTCGCCATGGCCCGGGTGATCGGCCCGTAGAGGAAGCGCTGCAGCAGCCAGACCAGGACGAGGAAATTGACGGTCTGGGCTGCGACGGTGAGCCAGTCGATCTGCATGCCTCACCCGGCGCCCTGGCTGATGACATAATTCCAGAAAGGGTTGGCGAAGATCAGGATCATCGACACGACGAAGCAGTAGATCGCGGTGGACTCGATCATCGCGAGGCTGACGAAGAGGGTCCGCGTGATCCGGTTCGCCTCGTCCGGCTGCTGGGCGATGGCCGAGAAGGCCTGGGCGGCCGCGCGCGCCTCGCCGAGCGCGGGGCCGATGCAGCCGAGGGCGATGGTGATCCCGGCGGTGAAGATCGAGACGGCGGCGATGAGCGCGATGCTGTCCATGGATGGGCTCCGTTCAGCTCTGTGGGTCCGGCGTTTGCCGGTCGGAGTCGGCCGCCCCGGCGGCGTCGGTCCCGGCCGCCGAGGCGATGTAGACCATCGCCAGGATGGCGAAGATGTAGGCCTGGATGATGCCCGTCAGCAGGCCTAGCAGCTCCATCAGGATGGGGAAGAAGAAGGGGGCCACGCCGATCAGGATGGCGACGACGACGGTGCCGCTCATGATGTTGCCGTAGAGCCGGACCGCCAGCGCCACCGTCCGCGAGATCTCGCCGATGACGTTGAACGGCAGCATGAACGGGGTGGGCTGCAGGTACTGGCGGAGATAGGCGCCGATGCCGTGCTCGGCGATGGCATAGAGCGGCACGGCGACGAAGACGCAGATCGCGAGTGCCGTTGTGGTCGAGAGCGAGCCGGTCGGCGGATGGAAGCCGGGGACGACGGCGAGGATGTTGGCGGTCGCGATGAAGAGGAAGAGCGTGCCGACGAAGGGCAGATAGCGGCCGGGCTCGGCGCGGCTCACCTCCCTGATCTGGTCGCCCATGCCCTGGACCAGGACCTCGAGCAGGTTCTGCCAGCGCGACACGGACTCCGTGTCCTCGAGGCGGCGGGTGACGAGCCAGGAGCTGACGGTCAGGAGCAGCATCACGAGCCAGGTGAAGACGATGGTCGCATTGATGGCCACCGGCCCGAGGCGGAAAAGGACGAGCTGGTCCGGCGAAATCTCCATCGCCTACGCCCTCCCGCCAGGGGCCGCGAGACCCGCTCGGGCCCAGCTGGTGACTGCGATGCGCATGGCGAGGAAGCCGGCGACGCCGGCCAGCAGGCGGAGCCCGTCGCCGTCCAGGACGAAGACGAGGGCGAGGACGACCAGCGCGATCCGCAGCGCCGCGCCGACGAGGAGGCGAGGGAGGGGGCTGGGCGAGGCGGCGAGGCCGCGGACCGCAAACCAGAGCAGCGCCAGGTAGACGGCACCGACCAGGAGGCCGAAGGCGAAGGCCGCGAGCATCTCAGTCATGCCGGCTCTCCCGCTCGACCCAATACCAGGCATTCAGGCAGCCGAGCACGGCGCCGATGAAGAGGAGCGTGATGGTCCAGGAGAAACGGCTCGGCAGGTTGGCGTCCAGCCAGATCCCGAGAGCGATGCCGGCCAGGGTCGGCACCGCGACCGACCAGCCGACCAGCCCGAACATGCCGAGCCCGAACCAGACACCGCGATGCCGGCTGCCGCGCGCCTTGAGCTTGCGCTCGGCCTTGCGCCCGATCGTCTCGCCGACCCGTTCGTCATGCCGGGGTGGCGGGGCGGCAGGTTCCGCCATCAGCGGATCTCCTGCAGCTCGAGGAAGCGCCTGACGACGCCGACTTCCAGCCGGGCGAGCACGCCGCGGGCCTGCTTCTGGCTCTCGTCCAGCTCGACATAGCGCTGCCGCACGGTCGCCCTGAGGCTCTGGAGGTCCTGGCCTGGCACGGCGTGCAGGGTCGAGACCATGACCTCGCCTGCGCGCTTGACGAGGATGCCCTCGTCGATGCCGAGGAAATGCTCGGTGCCGGCGACATCGCTGTAGATCAGGATGCCCGGCCGCAGCGCCGCGACGAAGTCGATATGGCGCGGCAGGAGGCCGAACGAGCCGTTCTCCGCCTCGGCAACCAGCCGCGTGACGGGCTCGTCGACCAGCACCCGCGTCGGCAGGAGCACCTCCAGGTGCATGGCGTCGGGGGCTTCAGGCGGCATCGGGCTGGCGCCGCTGCTCGAGGTCGCCGGGCGGGCCGATCATGTAGAAGGCGCCCTCCGGCAGGTCGCCGAAGGCGTCGGCGAGGATCCGCTCGCAGCCGTCGAGCGTGTCTTCGAGCGCCACCAGCTTGCCGAGCTTGCCGGTGAAGGCCTCCGTGGAGAAGAAGGGCTGGGTCAGGAATCGTTCGAGGCGGCGGGCGCGGGCGACCGTCTGGCGGTCCTTCTCGGCCAGCTCCTCCAGCCCGAGCATGGCGATGATGTCCTTGAGCTCCTCGTACTCGGCGAGCGTCTGGCGGACCTCGCCGGCGATCCTGTAGTGGCGCTGGCCGACGACGCCGGGCGTCAGCATCTTGGCGTTGGACTGGAGCGGGTCGATGGCCGGGTAGAGGCCCTGGCTCGCCCGCTTGCGCGACAGCACGATCGACGCCGAGAGATGGGCGAAGGTGTGGGTTGCCGCCGGATCGGTGAAATCGTCGGCCGGCACGTAGACAGCCTGGATCGAGGTGATCGCCCCCGATGCGGTGCTCGAGACCCGCTCCTCCAGCTCGGCGAGCTCGGTGCCGAGCGTCGGCTGGTAGCCGACCCTGGACGGCATCCGGCCGAGCAGGCCCGAGACCTCCGAGCCGGCCTGAACGAAGCGGAAGATGTTGTCGATCAGCACCAGCACGTCCTGGCGGGCATCGTCGCGGAAATACTCGGCGATGGTCATGGCACTGTGGCCGACACGAAAGCGCACGCCGGGCGATTCGTCCATCTGGCCGAAGATCATCACCGTCTTGTCGAGCACGCCCGCGGTCTGCATCTCGCGGTAGAGGTCCTCGGCCTCGCGACAGCGCTCGCCGATGCCGCAGAAGAGGCTCACCCCCTCGTACTTGCCGACCATGTTGTGGATCATCTCGGTGATCAGCACGGTCTTGCCGACCCCCGCCCCGCCAAAGAGCCCGGCCTTGCCGCCGCGCTCGAGCGGGCAGAGGAGGTCGATCGCCTTGATCCCCGTCTCGAAGATCTCCGAGCGCACCACGCGCTGCCGCAGCGGCACCGGCCGGGCGTGGATCGAGCGCCGCTCGACATCCTCGAGCGGCGGCCCGCCGTCGATCGCCTCGCCGAACATGTCGAGCATCCGCCCGAGCACGGCCCGGCCGACCGGTACCTGGATCGGCGCGCCCGTGTCGAACACCCGCATGCCGAGCGCCAGCCCGTGCCGGGCCCTGAGCGCCAGGCCCCTGACCGTATGCCGATCGAGCAGCGCCACGACCTCGATGATCGCCTCCTCGTCCGGCCCGGCGCGGAGCATGCGGTCGATCAGCGGCAGGTCGTGCTCGAAGCGCACATCGACCACCGTGCCCTGGATCGCCACGATCCGGCCTTCCACCGGTGACGCGTCCTCGCCCGCCATCTCGTCTCCTGCCCGCCGGCGCCATGCCGGCCTTCTCATCCGCTGCTTAGCAGCTCGCGCGACCGGTTTTTCTGATCTCGATCAAGGCGCCGCTCCTGCAGGGCACGCCATTGCCTTCGCTTTCGTCGTCGCTTATCACCGGTGGCTAGGGGAGGCCGCAGTGACCGACGGTCCGCGAGAATGACAGAATGACGGCGGGAGTGCGTCAGGCATCGCCCGTCCTGGCTTTTGCGGCCGTGCGCAAGGTGTTCGGCGGCACGGTAGCGGTGGACGACGTGACGCTCGACCTCGGCCGGGGCGAGATCCTGGCCCTGCTCGGCGAGAACGGCGCCGGCAAGTCCACCATGATCAAGATGCTGGCCGGCATCCACAGCCCCGACGGCGGCGCCATCCTCTTTAAGGGCGAGGCCTATGCCCACCGGCCGCCGGTCGCCGGCGAGCCGCAGCGCGTCGCCTTCATCCACCAGGACCTCGGCCTCATCGAATGGATGACCGTGGCCGAGAACATGGCGCTCGGCCAAGGCTACGAGCGCCGCTTCGGCCTGATCGACTGGCGCGCCGCCGAGCGCCGCGCGGCTGCTGCCCTGGCCCGGGTCGGCCTCGCCGGGCTCGAGCCGAGCCAGCGCGTGCAGAGCCTGTCCCGCACCGAGAAGTCGCTCCTCGCCATCGGCCGGGCGCTGGCGGTCGAGGCCGAAGTGCTGGTGCTCGACGAGCCGACCGCGTCCCTGCCGGCCGACGAGGTCGAGCGGCTCTTCGGCGTGCTCCGCGATCTGCGCGCCCGAGGCGTCGCCATGATCTACGTCTCGCACCGCCTCGACGAGGTCTTCGCCATCGCCGACCGGGTGGCGGTGCTGCGCGACGGCCGCCTCGTCGGCACGCGACCGGTCGCCGAGACCTCCGCCGACGAGCTGATCGAGCTGATCATCGGCCGCCGCACCGCCGCCCGGCACTGGCGCGGTGCGGTCGGGGCAGGGGCCACGCGCCTCGTCGTGGAGGGCCTCGCCACGGAAGAAGCGGGGCCGGTCGACTTCACCGTCGCCGCCGGCGAGTGTGTCGCCCTCGTCGGCCTGCGCGGCGCCGGCCAGGTCGCCATCGGCCGCGTCCTCTTCGGTGCGGTCGAACGCACGGCCGGGCGGGTCCGGCTCGACGGCCAGGAGCCCGACCTCGCCTCGCCGCGCGCCGCCATGGCGAGCGGTGTCTCCTTCGTCTCCGGCGAACGGGTCGACGAGAGCCTGCTCGCCCGCCTCGCCATGCGCGAGAACCTGTTCGCCAACCCGGGTGCGCGCGGCCGCCGCCTCCACGAGCTGCGCCGCCGCGGCGAGGAGGAAGCGGAAGCCGCCGCCCTCGGCCAGCGCTTCGACGTCCGCCCCAACGAGCCGGAGCGGCCGATCGAGACCTTCTCCGGCGGCAACCAGCAGAAGATCGTCATGGCCCGCTGGCTGGCGATCGGCGCCCCGGTGCTGATCCTCGAGGAGCCGACGGCCGGCGTCGACGTGGGCGCCAAGATCGAGATCTACGAGCTCCTGGCGGCGGCCCGGCAGGCGGGCACGGCCGTCATCGTCGTCTCGACCGATTTCGAGGAGGTCGAGCGTATCGCCGATCGCGCCCTCGTCTTCGGCCGCGGCCGCATCACGGCCGAGCTATCAGGCGACGCCCTGAGCCAGGAAAGCGTCCTGCACGCCGCCTCGGCGGTCACCGGCAATGACCACGAAGCTGCGACGAGAGGGCTGAACTAGATGCAGTCGCTTCGCTCCAACGCGCTGGAGCCGACCCGGGCCGACCTCGCGGAGCTCGGGCCGGCGCAACGCCTGGCCCGGCTCCTGCCGGTCTACGGCCTGCCGATCCTGATGGTGGCGCTCATCATCCTCTTCTCGCTGA
>JAUIID010000302.1 GCA_030431615.1 Alphaproteobacteria bacterium
GCTGAAAGATCGGTGGCTACTGGCAGGCGTAGGAAACGCCGTTCGCCTCGTCGATCTGCCGGATGACCGCCCAGTCGTCCTGGAAGGTGATCGGGATGAACTGCGCCTCGCCAGACTTGCTGAACTCTTCCTCCAGCGCCGAGCCCGCCCAGTCGAAGCTGAAGAAGGCCTCCTGGATCTTGGCCTGCAGCTCGGGCGTCAGGTTGTAGACGATGCCGTAGCCGGTCGTCGGGAAGGTCTGCGACGTGTAGAGCACGACGAGCTGGTCGTCGGTCACGACCCCGCGCTCGATCATCCGCGACTTGACCGAGTTGGCGATCGCGGCAGCATCGTAGTCCTTGTTGGCGACACCGAGGACCGAGTTGTCGTGCTTGCCCGAGAAGGCCGCCTCGTAGTCGGTGCCGGACTCGAGGCCGAACTCGGACTTGAGCAGGGCCGACGGCGCCTTGAAGCCGGAGTTCGAGGTCTCGGCGGTGAAGGCCAGGGTGCGGCCCTTCAGGTCCTCGACCTTCTCGATGCCGGAGCCCGGATAGGTGATGATCTCCATCTCGTAGCCGAAGCTGCCGTCCGCCGCGGCCATCATGGTGAACGGGCGGAAGCCGGCGCAGGCCACGGCGATCGGGTTCGAGCCGGTGTTGAAGCCGGCGACGTGCAGCCGGCCGGCGCGCATCGCCTCGAGCTGGGCGGCGTTCGACTGCACCGGGAAGAACTGCACCGACTTGCCGGTGACCTCCTCCATGTGCTCCAGGAATCCGGCCCAGACCTCGGCATAGACCGCCGGGTCCTCGACCGGCGTGTAGGCAAAGATCAGCGTGTCCGGATCGACGAGCTGGCTCGCATCGGTCGGGATGTCGGCGATGAGATCACCGTCGGCATCGCTGTAGCGGGGGTCGAGCGTGAACTCGGCACGGGCGGCGTCACCGAGCCCGAAAGCCAGAAGCATCGCCGAGGCGATGACTGTGCGTTGCAGCATTGTTGAACTTCCTTCGCAGTTGCAGCAAAATGACTGGAGGCCTTCGCGAAGGCTTCTTGGCATTGATTTTGACAGATTGATGACAAAACGGAAGATTCGTGATTGGTCAACCGCCAGAAGACGCATCGATCACAAGGAGAGGCAAACCATGTCATACCCCAAGCACTGCAGGACGCTGCTCGCGGGCGCTGCCCTGGCCACCCTGGGCTGGGGCGTTGCCGACGCCGACGAGCTCACCCTCTATTGCAGCCCCCAGGAGGAATGGTGCCAGGTGATGGTCACCGCCTTCACGGCTGAGACCGGCATCGACGTCGCCATGACCCGCAAGAGCTCGGGCGAGACCTATGCGCAGATCGCTGCCGAGGCCTCGAATCCCAAGGGCGACGTCTGGTGGGGCGGCACCGGCGACCCGCATCTGCAGGCGGCCGAGGAGGGCCTGACCGAGGCCTACGAATCGCCGATGCTGCCCGAGTTGCACGACTGGGCCGTCAACCAGTACGAGGCGGCGGACGGCAAGACCGTCGGCATCTACGCCGGGGCTCTCGGCTTCGGCTACAATACGGAGCTGCTCGAGGAGAAGGGTCTCGAGCCGCCGGCCTGCTGGGCCGACCTGATCAAGCCCGAGTACGCGGGCGAGGTGCAGATGGCCAACCCGAACAGCTCGGGCACGGCGTACACGGCGCTTGCCACCTTCGTGCAGATGATGGGCGAGGACGAGGCCTTCGAGTATCTCAAGAAGCTGCACGCCAACATCAACCAGTACACCAAGTCCGGTTCGGCCCCGATCAAGGCGGCCGGGCTCGGCGAGACGATGGTCGGCATCGTCTTCCAGCATGACGCGGTCACCCAGAAGGTCGCCGGCTTCCCGATCGAGGTGGTGAGCCCCTGCGAGGGCACCGGCTACGAGATCGGCTCGATGAGCATCATCAAGGGCGGTCCCAACCCGGAATCGGCGCGCAAGTTCTACGACTTCGCACTCCGCCCCGACATCCAGACCCTGGCCCGCGATGCCCAGGCCTACCAGGTGCCCTCGAACCAGAATGCCGAGGCACCGCCGGAGAGCCCAGACTTCTCCTCCATCAAGCTGATCGACTACGACTTCGTGACCTACGGATCGTCCGACACGCGCACCCGGCTGCTCTCCCGCTGGGATGCCGAGGTCGGCAGCCTGCCCAACTGAGCAGCTGATCCTTGTCGAAACAGCGAAGCCCGCTCGGCTACTGGCTGGCCATCGGCTGGGCGGGCTTCCTGCTCCTTCCCTGGTACACCCAGTCGGGCGACTTCTTCGAATTCGCCTGGCTCTTCGCGTGGACCGACCCCGACACAGCGCCTGGCCTCGCCCAGGCGGTGCTCCTCGGTCGCTGGTGGCTCCTGCCGCTCGCGTTC
This sequence comes from Alphaproteobacteria bacterium, assembly GCA_030431615.1. Lineage (GTDB taxonomy): Bacteria > Pseudomonadota > Alphaproteobacteria > Geminicoccales > Geminicoccaceae > SLRI01. The sequence goes on from JAUIID010000302.1 coordinate 2,360, forward strand.
GCGCTGGCCGTGCCGCTGCTGCTGGTCGGCCGCCGGCTGGACACGCCGGCGGCGGCGCGCCTCCTGATCCTCTCTGGTGCGCTCGGACTCGCCTGGCTCGCGCTCCAGGGCTTTGCCGTCATCCACAGCGGCTGGGGCTTCGGCTTCCTGGAGCGGGCGTTCGGTCCGCTCGAGACGCACCAGTCGGGCCTGGGGTCCGGTGCCTCGCTCGTGGCTCTGGCGCTGCTCATGTTCGTCGCACTCGGGATCGCGGCGCGGGGTGCCGTCGGCGGCGACCGGTTCGTCGTCGGTGCCATCACCCTCATCGTCGCCCTGGTCGCGGTCTTCATCTTCTTCCCGGTGCTGCGCATCCTGGCCGGGGCACTTCAGGACTCCGACGGCAGCTTCGCGCCCGGGCTCTTCGCTGCCCGCTTCATCGATCCCCGCATCTGGGGCCTGGGTTGCGTGCTCGAGGGCTCGCGCTGCGGCGTCGCCTGGAACACGCTCGCGCTGGCGCTCTTCACCGGGCTGACGACGACCCTGCTCGGGCTCGCCTTTGCGCTCGTCGCCACGCGCACGGCGTTCCCCGCCAAGCGGGCGCTCAGAGCACTGACCATCCTGCCGATCATCACGCCGCCCTTCGTCATCAGCCTCGCGATCATCCTGCTGTTCGGCCGCTCGGGCACGGTGACACAATTCGTCGCCGACCTCTTCGGCGTCTCGGGCGGCCGCTGGATCTATGGCTTCTGGGGGGTCTGGCTGGCGCAGGTCCTCTCCTTCACACCGATCGCCTTCCTCGTGCTGATCGGCGTGGTCGAGGGCATCAGCCCGTCGCTCGAGGAGGCGGCGCAGACGCTTCGGGCCAGCCGCTGGCAGACCTTCACCACCGTCTCGCTGCCGCTGATGCGGCCTGGCCTCGCCAATGCGTTCCTGCTCGGCTTCATCGAGAGCATGGCCGATTTCGGCAACCCGCTCGTCCTCGGCGGCAATTTCCAGGTGCTGTCGACCGAGATCTTCTTCGCCATCGTCGGTGCCCAGTTCGACCCCGGCCGGGCCGCGATGCTGGCTATGGTGCTGCTCTCCTTCACGCTGCTCGCCTTCTGGGCCCAGCAGCGCTGGCTCGGCCGCAAGCTCTACACGACCGTCGGCGGCAAGGGTGATTCCGGCATCGCCGCCAGCCTGCCGACCGGGCTGAAATGGCTGGTGCTCGGGGTCACCGTGCCCTGGGCGATCTTCACCGCCATCATGTACGCGATGATCCTCTTCGGCGGCTTCGTCGAGCTCTGGGGCCGCAACCACAGCTTCACGCTGCGCCACTATGAGGCCACGTTCGGCGTCACCCAGGGCCAGTTCGGCCTCGTCTGGTCCGGCACGGCCTGGAACAGCTTCTGGACGACGCTGCAGATCGCCGTCATCGCCGCCATTCCGACGGCCCTGATCGGCCTGCTCACGGCCTGGCTGCTCAGCCGGCAGCGTTTCCACGGCAAGGGCGCCTTCGAGTTCGGCACCATGCTCTCGTTTGCCATCCCCGGGACGGTTATCGGCGTCGCCTACATCATCGCCTTCAACGTGCCGCCGATCGAGCTCACCGGCACCGGCATGATCCTCATCATCGCCTTCGTCTTCCGCAACATGCCGGTGGGCGTGCGGGCCGG
>JAUIID010000075.1 GCA_030431615.1 Alphaproteobacteria bacterium
TCGATTACGTCGCCGGCTATTGCGTGATCAACGACGTCTCGGAGCGCGAGTTCCAGGCCGAGCGCGCCGGCCAGTGGACCAAGGGCAAGAGCCACGACACGTTCGGCCCGACGGGCCCCTGGCTCGTGACCAAGGACGAGGTGCCCGATCCCCAGGACCTCAAGATGTGGCTCGAGGTGGACGGCAAGCGCTACCAGGACGGCTCGACCCGGACCATGGTCTACAAGGTGCCGTTCCTCGTCCACTACCTCTCGCAGTTCATGAGCCTGCAGCCGGGCGACATCATCTCGACCGGCACGCCTCCGGGCGTCGGCCTCGGCATCAAACCGAACCCCGTGTTCCTGAAGGCCGGCCAGACCATGCGGCTCGGCATCCAGGGTCTCGGCGAGCAGCAGCAGCGCACCGTCCAGGCCTGACCGCCGCCAGGCCGGCCCCGCGCCGCCGTCGAGGTCGAAACCGTCGATCTCGTCCGGCCGCGCGGGGCGCCGGCCACGGCAGCCACGCCCCCCCCTCGAATAGCCCGGCCTGACCGTGAAAGGATCACGGACAGAAAAATTTGCCTTGTCAAAAATCAAGCGTTGCTGTTGACTTCCTGATCAACCACCAGGCGAGATCAGTTGGAGGACAGGAACCATGCCGCGCCGCCCCGTCCGTGACTTCATCGCCCGTGACACCGTGCTGATGGCCGAACCCGAGGAGACGGTGCGTGATGCCGCGATCGGCATGGCGGCGCATCACTGCGGCAGCGTGCTGGTGGCCCGCGGCGACGTCCTCGTCGGCATCTTCACCGAACGCGACCTGCTGTCGCGGGTGGTCGCCGCCGGTCGCGACCTCGACACGCGGCTCCTCGAGGTGATGACCGCCAATCCCGACACCATCGCCGCCGATGCGCCGATCGGCGACGCCATCCGCCAGATGAGCGAGGGCCGCTACCGGCATCTGCCGGTCATCGATGACGAGCGCGTGCTCGGCGTGCTCTCCATCCGCGACCTGCCCTTCGCCGAGATCGCGGTCGTGGAGAAGGAGCTGGACGACCGCCAGTCGCTCGCCGAGCGCATCTGGTAGCCGCCACCGCCCCGGAACCGCCGGGGGGCCAGCGGAATTGATCCTGATCATGGCGCCGGTCGCCACGATCGTGTCGAGTGACCGTTGCTGAACGCTGCAACTGTCAGACGACGGGGAGTGAAGACATGGCCAGGACACCGGTTCGCCAGATCATCCAGCGGGACACGCTCGTCAGCACCGCCCCGACCACCACCGTCAAGGCCGCCGCCGACGAGATGGCGAGGCATCGCTGCGGCAGCATCGTCGTCATGGAGGACGAGGCCGTCGTCGGCATCTTCACCGAGCGCGACCTCCTGCTCCGCGTGATCCATGCCGGTCTCGACCCGGCGGGCACGACGGTGGCGGAGGTGATGACGCAGGGCCCGGACACGATCGACGCCGAGGCGCCGGTCGCCGATGCCATCCGCGCCATGGACGAATTCAGCTATCGCTACCTGCCGGTCATGGAAGACGGCCGCTGCATCGGCGTCGTCTCGACCCGCCATCTGCCCTTCAGCACGGTCGTCGGCATGGAGTGGGAGCTCGAGGAGCGCCACAGCCTGGCCGAGCGCATCTGGTAGCCGCCGTCACACGAAGGTGAACGGTCGCGGATTGATCCAGGTCATTGCCGGCGACCGGAACCTATCGTAACCTCGTACGTTGAACATCCGTGAAGTGAACGGGCGGATGCGGGGGGTAACAGGGATGATGCAGGCAAGGCTCTGCCGCGTGCAATGGGTCACGCGGCGTAGTGATCTGTCGGAAATCGTCGGCCGCCTGACGGACAGCGGCGCCACGCTCGTCTCGCGGAGCGCCTGCGAGCCCACCACCTACGATCTGGACGAGGTGGGCGACGCCGAGTTCGGCTTCCTCAGCATCGCCGAGTTCGGCCTCGATGCCGAAACTCTGTCCTCCCAGCTGGTGTCCACCGCCCGCACCCTGTCGGTCGGCGAGACCATGATCATCGACCTCACCCGGTCGCGGCTGCGCGTCGCGGTGCTGCCGGTCGGCGGCACCCATGGCGTCATCGTCCGCGAAGCCTCCGGCGTGCGCCGCTTCCCGCGGCCGGCCCTGGGCTTCCGCCGCGATGCCGCCCGCCGGCTGGTCGAACGATTCCATCTGCCGTTCTGTGACGATGTGGTCGCCAACCGGGGAGTAGCCGCATGAACGCCGTCATGTCGCGAGAGACCATCGAGGTGGTCTGCGTGGAGTGGAACCAGACGGCCGCCATGGCCGAGGCGCGGATGCGGGCCGGCGGCTGCGACCTGCTGCAGGTCCTCGACGGCAAGCGCTGCCTCGGCCACATAACCCGCGCCGACATCGACCGCTGTCGCCGCCACGGCAACTGGCTCGACGCCGTCCTGGTCGTCGACCTGCTCGACGAGCGCAACCGCAGCGTGGGCTGAGGGCGGCCCGCCGCACCTGAAGACCCGGCGTTGACCTAGTCCGTCAGGTCGTCCCAGAGTTCGCGGACCTTGGCGAAGAAGCCGTCGGATTCGGGGTGGTGGTTGTTGGCCTTCTCGCCGGCGCCGTCGAACTCGCGCAGGAGCTCCTGCTGGCGCTTGGTCAGGTTGACGGGCGTCTCGACGACGATCTCGACGAACATGTCGCCGCGGCTGTGGCCGTGCAGCTCCGTCATGCCCTTGTTGCGCAGGCGGATCTGCTTGCCGGTCTGGGTGCCGCCGGGCACGGCGATGCGCACCCGCTTGCCCTCGATGGTGGGCACCTCGACATCGCCGCCGAGCGCACCCGTGGTCATCGGGATGGGCACCCGGCAGAATATGTTGTGGCCCTCGCGGCGGAACAGGCGATGCGGCGCCACGGTGACGAAGATGTAGAGATCGCCCGCCTGACCGCCACGCAGGCCCGCCTCGCCCTCGCCGGAGAGGCGGATGCGCGTGCCGTCCTCGACGCCCGGCGGGACGTTGATGGCGAGGGTCTTCTCCTTGTGCACGACGCCGCTGCCGCTGCAGGTCCGGCAGGGGTTGGTGACCACCCGGCCGCTGCCCTGGCAGGTCGGGCAGCCCCGCTCGACGGTGAAGAAGCCCTGCTGGGCGCGCACGCGCCCGGCCCCGCGACAGGTGGGACAGGCGGCCGGCTCGGCGCTGCCCTCGCTGCCGCTGCCGTCGCAGGCGTCGCAGGCGACCGAGGTCGGCACGCGCACCTGCGCCTTCTTGCCGGAGAAGGCCTCCTCGAGGCTGATCGTGAGGTTGTAGCGCAGGTCGTTGCCGCGCGGCCCGGCACCGCGCCGCCGGCCGCCACCCCCGGTGAAGTCGCCGAAGAGGTCGTCGAAGACGTCGGCGAAGCTGGTGAAATCGAAGCCGCCGGCGGCGCCGCCGCGGCCACCCATCCCCTGCTCGAAGGCCTGCGGCCCGAACTGGTCGTAGGCGGCCCGCTTCTGCGGGTCCTTGAGAATCTCGTAAGCCTCGTTCACCTCCTTGAACCGCGCCTCCGCCTGGGCGTCGCCCGGGTTGCGGTCGGGGTGGAACTGCATGGCGAGCTTGCGATAGGCGCGCTTGAGGTCCGCCTCGTCGGCGCCCTTGCTGACCCCGAGGGTCTCGTAGAAGTCGCGCTTGGCCATGAACGCTCGGTCCTAGTGTAAATCGATCGGGGGCGGGGCGATGGAACGGCGAAGGACCGGGTCGTCGCCGACCCGGTCCTGGCACCATCCGTCTGCCGCGGCGACGTCCATCCGGACGCGGCTCAGGCGGACTTCTTCTTCTCGTCGTCGACCTCTTCGAACTCGGCATCGACCACGTCATCGCCGCTGGCCGACGTGCCGCCGGCGTCACCGCCGTCGCCGTCGCCACCCTCCTGCTGCGACTTGTACATCGCCTCGCCGAGCTTCATGGCGACCTGTGCCAGCGCGTCGGACTTGGCCTTGATGGCCTCGGGGTCCTCGCTGTCGAGCACGCCCTTGAGCTCGGTGATCGCACCCTCGATCGCCGTCCGGTCGGCGGCCTCGAGCTTGTCGCCGTACTCCTTCAGGCTCTTCTCGGTCGAGTAGATCAGGCTGTCGGCCTGGTTCTTCGCCTCGATCACCGCCCGGCGCTGCTTGTCCTCCTCGGCATGCTCGGCCGCTTCCTTGACCATCTTGTCGATCTCGGCCTCGCTGAGCCCGCCGGAGGCCTGGATGCGGATCTGCTGCTCCTTGCCGGTGGCCTTGTCCTTGGCCGACACGTTGACGATGCCGTTGGCGTCGATGTCGAAGGTCACCTCGATCTGCGGCATGCCGCGCGGCGCCGGCGGGATGCCGACGAGATCGAACTGGCCGAGCAGCTTGTTCTGCGCCGCGAGCTCGCGCTCGCCCTGGAAGACCCGGATGGTCACCGCACTCTGGTTGTCGTCGGCGGTGGAGAACACCTGGCTCTTCTTGGTCGGGATCGTCGTGTTGCGATCGATGATCCGGGTGAAGACGCCACCCAGGGTCTCGATGCCGAGCGACAGCGGCGTCACGTCGAGCAGCAGCACGTCCTTGACGTCACCGGCCAGCACGCCGGCCTGGATGGCGGCACCCATGGCCACCACCTCGTCCGGGTTCACGCCCTTGTGCGGCTCCTTGCCGAAGAGCTGCTTCACCGTCTCCACGACCTTCGGCATGCGGGTCATGCCGCCGACCAGGATCACCTCGTGGATGTCCGAGGCGGTGAGCCCGGCATCCTTGAGCGCCTTCTTGCACGGCTCGATGGTCCGCTGGATCAGGTCGTCGACCAGCATCTCGAGCTTGGCCCGGCTGATCTTCATGGTCAGGTGCTTGGGGCCGCTCTGGTCGGCGGTGATGAACGGCAGGTTGACCTCGGTCTGCTGCGTCGAGGACAGCTCGATCTTGGCCTTCTCGGCCGCCTCCTTGAGGCGCTGCAGGGCGAGCTTGTCGGAGCGCAGGTCGATGCCCTGCTCCTTCTTGAACTCGTCGGCCATGTAGTCGATCAGCCGGACGTCGAAGTCCTCGCCGCCGAGGAACGTGTCGCCGTTGGTGGACTTCACCTCGAACACGTCGTCGGCGATCTCGAGCACCGAGATGTCGAACGTGCCGCCGCCGAGGTCGAAGACCGCGACCGTCTGGTTCTTGCCCTTGTCCATGCCGTAGGCGAGGGCGGCGGCGGTCGGCTCGTTGATGATGCGCAGGACCTCGAGGCCGGCGATCTTGCCGGCATCCTTGGTCGCCTGGCGCTGGCTGTCGTTGAAGTAGGCGGGGACCGTGATGACCGCCTTGTCGACCGACGTGCCGAGATGGCGCTCGGCCGTCTCCTTCATCTTCTTCAGGACCTCGGCCGAGATCTGCGACGGCGCCTTCTTCTCGCCGCGCACCTCGACCCAGGCATCGCCATTGTCCGCCTTGACGATCTTGTAGGGCACCATGCCCTTGTCCTTGGCGACGATCGGATCGTCGAAGCGGCGGCCGATCAGCCGCTTGACCGCAAAGAGCGTGTTCTCGGGATTGGTGACCGCCTGGCGCTTCGCCGGCATGCCGACCAGGACTTCACCGTCCTCGGTGTAGGCCACCATCGATGGCGTGGTCCGCACACCCTCCTCGTTCTCGATGACGCGGGCATTCTTGCCGTCCATCACCGCGACGCAGCTGTTAGTCGTACCGAGATCGATGCCGATGATCTTGCTCATTCGAACCCCTCGCGCAGCACGCGAAAAAAATGCTTGTTGTTCCTGATCGCCCAGTCCGTGGGGATAGGGAGCGCCGACGGCCGACCCTGGCGGTTCCAGTGCTGGGACGCCGCCCACTCTCGCCGGGCACTCGACCAATCGACCATATAAGCACCACCCCGAGACGCTGCAACCAGCGCCGGAAACGCGATTTTCAGCGACCCCCGGCAGCCGCTGCGGTTTGCTTTGCCGAGGAATCACCTATTTCTGAACGACGGGTTCAGGAGGAGGAGTCACATGCGCCAGGTCTCGAGGGTCGTGCTCGGCGCGGCATTGCTGCTGATCGCGGCTGCCGGCAGCGAGGCGCGGGCGACGGAGTACGCCATCCTCGCCGGCGGCTGCTTCTGGTGCGTCGAAGCGGACATGGACGCGGTGCCGGGCGTGCTGGAGACCGAGTCCGGCTATATCGGCGGCAAGTTCGACAACCCCACCTACGAGAGCCACTCGGCGGCTGGCGACCTCGAGGCGGTCAAGGTCACCTTCGATCCCGCCATCGTCACCTACCGGGAGCTGCTCGACGTCTTCTGGCGCACCGTCGACGTCACCGACGATGGCGGCCAGTTCTGCGACCGGGGCAACAGCTACCGGACCGCCGTCTTCGTCGCCGATGCCGGGGAACGCGAGATTGCCGAGGCGTCGAAAGCGGCCGCCGAGCAGGCGCTGGGCCAGGAAGTCGTCACGCGCATCCTGGACGCGCCGACCTTCTGGCCGGCCGAAGACTACCACCAGAACTACTACACCGAGAACCCGCTGCGCTACACGTACTACCGCTACGGCTGCGGCCGCGACCGTCAGGTCGAGCGGGTCTGGGGCGAGGCGGCCTACAAGGGCCTCGCCAAGTAGCCGGTCAGGTCGGGCGCCAGTCCTTCACCCGCTGCTCCGCCACCTCGAGCTGCTCGGGGGTCAGCTTCGGCACCAGGAGGTCGCGGTCGCGCGCGGCCAGGGGTGCTATCGACGAGGCATCCTCCGCCGCCAGCGCCAGCCACTTGTAGGCCTCGACGAGATCGCGGCGAACGACGAGGCCGTGCGCATAGATCTTGCCGAGATTGTACTGGGCCGCTGCATTGCCCTGGGCGGCGGCGAGGTTGTACCACTTCAGCGCCTCGCTCTGGCTGCGCTGCACGCCGCGGCCCTGGTGAAAGCTGAAGGCCAGGTGGTACTGGGCCTTGGCGTAGCCCTTCTCGGCCGCTCGCCTGAACCAGCGGTGCGCTTCGGCGTAGTCCTGCGGCACGCCCCAGCCATTGTCGTACATGAGGCCGATATAGGTCTGGGCCTTGAGGTCGCCCGAGTCGGCGAGCGGCCGCCAGATCTCGATGGCCAGCGCATATTCGCCGCGATGCGCCGCCTGGATGCCCTTCTCGAACTGCGACTCCTGCGCGCCAGCGATCGAGACGGCGACGATGAGGGCGAGGGCAATCGCCAGGCCGGACTTCAGCATGAAGGAATGCCTCCGATGTTCCGCGTTGCATAAAGACGGAACCCTTCGCCGATGCAAGCAATCTCGCGGCGGGCGAACTCAGGCGGTCAGCGTCAGGTCCAGGTCGACCAGTTGCGGCGCGTAGCCCAGGGCCTCCATGAAGCGCAGGAGGTCGGCGGCGCGCAGCGTCGTCGTCGCCGTGTTGGCGAGCGGGTGGCAGTTCACGAGCTCGTGGGCCATGAGCTTCGTGTCGAGGATCGGGCGCACCCGCCGTTCGGTGTCGTTGACGAGCGCCAGCGCCGTCACCGAGCCCGGCTCGACGCCCAGCACCTCCATCAGCCGCTCGGGCTTGCCGAAGGAGAAGCGCGGTGCTTCGAGCAGGCGGGCCAGCGCGTTGACCCTGACCGGCTGCTCGTCGAGGCAGGTGACGAGCCAGATGCCGCCCGCCTTGTCCTCGAGAAAGAGGTTCTTGGTGTGGCCGCCAGGCAGATGGTGGGTATGCGCGCGCGCCTCCTCGACGGTGAAGACCGGCGGGTGCTCGATCGTCCGGTGGGCGATGTCGAGGCCGTCGAGGCAGGCGAAGAGTTCGTTTCGGGTCATGGGCATGGCCGGCTGGTAGCAATGCGACGGCCGGGCGGCAAGCGGCGGGCGTCACGCCATCGTGGTTTGTCGTGACCCGCGGGCCTGCGTAGGTCTTTGGCGACATGGCAGTTACAAGCGACGACATGACGGCACTTCTCGAGCCCGATATCTGCATCATCGGCGCCGGCTCGGCCGGGCTCTCGGTGGCTGCCGGCGCCGCCCGGCTCGGTGCCGCGACGGTCCTGATCGAGGCCGGGGAGATGGGCGGCGACTGCCTCAATGTCGGCTGCGTGCCGTCGAAGAGCCTGATCGCCGCGGCGGCGCACGCCGAGGCCATGCGGAGTGCGGGCCCCTTCGGCATCGAGCCTGTCACGCCGGTCGTCCACATGGACCGGGTGCGCCGGCATATCGACGAGGTGATCGCCGGCATCGCCCCGCACGACAGCGCCGAGCGTTTCGAGGGGCTGGGTGTGCGGGTCATCCGGGCGCATGGCCGGTTCAGCGACGCGCGCACGGTCGAGGCCGGCGGCCGGGCCATCCGCGCCCGCCGCTTCGTCGTCGCCACCGGCAGCCGGCCGGCCGTCCCGCCGGTGCCGGGCCTCGACGACGTCCCCCATCTCACCAACGAGACCATCTTCGCCAACGAGACCCTGCCGGAGCATCTTCTGGTGCTCGGCGCCGGGCCGATCGGGGTCGAGCTGGCGCAGGCCTACCGGCGCCTCGGGGCGAAGGTGACGGTGATCGACATCGGCCCGCTCCTCGCCCGGGACGATCCGGAGCTCGCGGCCGTGGTGCGCGAGGCGCTGCAGGGCGAGGGTGTCGAGCTTCTCGAGCGGACGCCCATCCAGAGGGTCGAGCCCGGCCCGGTGGTGGTCGTCGGCAGCGAGGGCGACGAGCGGCGGATCGCCGGCTCGCACCTCCTGGTCGCCACCGGCCGCCGGCCTGTCGTCGACGGACTCGGTCTCGAGGCCGCGGGCATCGCCCACGACCGAAATGGCATCACCGTCGATGCGGGGCTGCGGACCACCAACCTCCGCGTCTACGCCATCGGCGACGTCGCCGGGGGCCTGCAGTTCACCCATGTGGCCGGCTATCACGCCGGCCTCGTGATCAGGAGCGCCCTCTTCCGCCTGCCGGCCAGGGTCAGCGACCGGGCGATCCCGCGTGTCACCTATACCGATCCGGCACTCGCCCAGGTCGGCCTCGACGCGGCGACGGCCGAGGCACGGGGCATCGCCCACGAGATTGTCCGCTGGCCTTTCGCCGACAACGACCGGGCGCGCGCCGCCCGGGTCACGGCGGGCCTGGTCAAGGTGGTGGCGAGCCGACGCGGGCGGGTGCTGGGTGCGGGCATCGTCGGGGCCGGGGCCGGCGAGCTGATCGTGCCCTGGGTGCTCGCGACGGAGCAGCGGTTGAAGCTCTCCACCATGGCGGGCCTCGTCGTGCCCTACCCGACGCTCGGCGAGGCGGGCAAGCGCGCCGCCGGCGACTTCTTCACCGGGCGGCTGTTCAGCGAACGCACGAAGAAGCTGGTCGCCTTCCTGCGGCGGTTCGGATGAGCCGGGTCGAGGCTTCGCCGCCCCTCTGGCGCCGGCTGCTGCCGCTTGCCGTGCTGCTCGCCATAGCCCTCGCCGTCTACGGCTCCGGCCTCTACCGCTATGCCAGCTTCGAGACGCTCGAGCGGCACAGCCAGAAGCTAGACGAACTGGTCGCGGCCCACCCGGCGCTCAGTGCCCTGGGCTTCGTCCTGGTCTACGCGGTCGCGACAGCGGTCTCGATCCCCGGGGCCGCCTTCCTGACCATCGCCGGCGGGTTTCTCTTCGGCATGGTGGCGGGGGCGGCGCTCTCGGTCACCGGCGCCTCGATCGGCGCCATCGGCGTCTTCCTCGTGGCCCGGACCTCGCTCGGCGGCTGGCTGCGCTCGACCGCCAGCCCGTGGCTCGAGCGGATGCAGAAGGGCTTCAACGAGAACGCGCTGAGCTACCTCTTCGTGCTCCGCATTATCCCGCTCTTCCCGTTCTGGGTCGTCAACATCGTGCCGGCGCTGCTCGGCGTGGAGCTGCCGGTCTTTGCGCTCGCCACCGTCATCGGCATCATCCCGGGTGCCCTGGTCTTCGCCAGTGTCGGCAGCGGGCTCGGCAAGGTGATCGAGGCGGGCGGCGAGCCGGATCTCGGCCTGATCCTCGAGCCCGCGATCATCGGGCCGCTCATCGGCCTAGCCGCCCTGGCCCTGCTGCCGGTCGCCTACAAGCGCCTGAAGGCGCGCCGCCGGGCGGCGGCCGAGTGACGCCGGCTATTCCAGCTCGCGGCCCATGTGCAGGTACTTCTCGCGGCGGCGGCGGCGGATCTCGTGGGGCGGGATGCCGTCGAGCGCCTCGAGGTGGCGGCTGACGGCCTGGCCCACGGTCTCGATCGTCGTGCCGCGGCCGCGATGCGCCCCGCCGAGCGGCTCGGCGATGATCTCGTCGATCAGCCCGAGGCCGAGCAGATCCTGGGCGGTGAGCTTCAGCGCCTCGGCCGCCGTCTCGGCCTGGTCGGAATTGCGCCAGAGGATGGCGGCACAACCCTCGGGCGAGATGACCGAGTAGATGCTGTGCTCCAGCATCAGGATGCGATCCGCCGTGGCGAGGGCGATGGCCCCGCCCGAGCCACCCTCGCCGACGATCACCGAGACGATCGGCACCTTGAGGCCGAGGCAGGTCTCGATCGACCGGGCAATGGCCTCCGCCTGGCCGCGCTCCTCGGCGCGGATGCCGGGATGCGCCCCCGGCGTGTCGACCAGCGTCACCACCGGCAGCCCGAAACGCTCGGCGAGGCGCATCAGGCGGACCGCCTTGCGATAGCCCTCCGGCCGAGCCATGCCGAAATTGTGGCGCACCCGGTCCTCCGTCTCGCGCCCCTTCTCGTGGCCGATCACGAGCACCGGCCGACCCTTAAGCCGGCCGAGCCCGCCGATGATCGCCGCGTCGTCACCGAAGCAGCGGTCGCCGGCGAGCGGCGTGAACTCGTCGACCAGGGCCGCGACGTAGTCGGAGAAATGCGGCCGGTCGGCGTGCCGTGCCACCTGCGTCTTCTGCCACGGCGTCAGCTTGCCGTAGGTGGTGGACAGGAGCTTGGAGGCGCGGCCCTCGAGCCGGGCGATCTCCTCCTCGAGGTCGAGGTCGCTGCCATTGGCGAGGTGCCGCAGCTCCTTCACCTTGCCCTCGAGCTCGGCGATCGGCTTTTCGAAGTCGAGAAGACTGCTCATCGTCGGCTAATGTCCCAAAACCCCTGGCTGTCGCTCAAGCGCCCGCGGCGGCGATCTGCTCGGCCTTTTTGACCAGCGTCTCGGCCTGCTTGATCGAGGCGATGTCGATGAGCCGGCCGTCGAGCGAGACCGCACCCTTGCCCTCCTTCGTCGCCTGCTCCATCGCCTCGAGGATGCGCCTGGCCTTCTCCACGTCGGCCTCCGAGGGGCCCATCACCTCGTTGGCGAGGTCGATCTGCTTCGGGTGGATCGCCCACTTGCCCTCGCAGCCCAGCACCGCCGCCCGGCTGGCCTGGGCCTTGTAGCCCTCGGGGTCGGAGAAGTCGCCGAACGGCCCGTCGATCGGCCGCAGCCCCCAGGCGCGCGCCGCGACCACCATGCGGGCCACCGCATAGTGCCACATGTCGCCCCAGTGATAGTCGCGATTGGCGTCGTCGGCGCTGCCGGTCAGCACGCCATAGCCCGGGTTCGGGCCGCCGATCATGGTCGTCCGGGCACGGGTGGAGGCGGCATAGTCGGCCACGCCGAAATGCAGCGACTCGTTGCGTTTGCTGGCGGCGGCGATGGCGTCGACATTGGCCATGCCGAGCGCCGTCTCGATGATCAGCTCGAAGCCGAGGCGTTTCCTGCGCCCGACCGCGGCCTCGACCTGGCTGGTCAGCATGTCGAGTGCGTAGACGTCGGCGGCGGTGCCGACCTTCGGGATCATGAGGAGGTCGAGCCGCTCGCCGCCCTGCTCGATGACGTCGATCACGTCCTTGTACATGTAGTGGGTGTCGAGGCCGTTGATGCGGACCGAGACGGTCTTCGTCCCCCAGTCGATGTCGTTCAGCGCCTGGATGACGTTCTTCCTGGCCTGCGCCTTCTGGTCCGGCGCCACCGCGTCCTCGAGGTCGAGGAAGATCACGTCGACGGCACTCCGCGCCGCCTTCTCGAAGAGCTGCGGGCTCGATCCCGGCACGGCGAGCTCGGACCGGTTCAGTCGTGGCGTGGCCTGGTCGATGATCGTGAAGCTCATGGTCGTTCCCCACCCCGGCTCTTCGATGGCGCGGCAGCGGCACGCCCGCTCCCCCGCGAGGCGCCGGTTTGGACGTTTCGTCCGCCCACGGCAAGGGGATGATGGGTCGCCACCACCTGCTGCAACCGCTCGGGTTGCAGATGGGTGTAGATTTCGGTGGTGGCGATGTCGGCGTGGCCGAGCATCGCCTGGACGGTGCGCAGATCGGCGCCGCCGGCGAGCAGGTGGCTGGCGAAGGCGTGCCGGAGCACGTGCGGCGAGAGGCGGCCGGGATCGATCCCGGCCTCGACGGCGACACCGGCCAGGAGCTGCGCCACGCGCTGGCGCGTCATGTGGCCCTGGCGGCCGCGCGACGGGAAGAGCCACTGGCGCTGGCTGGGGGCGAGGTCCTGCCCGTGCCGCACGGCGAGCCAGCGCTCGAGCGCCCGGCGGGCGGCGCCGCCGATCGGCACGACCCGCTCCTTGTCGCCCTTGCCGCGCACCCTGAGGCTCTGCCGGTCGTGTGCCAGGGCCGCGAGCGGCAGGCCGACGAGCTCGCTCACCCGGAGCCCCGTGGCATAGAGCAGCTCGAGCAGGGCGGTGAGCCGCGCCCCGTCGTCGCCCGGACGACCGGCGGCCACGTCGAGGAGCGCGGTGACCTCGGCGATGCTCAGATAGCGGGGCAGGCCGCGCGCCAGCTTCGGCCGGTCGAGATGCTGGGTCGGCTCGTCGGGGCGGACCCGCTCGAGATAGAGGAAGCGGAAATACTGGCGGAGCGCCGAGAGTTTGCGCGCGATCGTCGAGCTCTTCAGGCCCAGGCCGTCGAGCCGGGCGAGGAAGGCCCTGAGCTCCTCGGCCGTGGCCTGCTCGAGGGCGCTGCCCCGGCCGCGCAGGAAGACCGCCGCGTCTTCGAGGTCGCGCCGGTAGGCCGCGAGCGTATGCCGGCTGGCGCCACGCTCGACCGCGAGCATCTCGAGGAACGGCTCGAGCACCGACCGGCGCTCAGCGGGGCAGCTGCTCGTCCGGCACGACCCGCTCGATCTGGCGGACCTCCGGCGGCCGGTCCCAGGTCGCGAGGAAGATGACCGAGCCGAGGATGACGACGAGCAGGATGAGAAGCATGGAGCGACGGACGGTCGACATCAGCGGGCACGTGCCTTTCGGTGGTGGATGGCCGGCCGGCAGCGCAACTCGGCGATCGAAGCGGTGAAGGCGCCCCGTTCATTGCGCACTTGCCGCCGGACGATCTCCTAGCCTAGCTACATGGAGCCTACCTAGTGGGGGCCTGGCCTCTGGAGCCTAGCTTCCTGAGCAAGTCTCTATAACCTTTGCAACTCCGGGTTTCAACGGCGGCACGATGCCCACGGACAGTCCCCCACGCTTTCGCGTCGTCGGCAGCGATCCGGCACCACCCGGCCGGCTGCTCCGGCCGATCGTGCTGGTCGGCCTGATGGGCGCCGGCAAGACCGCCGTCGGCCGGCGCCTGGCGGCTGCCCTCGGCGTCGCCTTCGCCGATGCCGACGAGGCGATCATCGAGGCGGCCGGGATGAGCATTCCGGACATCTTCGAGGTTTACGGCGAAACCGCCTTCCGCGATCTCGAGCGGCGCGTGGTGGTGCGGCTGCTCGACGAGGCGACGGGCGTGCTGGCGCTGGGCGGTGGCGCCTTCATCGACCCGCAGACCCGCGCCGCCGTCAGCCAGCGCGGCGTCTCGATCTGGCTGAAGGCGGAGCTCGACACGCTCGTCGCCCGGGTCAGCAAGAAGCGCGCCGTCCGTCCGCTGCTCATGCAGGGCGAGCCGCGCACCATCCTGGCCGGGCTGATGGAGCGCCGCTATCCGATCTATGCGGAGGCCGATTTCACCGTGCTCACCGGCGACCAGCCGCTCGACGAGGTGGTTGAGCGGCTGCTCGAGCTGCTGCAGCGCGAGGGGCTGATCCGCGATGTCGCCTGAGAGCCCGCCCGTGACCATCCCCGAAACCATCAACGTGGCGCTTGGTGACCGCGCCTATCCGATCCATATCGGCGGCGGCCTCCTCGACCGCGCGGGCGAGATCCTGCCCCCCCTCCTGCCGGCTCCCCGCGCCGTCCTCGTCACCGACAGCCATGTCGCCGCCACCGCGCATGCCGACCGGCTCGAAGGGGCCCTCAAGGCTGCCGACATCGCGGTGCAGCGGATCGTCGTGACCCCAGGCGAAAGCAGCAAGAGCTTCGAGCGCCTGGCTTGGCTGGTCGAGCGGATCCTCATCGGCGGCGTCGACCGCAAGACGTCGCTCATCGCGCTCGGCGGCGGCGTCATCGGCGACCTCGCCGGCTTCGCCGCCGCCATCACGCTGCGCGGCCTGCCCTTCGTCCAGGTGCCGACCAGCCTGCTCGCCCAGGTCGACAGCAGTGTCGGCGGCAAGACGGGCATCAACACGCCGCAGGGCAAGAACCTGGTCGGCGCCTTCCACCAGCCGCTGGCGGTGCTGATCGACGTCGACACGCTGAACGACCTGCCCGAGCGCGAGCTCAGGGCGGGCTATGCCGAGATCATCAAGCACGGCGCCATCACTGACGCCGCCTATTTCGCCTGGCTCGAGCGGCATGCCGCGGCGATGCTGGCCGGCGACCAGGCGCTCCGCATCGAGGCCATCCGGCGCTCGGTCGAGATCAAGGCCGCCGTGGTCGCCCGTGACGAGCGCGAGACGTCGGGCGAGCGGGCGCTCCTCAATTTCGGCCACACCTTCGGCCATGCCTACGAGGCGCTCGCCGGCTATGGCGACCGGCTCCTGCACGGCGAGGCGGTGGCCATCGGCATGGTCAAGGCGGCGCGGCTCTCGACGCTGCTCGGCCATGCCCCGGCGGCGGCCGCCGAGCGGCTCGAGGGGCATCTGGCGACGCTCGGCATCGCCACCTCGCCACGCCGGATCCGGAACGAGGGTTTCGCCGTCGACGCACTCCTCGCCGCCATGGGCCGCGACAAGAAGGCCGAGGGCGGGACGGTGCGCTTCGTCCTCTGGCGCGACGTCGGCGAGGCGTTCCTCACCGCCACCGTCGACCCGGCAGCCCTCGACAAGGTGCTCGGGGACGATCACTAAAGCGTCGCCGCAACGCCACAGTTCGCGGCCAAGTTGCGTCCGGCGCTGAACCGGGACGGTAGTCGCTTGTCCACCTGTTTGCCTTCTGGTTGCTTCTTTTCCGGCTCGACCACGAGAAGACAACACTGGGGGGCGGGATGCGCGCAGCGCACGGTGCTTCGGCGGCGGCCGCCATGGCGGCCCTCCTGGCGGCTGACCCGGCCATGGGCGCCGGCTTCGCCATCAAGGAGCAGTCGGCGACCGCCCTCGGCAATGCCTTTGCCGGTGCTACTGCCGGTGCCGAGGACCTCAGCTACATGTTCTTCAATCCGGCGGTGCTCGGCCGGTTCGACGGCAATCAGGCGCAGCTCGCGGTCAGCGGCATTTTGACCAAGCTGAACCTCGAGGAGGCGACCGCGTCAACCACCGCGGGCACGCCTATTACCGGCACCAACACGGACGGCGACGCGGCCCACGACGCCGTGGTCCCCGCCTTCTACGCCATGGCATCGCCGCACGAGCAGATCCGCCTCGGCATCGGCGTGAACGTGCCCTTCGGCCTCGGCACGGAATACAGCGACGGCTGGGTCGGCCGCTACCACGCGATCAAGTCCACCTTCGAGACCGCCAACATCAACCCGGTCGTCGCCGTCAAGGCCACCGACTGGCTCACCCTCGCCGCCGGGGCGCAGATCCAGTACGCCGAGGCGGAGCTCAGCAACGCCATCGACTTCGGCTCGATCGGCGCCGCCAACCTCATCCCGGGCTCGGTGCCGACACAGCAGGACGGCCAGGCCCGCATCAAGGGCGACGGCTGGGCCTACGGCTACAATCTCGGCCTGCACGCCGAGCCGGTGAAGGGGACGCAGATCGGCCTCTCCTACCGCTCCAAGATCGACACGACGTTCGAGGGCAATGCCCGCTTCCGGCTCGACGATGCCGGCATCGGCGCCACGCTGAAGGGGGCCACCGGCGCCTTCGCCAATACCGGGGCCGAGACCAAATTCGAGTTCCCGCCGATGGCCGGCATCGGCGTGCACCAGGCGATTGGCGAGGATTTCGCCGTGATGGCCGAGGCGCAGTGGACCGGCTGGAGCACGCTCGACGAGCTGATCATCAAGTTCGACAACCCCAACCAGCCGGACAACGTCACCGACTACCAGTGGAACGATTCCTGGTTCTTCGCGCTCGGCGGCTCATGGGATGCGACCGACAGCCTGAAGCTGCGCGTCGGCGTCGCCTACGACCAGTCGCCGGTCCGCAACCGCTACCGCTCGCCGCGCGTGCCCGATTCCGACCGCTACTGGCTCGCCACCGGCCTCGGCTGGGCGATCCGGGAGAACCTCTCGCTGGATCTCGGCTACACCCACATCTTCTTCGAGGATGCCGACGTCGACCAGAGCGGCACCGACCCCGGCAACGCCGCGCGCGGCAATCTGCAGGCCAGCTACGAGAACCACATCGACATCTTCACGCTCTCGCTGGTCTATCGCTTCTGAGCGCGCAACCCCCGCTTCGATGTGATCAGCTAAAGACGCGGATCAGCATCCCATGCGGTAAATCCGTGTTCCAGGTCAGCGTACGCCTGTTGTCGACACTATAGAGCGCAAGTTCCGACCAATCCTTCGCAAACCCGGAATAGGCCGGAAAGGCCTTGGGGATCAGGCTCTTCACATCCGCCTGCCTCCAACTCGCCTCGGAATAGCCGACGTCGGGATGTTGCTTTGCCGCATCGACCAGCTTGCTCACGTCGCAACCCACTTCAGCAACGATCTTCGCAAAGGCGCTGCTCTTGAACAGGACCAACTGTTGCTTCCATTCGGCCGTCTTGTCTGCGGCAAGGGCATCGTAGAACGTCTTCGCCTCAGGCGTGTTCCACCCTTTTGCCAACAGAAGCATCATGTCTTTCAGGATATCTTCCAAAGCCTTCTTGGAATCAGAAAAACATGTGTGATAGGTCGAACCAAGCTGGTACATTCCTATACTTGGATTTGGTGTGTTTCGGGTGAGATCTGATGCGATGATATATGTCGAATGCTTGGCCATGGCATTGACATTTTGCAGACTTGCCACGTTGCAGTTGGTCGCGAAATCGAAGACGTCCACCGGCTTTTTGCGCAGTGCCACCACCCAGGACATGCACTTTTCGATGTCTTCGTAATGCGACAGGATGCCGTTCATGATCCCCACAGGTGATCCATGCCCACCCGAGCTGATGCCGAAGACCTCCGAGGGGAACATCCTCAAGGCCCGGCTCAAGAGAAGGGCAGTCAATTCCGGGATCAGGTCCCATTGTGACACGTTCTTGAAGTCGTCCTTCATACGCGTGACGATGGCGGGGTAATCGTAGGATGCCAGTTTGAAGTCGTCACTGGGCAAGGGCTTGTCCGTACTGTTGGGAAATCGGTACAGGGCCAGCTCGTCCTTCATATGATCAAGAAGCAGATGCAGCGCCTGGAACGTGGGCGAATAGCGCGTCCGGGGCAGCATCCACCACCCGTAGCTATAGCCCTCGCCGGTGCCTTTCGCTTTCGCTTCCCGGTCAAAAACGATGGTCGCAAACCGGGATTCCAGAAGGGTGTCCTCCGGCAAGGACTGGCCGCTGCCCGCCATCGGACACCCCAAGACCACGGCCATCATACTCCTCAGGAAGTGGTCCGAATCGATGTGGGTCGCCGAGGAAATCAGACCGACCACACCGTATGTCCCACCCGCGAAGCTCAGCTTGATCGTTGGTGCGACGAGATCGAGATAGGTGTCTGAAAAGCCCTTGAGGCCAGCTGTGAACACCAACGCGTTCCAGGTGCCGTCGGTCAGTTCGTAGCTTGCGACATCGGCCTTGGTCAGCCCATAGAGGGTCAGGTTTGCCGTCCTGGGCTTGGCGCCGAGATGTTCGGGGAACGTGAGCGTGCCTTCGCGCCCCATGGTCTCGACGAAGTAGACGCGGTCGTCCTTCTCCGAACTCCACAGCACAGCGCCTGATGTCGAGACGACCGCCAGCGTGCCCTCGTCGTCGAGGCGCAGGCGCGCACCGGGCGTGCCGGCCGTAGCAGTTTCCCAGATCTGCGCGCCGTCGGCATTGGAGATCACACAGTTCCCATCGGCACGCATGTCGATGCGTGCCGCACCCCAATCGCTGCCCGCCTGGATGCTGCCCCACTTGAATCGGTTGGTCTCAGCCCGCCGAACACAAAAGTTCCCATCGTCCTGGAACGTGGCGGTGAAGATGTGCTGAGGAGAGACAATCTGATCGCCTCTCTCAAGCGACTTCCCGGACTCGAGATAGTTGTCCATGCGGACATTCGGGTGGGTGTGCGGGATATGGTAGAGTGGGGTGTCCGCGGTGCTCCAGATCCTCTGACCCGAGGAGGTGACAACTGTCAGGACGCCCTCATCATCGATCTCGAGATCAGCTCCGGAATTGCCAGAGGTCTCGGTGGCCCAGACCACGGCGCCTGCCGCGTCGACGATGACACAGTTGCCGTCGGACTGCATCTCGAGCCGCTGGCCATGCCAGTGGCTTCCGGCCTGGATGCTCCCCCATTTGAAGCGATGGCCCGCGACATCGTAGACGCAGAAGTTTCCATCCCTCTGGAAGACCGCCCTATAGGTTCCCCCCGGGGATATCAGTTCCGCACCCTGCTGTAATACTTGTCCGGCTGCAAGCTTGCTCTTGGGCACGGATCGTCTCCCTGTCGTGTTTCAGTTCATGCCGACACTTCAAGAGCGATCTGACAGTTGGCGCCAAGGTCGCTTGTACTTCTCTACTGATCAAGTATCGTGCGCCCCAGCCGGCGCTTGCATGCGCCGAGACGCCCGCGCGGGCAGTTCGGGTCGCGAACCCGGATCAATCCGGCCCGGAGGCGACGGCATTCAGCGTGGAGGACAGACCCTCCGAGCCGCTTTCGTTCAGTTCTGGTCGGTATCAAGGTCACGCGCATGACGGGAGCGGGAGCGAGACGGTCGGTGTCATTGACGTCCTCATCGCCTGCCAGCCGACCCGTACGCGCCATTCAGCTCGCGCAACACCAACAAACCGCCGTCCAACCTGAGTTGCGTACCACGATATTCCACCCACATTCGGCTGTCAAAATCCACCCGGTCACCCTGCGGTGTGCAGGCTGGCCAGCGGCACCGGGGTGAAGTCCCGGCAGTCGACGCCGACGTCGACCTGCCGGGTCAATGGCTTCAGCCGCCCGTGGCTGTGGCCGTGCAGCTGCAGGGCACCCTTGCCCATGAGGTTCCACGAGCGCAGCGGGTAGTGGCAGAGGACGAGCCGCCTTCCCTCGGCCTCGATCTCCACGAGATCGTAGACGGCAGCCCAGCCGGCGAGGGCCCGGGTGGCCGGGGGGTCGTTGTTGCCGGCGACGAGGTGCTTCGTGCCGGCGAGGCGGTCGAGGATCTCCGCCATGCGCGCCGCACTCTGGCGCACCGCGAAATCGCCCAGATGCCAGACCGTGTCATCCGGGCCGACCACGGCGTTCCAGCGGGCGATCATCGCCTCGTCCATGGCGGCGGTGGAGTCGAACGGCCGGCGGAAGAGGCCGCGCGCCCCGCCATGGCCGAAATGGTGATCGGCGGTGAAGAAGAGCGCCATGCGCCGGGCCGCGTGCTCAGCCGACCTCGTGCTCCCGCAGTCGCGGCAGGAGCTCGGCGAAGTTGCAGGGCTTGTGGCGGATGTCGAGCTGGTGCACGAGAATGCCGTCCCAGGCGTCCCGGCAGGCGCCGGGCGAGCCCGGCACCACGAAGAGATAGGTACCATTGGCGACGCCGGCATCGGCCCTGGACTGCAGGCTCGAGGTGCCGATCTTCTCGTAGGACTGCCAGCGGAAGAGCTCGCCGAAGCCGGGCACGTGCTTCTCGATCACCGCATGCAGCGCCTCGGGCGTGACGTCCCGGCCGGTCACCCCGGTGCCGCCGGTGCTGATCACCACCTCGACGTTCGGATCGGCGATCCAGGTGCGGAACTGCGCCTCGATCAGCGCCTGGTCGTCGCGCAGGATGCGCCGGTCGACGACCTCGTGGCCGGCGCCCGCCAGCCGCTCGACCAGGACCGCACCGGACTTGTCGTCGTCGAGCCCGCGGGTGTCCGAGACCGTGAGCACGGCGACCCGCAAGGGCCGGAACGTCAGGCTCTCGTCAATTCGCCCCAACCTGGCCCGCCCGTGCATGGCTGCGCTCCGCACTGCTCGACTCCAGCCCCACATATTGGGGCCAGCCGCCGGCGGCAAGGGCCTCGAGCTCGGGCGCCGGCTGGTCGAGCCGCACGCGATAGGCCCAGAGATTGCCCAGCAGCTTCTTGACGTAGAGCCGGGTCTCCGGGATCGGGATGCTCTCGAGGCGGAGCAGCGGGTCGTCGATATCGCCGTAGCGCTCGGCCCAGTCTTCGGCCCGCTTCAGCCCGGCATTGTAGGCGATGCCGATGTCGATGACGCTGTCGCCGATGAACCAGGTGTCGCGCAGGCGCTCGAGATAGGCCTGGCCGAAGGCCATGTTGGTCGCCGGGTCGCGCAGGCTCGCGGCACCGTGGAACGGGATGTCGTACTTCTGCGCCATGGCCTCCGCCGTGCTCGGCAGGAGCTGCATCACGCCCAGCGCCCCAGCACTGCTCTTCGCCGCCGGATCGAAGCCGCTCTCCGCCCGCATCACGGCGAAGAGGAGGGCGCGGTCGATGCTGAAGCCGGTAAGCGGCCGCCAGTCGGGAATGGGGTAGAGGGCACCGTCCTGGCGCCGGCCGTCCTGCAGCCGGGCGCGCTGCGCCACCCGCATCTGCGCCGCCGGCAGGCTCAGCTTCTCGGCCAGCGCCGCCAGGGCCTCGGTCAGGGTCGGGTTGGCCCGGGCCGCCAGCTTGCGGATCTCGGCCTCGGCCTCGTCGCGGCGGCCCAGCTGGCCGAGCGCCATGGCCCGGCGCGCGCCGTCGACCCGCATGAGGGCGCCCATGTGATCGGTCGCCATGGCCGTCTGGTGCCAGTCGAAGAGCACCGGCCCGCCGAGCACGTGCTGCGCCAGGATGCCGTAGAAACCGTCCGAGGCGCCGGCGGCGATCTCGAGGTAGTGGCGGTAGCGAGAGGGCTCGACCAGGCGAAGCGCCGCGCGCGCCGCCCAGAAGGCGCCGGCGGCCACGTCGGACGCCGTGCCGTCCGAGCGGGCGAGAGCCGCGAAATGCCGCCCGGCCCGGGCGATGTCGCCGCGTCGCCAAGCCGCGAGCCCGGCTGTCCAGTGGATGCGCGGCTCGACCTCGCCGGAGCGGATGGCGGCAGCACTGGCGAGCTCGAACGCCTCGCGGTCCTTGCGGTTGACGAAATAGCTGCGGGCGATGAACCAGCGTGCGAGGTCCTGCTCGACCGGATCGGCGAGGCGGGCCGACGGGTGGCGCAGGAGCTTGCGGGCCTCGGTCGGCCGGTTCCGGGCCACGAGGTCGCGCACGGCGGCGAACCAGTCGGCCACCGCCCGGTTGTCCTTCACAGAGCGGCCCTCCGGGCCGTCATACTGCGTCGCCGCCTCCTCCAAGAGCTCCTGGCCCGAGCCGCCGAGATAGCCGGCCACCGGCTCCGGCAGCGGCGGCGCCCCGGCCGGCTGCCGCCGCTCGGCCAGCCGGTGGATGGCCGAGGCCTCGGGATGGTCGGCATAGGCCTCGAGCCAGCTCCGCAGCTCGGGATAGCTGGAGACATAGGCCGTGGGATGCAGGAAACGCTGGGCCAGGACGTGGCCCAGCAGCAGGCGGTCGTCGAGCCGGCCGATCAGCCGGTCGGCTTCCGGCCAGCGGCCGTGCTCCTGCAGCTCGAAGATCATCCGGTAGAGGGCCGCGTCCTCGCTGCCGAGCGGCCGCGGCAGGCTGTCGAAGACGGTGGGCGTCGGCAGGGTGGGATCGACCCTTGCGACGTCCCGCGCCTCGGTATCGACGAGGCTCTGTGCAACGGCCGATCCCGATGCCGTGACGGTCGCCAGCAGGGCCAGGGCGGTCAGGAGGCGCCGCATGCGACCCCCATCTCGTCGAGCCGCGCCCGCATGGCCAGCATGTCGCGCCAGACGAATCGCTTGTTCAGCGGCTGCCGCAGGAGATAGGCCGG
>JAUIID010000076.1 GCA_030431615.1 Alphaproteobacteria bacterium
GGTCGCTGACCTCGATGGTGGCGATGACGTAGGCGGGCATTCCTCAGCTCCTCACCAGATGGTGTAGCCGCCGTCGACGACGACGACGCTGCCGGTCATCAGGCTCGATGCGTCGGACGCGAGGAAGAGCACGGCCGAGGCGATCTCGTGCGGCTCGCCCATCCGCTTCATCGGCGTCATGTCGAGCCAGGTCGGCATCCATTCGGGATTCTCGCGACCCATGCGCGTCATCTCGGTGGCGATGTAGGTGGGGGCCACCGAGTTGACCCGGACCCCGCGTGTCGCCCACTCGCCACCAAGCGACTTCGTCAGCATGTGCACGCCGGACTTCGACGCGTTGTAGGCGCTCTGCGGCTGCGGCCGGTTCGAGATGAGGCCGCTCATCGAGCCGATATTGACGATGGCGCCCTTGCCCCGGGCCAGCATGTGCCGGCCGAAGGCGCGGTTGCACCAGAAGACGCCATTCAGGTTGATGTCGAGGACGAGCAGCCATTCCTCGTCCGACATCTCCTCGCCGGGCGAGCCCTTGGCGATGCCGGCATTGGCGACGAGGATGTCGATCCGGCCATGCCGCTCCTGCAGCGCGTCGGCGGCGGCGGTGACGGCGGCGGACTGCGTGACGTCGAGGGGCACGAACTCGGCCGAGTAGCCGAGCCCCTGGAGCTCGGCTGCGGCCTTGGGCCCGGTCGCCTCGTCGATCTCGGCGATGACCACATGGGCGCCGCATTCGGCGAGTGCTTTCGAGCTCTCGAAGCCGATGCCCCGGCCGCCACCGGTGACCACGGCGACGCGCCCGGTCAGGTCGTATTTGTCGCGATACATCAGCGTGCCTCCCCCGGCGCAACGCCATAGCGCTCATCGAGCGCGCAGCATAGCCGTGGCAGCAACCGGCCGGGGATCGAGCCCGATGACACGGTGCCGACGGGCGCGAAGCCGCAGCTGCGATAGAAGGGCTCGGCATGCGGGTCCGAGTCCACCTCCACCCGTTGCACGCCGAGCCAGGCGAGCCCGGCGAAAGCCGCCTCGACCAGCCGGCGGCCGATGCCCTGGCCGATCACCTCGGGCTCGACGAAGATCATGTGGAGCTCGGCCGCGGGCGGCCACACGGGGTGGCAGAGGATGAATCCGACGACCCGGCCATCGCACTCGGCGGCGATCGCGAATCCCTCCTCGATGAGCTCTGGCGTAACCGTCAGCTCCGCCACGCACCTCGCCATGAAGGCCGCGTCGTAGCCCCAGTGGGCCTTGCTCCTGAGCGCCAGAGCAGTGAAGGCAGCCGCCTCGTCCGGCCGGGCCGTCCGGAGCGTGGGTCCGGCCATGCTGCCGGAGCCGGGCGTGCGCCGCATGAGCTTCTCTCCCTGACTGCCGAGCGGGCTGACTGCCGAGCGGGCCCTTGCCCGTCTTGCACCGGACATTAGCCCCATGCGGCCGGTCCGTGCAGCCCCCCACCCGCCGGCTTTGGACGGTCAGGCCGGCCGCAGCTTCTGGTGGAAGAGCATGTCGGCGCCCATGGGGATCGCCTGGCAGCCGTCGAGCCTGAGCGCGTCCTCGGTGCGTTCCGGCGCCGGGCCGGCGAGGCCCGGGCGGCCGCTGCCGAGGACGAGGGGTGAGACGCAGATCTCGAGGATGTCGAGAGAGCCGCCGAAGAGGAAGCGCGAGACGGTGACCCCGCCGCCCTCGACGAAGACGCGCTCGAGGCCGCGGGCGCGAAGGGCCTCGAGGGCGGCAGCCGGCGTCACCCTGCCGTCCGCCGTCGCCACCGGCACGATCTCGGCCCGGCCCAGCCTCGCACCATCGGCCGCGTCGGCGGCGCAGAGGACGAGGGTCGGCGGGCCTTCTTGGAAGAGGCGGTAGTCCGGCCCGAGGCGGCGCCGGCTGTCGAGGACGACGCGGACCGGCGACGGGCCGTCGACGAGCCGCGTGGTGAGCTGCGGGTCGTCGTGGAGCACGGTGCCGGCGCCGACGACGACGGCGTCGGCGAGTGCGCGCAGGCGATGCAGGTGGTGGATGTTCGCGGCGCCCGTCATGTTCGCCGAATGGCCGGAGTGCGTGGCGACATGGCCGTCGAGGCTCTGGCCGAGATGGCCGAGCACGACCCGCTCGGGCCGGGCGAAATCGAGACAGGCACGAGCGAGCGGGTCGGCGGCGGCCGCCTCGGGCAGGCGGCGCTCGTGGAGCAGGGTCGGCCAGTAGGTCTCGGGGTCGACGCTCATCCTCCGGGAGCCTCCAGGCGGGCATAGATGTCGCCCGAGAAATCCTCGCCGGCGCGGGCGGCGAGCCAGGCGTCGAGCCGCTCGCGCGGGACGAAGTCGGACCATTCCAGCTCGAGGCTCTCGCCGATCGAGAGGTTGAAGGTCCAGCTGCCGATCGCCTCCAGCCGGTCGAGGCAGCGCCCGGCGCAATCCGTCCTGCCGGCCAGGAACTCGAAGGAGAGGAGCTTCGGCGGGCGGGTCAGCCCGGCCAGTGCCGCTTCCTCCAGCCCCTCGATGTCGAGCTTGATGAAGTCGGGTAGGCCATGGCGCTCGACGAGCAGGTCGAGGGTCGTGGCCGGCACCTCGACGCGGTTCTCCCAGCGCACCCCGGCGAAGGACGGGATGGTGGCGACCCCGTCGATGAAGGCGGCCGAGGCGGTCGTGACCGTTGGCGTCGCCGGGCTCAGATGCAGCTCGACCCTGCCGGGTGCGGCGGCGATGGTCACCTCCTCCAGCACCACGCCCGGGCGCCGGGCCAGGAGATGGCGGAGGAAGCGGGCGAAATCGGGCTGCGGCTCGACCGCCACCACCCGGGCACCGAGCCGGGCGAAGGCGAGGCTGCGATTGCCGACATGAGCACCGATGTCGAAGCAGAGATCGCCCGGCCCGACGAACCGACCATAGAACCGGGCGAGCCGGGCGGTGCTGCCGGGCGGCCAGTAATACATGGCGAGCGAGCGGCCGAGGCCCCGCAGCCGTGTCAGGGCATGGCGCATGGCGGTCAGTCCTGGCGGATCGCCTCGATCTCGAAGGAGAGGAAGATCTCGTCGCCGACGAGCCCGTCCTCGAGCGCGTAGGTGCTGCCGAACTCGCTGCGCCTCACGACGGCCTCGGCGCTGACGCCCATGACGTAGTTGCCGCCCCAGGGATAGGGGGCGATGCGGTTCAGGGTGACGGCGACCTCGACCGGCCGGGTGACGCCGCGGACCGTGAGGTCGCCCTTGATGGTTCCGGTGGTGGCGGTGGCCGGCACCGCTTCGGTCATGACGAAGCGGATGAGCGGGTGGCTCCCGGCGGCGAGGAAGTCGTCGCTCAGGAGATGCTCGTTGCGCGCCGGGTTGTCGGTGAAGATGCTGGAAGCCTCGACCTCGTAGACGAGATCGGCGAGCTCCTGAGTCGCCTCGTCGAAGGTGAAGCTGCCGCGCTCCTCGAGGAAGAGGCCGAGCACGTCCTTGTAGCCGATGTGATTGGCGCGAAAGCCGATCGAGGAATTGCCCGGATCGATCACCCAGCGGGCCGGCTCGGCAGAGGACGTGGCGGCGGCAAGGGACCAGGCGGCGAGCAGGACGGCGCCGAGCCATGGCAGGCGGTCTTTCAGCCACCGGCTGGACGGAAGTGACGGCTCTTGCATGGGATCATCCGACTGGAGCACGTTTGCCGCTAAACTATAGCTTTGCCGGGCCTCTGGAACACCCCTGCCCTGTGCCGCGGCCCTGGTCGAAGCCGTTGCGCCCGCGATTTCATCCACGTTGTCCACAGGCCGTGCGAAAATGTCCCAAATCACGCGGCAGGCAGAAAGGCGGGAACCCGCAACAACGCCGGCCGGCCCGGCACCGTGCTGACCCCGAAGTCAGGTCGCGGGTCACCGAAATCATGGATTAATCGTTTGTTTCCAGATGGTTGATGGCGATCTTCGTACCATCCCCAGCAGTAGAAAGACTGGCGGATGCAATTCAACCGTGATGCCCGGCGGGTCGTCCGGAAGGCGGCGGGCCGGGTTAACGCTTATCCACATCGGCGGGGATAGGGCTGTTCATCGGGGTGTGGATTCTTTGTCGACGAACTGTCATTCCGCTTTCACATCAGGCAGATGGGCGTTCGCCCCGCGCGGCCGGCGCAAACTCTCGCATTACGCGAATTGTCGGGGAGACGTATCAATCCATTCTCCCGGCTGGCGGGAGGCTGTCGCGAGTCCTGCTTGAGCCTGCTAGAGAGCCCTCGGCACCGCCGGTCATTCATCACCAGTCCGGCCGCACCGATGGAGCAGATCGTGGCCGATGACGGCAGGGCGCCCTTGAAGGGCATCGCCTTGATGCTGGTGACGATGCTCACCTTCGCCTCGCAGGACGCGATCACCAAGCTGCTCGCCCAGGACCTGCATGTGGCGCAGATCGTCATGGTCCGCTACTGGCTGTTCGCCGCCTTCGCCACGGTGCTGATCGCCCGTCAGCCGGGCGGGCTGCAACGCGCGGTGCGCGCGCATCGCCCCTGGCTCCAGATTCTCCGTTCCGCCATCTTCGTCGTCGAGGTGGGCGTCTTCGCCTGGGTCGTGGCCCACATGCCGCTCAGCACGGCGCAGGCGCTCTTCGCCGGCTGCCCGCTCATGGTGACCGCCCTCTCGCCCCTCGTCCTCGGCGAGAAGGTCGGGCGGCTGCGCTGGCTCGCCGTCTGCGGCGGCTTCGTCGGCGTGCTGATCATCCTCCGGCCGGGCGGCGAGGACTTCTACCCGGTCGGCCTCGTCGCCGTCGTCGGCACCGCCATGTTCGCCGTCTACAGCCTGCTGACCCGCCTGCTCGCCAAGGAGGACCGTTTCGAGACCTCCTACGGCTATGTCGCCTGGGTCGGCTGCCTGATGGCCTCGGCGGTCGGGCCGTTCATCTGGCAGAACCCCTCGCCCGACCAGATCATCGGCCTGCTGGTGATCGCCTGCACCGGCGTGCTTGGCCACATGATGCTGATGAAGGCCTACGAGATCGCCCCGGCAAGCGTGCTGCAGCCCTTCAGCTACACGCAGCTCGTCTGGGGCATCTTCATCGGCATCATGGTCTTCGGCGAGTATCCGGACGGGTTCATGCTGCTCGGCGCCGGCATCGTCGTGGTCGCCGGCATCGTCGCCATGCGCGCCCGCTGAGCCCTGCCTTCACGATATATTGACAGGAGCCCGCAACTGGCTTCCTAGAAGCTGCGGGGCCCGATGGCCCCGATACGGGCGGTGGGAACAGAGCGAAAATGACAAGTGCCGCGCCAGGCGTGCGCACACCGGCCAGTGTCGAGTGGCCGACCCTTGGTCTTGCGCTGGTCATCGTCGGCGGCCTTCTGGCCCTGACCTGGTGGCACGAGGCCCTGCCGTGGTTCGTGCTCCTGCCCCTGGGCGCCTATTTCGGTGCCTGGTACAGCTCCCTGCAGCACGAGATCGTGCACGGCCATCCGACCCCGAGCCCCCGGCTCAACACGCTCATGGGCAGCCTGCCGGTACTGCTCTGGCTGCCCTTCGGCATCTACCGCTCGACCCATCTCGCCCACCACGCGGACGAGCACCTGACCGACCCGCTCGACGATCCCGAGAGCTACTACGTGACGGCCAGCAACTGGCGCCGGCTGGGGCGCTGGCGCCGGGGCCTGCTGCTCGCCCGCAATTCCCTTCTCGGGCGGCTGACCCTCGGCAGCCTGGACATCGTCCTGACCTTCCTTTGGGACCAGGCCCGGGCGATCCTCGCCGACGCGCCGGGCGTGCGGCGCGCCTGGCTGGCACACGTGGCGGCGCTCGCCCTCTGGCTCGGCTGGCTGGCGCTCGCCGGCATGCCGCTCTGGCAGTACGTGCTGCTGGTCGCCTGGCCCGCCACCTCGCTCATGCTGGTGCGCTCCTTCCTCGAGCACCAGGCCCGCCCGACGGTCGACCAGCGGACCGTGATCGTCGAGGCCGGGCCCCTGATGCGGCTGCTCTACCTCAACAACAACCTGCATCTCGTGCATCACGTCCGGCCCGGCCTCCCCTGGTACCGGCTGCCCGAGGCCTATGCCAGGGACCGGGCGGGCTGGCGTGGCCGCAACGACGGCTATGTGTTCGAGGGCGGCTATGGCGAGATCCTGCGCCGCTACGCGTTTCGGGCGAAGGAGCCGCCGGTGCATCCCTTCATCGACGACCGGACGGGAGAAACCGCCCCTACTGCGGCCTACTGACCGGTTTTCCCGCCGGCGCCGAACGCTGTAAGGTGGCTGGAAGACGTCGGGGATCGGGACCATGGACTACGAGACGATCTTCTCCGCTGCCATCGGCAAGGTGCGCGACGAGGGCCGCTATCGGACCTTCGCCGATCTCGCCCGCCGTGTCGGCGGCTTTCCGGCCGCCGATCATCGCTGCCCCGAGCGGGGCCCGCGCGAGGTCACTATCTGGTGCTCGAACGACTATCTCGGCATGGGCCAGCACCCGGTGGTGCTCGAGGCCGCCGAGCGGGCGCTTCGGGACTACGGTGCCGGTGCGGGGGGGACCCGCAACATCTCCGGCACGACGCATCTCCATGTCCTGCTCGAGGAAGAGCTGGCGGCGCTCCACGCCAAGCCGGCCGCCCTCGTCATGACCTCGGGCTACGTCGCCAACGAGGCGGCGATCTCGACCCTGGCGACGCTCCTGCCCGACTGCGTGATCTTCTCGGACGAGCTGAACCACGCCTCGATGATCGCCGGCGTCAGGGCCAGCCGCTGCACGAAGCGGGTCTTCCGCCACAATGACCTCGCCCATCTGGAAGAGCTGCTCGCCGCCGAGCCGGCGGGCCGTGCCAAGCTGATCGTCTTCGAGAGCGTCTACTCGATGGACGGCGATTTCGGCCCGATCAACGCGGTCTGCGACCTCGCCGAGCGCTACGGGGCCATGACCTATCTCGACGAGGTCCATGCGGTCGGCATGTACGGCCCCACCGGTGCCGGCGTTGCCGAGCGGGACGCCGCGCTCGCCCGGGTCGACGTGGTCCAGGGGACGCTGGCCAAGGCCTATGGCTGCATGGGCGGCTATGTCGCCGGGTCGCGCGCCGTGATCGATGCGATCCGGAGCTTCGCGCCGGGCTTCATCTTCACGACCTCGCTGGCCCCGGCCGTGGTCGGCGGGGCCCTCGCCTCGGTCCGCTATCTCAGGTGCTCGAACGTCGAGCGCGCGGCCCAGCAGGAGCGTGCCGCGACCCTGAAGCGCCGCCTCGCCGCAGCCGGCCTGCCGGTCATGGCGAGCCCCTCGCACATCGTGCCGATCCTGGTCGGCGACCCGGTGCGCTGCAAGGCGGCGACCGATCTCCTGCTCGATCGCCACGCCATCTACATCCAGCCGATCAACTACCCGACCGTGCCGAAGGGCACGGAGCGGCTCCGGCTGACCCCCGGCCCGCTGCATGACGATGCGACCATGGACCGATTGCTCGAGGCCCTGGTCGATGTCTGCGGCCGGCTGACCATCCCGCGGGCCGCCTGACCCGGCCGGAACCGGCACACCGCTCGCCCGTTTCTTCGGCAACTGCTTTCTGCTGAGGAGACGACCCATGCAGCGGGCTACGCGACTCACCATGACCCCGCTTTTTGCCACGATTGCCGTCGGTGCAGCGCTTGCGCTCGGCGGCTGCGGTGACAGCACCGGCGACCGCGCGATGAGCGGCGGTGCGATCGGTGCTGGCGTCGGTGCCGCGGCCGGTGCGGTGACCGGCACCAGCGTCCTGGGTGGCGCCATCCTTGGCGGTGCCGCCGGTGCCGCTACCGGTGCGGCCACCGACGAGGACCAGATCGATCTCGGCGATCCCGCCTGGAAGTAAGGCGGCAGATCAGTCCTCAGCCGGGGACCCTTCGTACCAATCGACCACCATGGGCCCCCACCCGGCCGGGACGCCGTGGCCGCCGGCATGCAGCGCGAACTCCAGCATGCCGGCGGCGCAGGCGGTCCAGGCCTTGCGCCAGAAGGGACCGGAGGTGTCCTGCCAGTCGGCGCGGGCACCGCAGCCATTGGTCCCGCGCCAGAGCTGCAGGCCTTCATAGATATCGCCCTGCGCCACTGCCCCGCCGCCGAGCGGCCGCCCCTCGAGCGGCACGGTGCCGTCGGTGAAGCCGTGGGTATGGAAAAGCCGGACGGGGCCGTTGCAGCTCGTCGGATGCGGCCGCCAGAAGCCTCCGGCGATCGGCGCATAGGCGCTGGCCATGGCCGGGTCCGCGCAGGCGATGTCCCAGACAAGGGAGCCGCCGCGCGAGAAGCCGGTGAGTAGGACGCGCGTCCGGTCGAGGTCGAAGCGAGCGACGGCGTCGTCGATCACCTCGCCGATGAAGGCCTGGTCGTCGCGCGGGTGGATGCGCCCGTCACTGACCCCCCAGTTCGGCCCCCTGCCGCCCTCCCGGGCGAGGCCCTGCGGAGCCAGCACGGCATAACCCCGACCGAGGAAGTCATCGAGAAAGCCGGCGCTGCGGACAACGTCGGCGGCCTGTCCGCCGGCGCCGTGCAGGTAGACCATCAAGGGCGGCCGCATGGCGCTGCCGCCCGGCTCGGGCAGACGGATGAAATACTCACCGTCGGCGACCTCGCAAGGCGCATCGGGGCCCGGGCAGGCGCCGGCCGGGGCCGCCCAGAGGAAACCGAGTGCGGCGAGCAGGCAGGTCAGGCCGGAAAACGGCCGCATGGGCTGGTCTCCTCGGATGGGCAGGAAACGTATCTGTCGGGCCGGTGCGGCCCTTGGCAAGGACCAGGGCGCGCCGGTCGCGCGTTATTGACGGTTGCCAGCCATGGCGGTTCCGCGCATCAGACGGGGTGGTCGAAAAAAAGCGCGGAGACGATCCCATGACGGTTCGGGCGAACGAGCGGGTGGCATGGTTTAACGGCGAATTCATGCCGGAATCGCAGGTGCGGATCCCGTTCCGCGATTCCAGCTGGCTTTATGGCGACGGCTGCTTCGACCTGACCCGGACCTTCGGCCATCGCCTGTTCAAGGTGAAGGAGCATGTCGACCGGCTCTACCGCTCGCTCAAATACCTGCGCATCGACCCGGGCTTCGGGCCGGAGCGCATGTGCGCGCTGACCGAGGAACTCTACGAGCGCAACCGGCATCTGCTCGGCGCCGATGACGACTACTGGGTCGGCCAGCGGATCAGCCGCGGGGTGAAGGACGTCGAGGGCGACAATATCGACTATCACGGCCCCAACATCGTGCTCGAATGCGCGCCCCTGCCGCTGGTCAAGCGGGCCAAGCTCTTCAAGGACGGGATTCGCGTGATGGTGCCATCGCATCGCCGCATCCCGCCGGATTCGCTCACCCCCCGCGCCAAGACGCACAACTACCTGAACCTGATCGTCGCCGACCAGGAGGTGCAGAGCATCGACCCCGAGGCTTGGGCCGTGCTGCTCGATGTCAACGGCAATCTCTGCGAGGGCATGGGCTCGAACATCTTCATCGTCCGCGACGGCGAGGTCCTCACCCCGCGCGAGAAGTTCGTGCTGCCCGGCGTCAGCCGGCAGACCGCGATCGATCTCGCCCGGGCCGAGGGCCTGACCCTGCGCGAGGCCGATCTCGACCTCTACGACGCCTACAACGCGGACGAGGCCTTCATCACCTCCACCTCGCTCTGCATCTGCCCGATCGTCAAGGTGAACGGCGTCAATGTCGGGCCGGAGGGCCAGGTCTGGGGGCCGGTCACCACGCGGATCACCGAGGCCTACAAGCGCTTCGTAGACCACGACTTCGTCGGCCAGTATCTCGGCCGCTATGTCGAGGGCATGGAGGCCCGCGCCTTCTGAGGGGACGACACCCGCTCCGGCATTCGACGGACCGCGCGTGAGCTTCTCGGTCGCGACCGTTCTCGCCGGCTCGCTGGCGATGGCGACCGCCGGCGTGCTCAGGGGCTTCACCGGCTTCGGCACGGCCTTGGCCGGCGTGCCGCTGCTCAGCCTCGTCTTCGCCCCGCGCCTCGCCGTGCCGACCATCATGGCGCTGCAGATCGCGACCGGGCTGCAGAACCTCTACGCCGACGGCCGGCACATCGAGTGGCGGACCCTGCTGCGGCTGCTGCCGGGCGCGGTGCTCGGCATCCTGCCCGGGCTCTGGCTGCTGCTCTGGCTGAGCGCCGACGCCGCCCGGCTCGCCATCGGCCTGATCGTCGTCTCCACCTCGCTGCTGCTGCAGCGCGGCTGGCGGCTGGAGCGGCTGCCCGGCACGGGCGCACTCCTGGCGCTCGGCGGGCTGTCGGGCGTGCTCAACGGGCTCGCGGCGATCGCCGGCCCGCCGGTCATCGCCCTCTTCTTCGCGCTGCGCCGCTCGCCCGAGGTGACCCGCGCCTCGCTCGCCGCCTTCTTCCTCTGCAACGGCGTGCTCGGGCTCAGCCTGGCGCTCAGCAAGGGGCTGATAGCACCAGGCGAGCTCTGGCTCGCGGCCCTGCTCTGCCCGGCCATGATCCTCGGCACCACCATGGGCGGGCGGCTCTTCTCCAGCGACCTCAAACGGCATTACCGGCTGGTCGGCCTCGTGGCGCTGCTCGCCGTCGGGCTCGCCGCGGCCGGCCGGGGCGCCATCGGCCTCTGGCTGGGCTAGGCGGCACCCCGCCGCGGCAGGTCGGGCAGCCGCAGGAGATGGCCGCTGCGCGACGCCTTGGTCTCGAGATAGAAGCGGTTGTGGCGGTTGGCGGCGAAGCTGTGCTCGACGCGCTCGGTGACCTCGATGCCGCGCTCGGCGAGCTGGGTCACCTTGTCGGGATTGTTGGTCAGGAGCCGCACGGCGCCGAAGCCCAGGTCGCGCAGCATGGTGGCGGCGGCGATGAAGTCGCGCTCGTCCGGCTCGAAGCCGAGATGCGTGTTGGCATCGACGGTGTCGACACCCGAGTCCTGCAGCCGGTAGGCGCGCAGCTTGTTGACGAGGCCGATGCCGCGGCCCTCCTGCGCCATGTAGAGGAGGACACCACCGCCCGCCTCGTCCATCCGGCGGATGGCACCCCGAAGCTGCTCGCCGCAATCGCAGCGGAGCGAGCCGAAGAGGTCGCCGGTGAAGCATTCCGAGTGCAGCCGGCAGAGCGGTGCCGCGAAGCTCTCCGGGCGGCCGACCAGGATCGCGTAGTGCTGCGGCCCGCCGAGGCGCGAGCGAAACGCCACGAAACGCGCGTCGGCCGCATCCGCCAGGGGCACCTTGGCCTCGGTGATCCGCTCGAAGCTGCCGGCGGTGGCGGTGCGATAGGCCATGACGGTCGCCGCATCGAGCTCGAGGGCGGCGGGTTCGGTCCCGGAGACGACGACGCAGGCGGGCAGGAGGTTCGCGACCTTGCAGAGCTCGATGGCCGCCACCTCGGCCGGCGAAGCTGGGCTGGCGGGCAGTTCGGCGAGGGCCGCCATGAGCCGGGTCGGATCGACGAGGGCACGGACCTGCTCGACCGCGATCCCGGCCGGCAAGGTGAGCCGTACCGCATCGGGGCCGGCCGGGCGCAGCCCCAGCGCCGCGGCGCGGCGGGCGCTGAGCAGGAGGGTGGCGCCGCCGGCGGCGAGCAGGGTGGCGAGACCTGCATCGTCGATGCTCTCGAGAGCCTTGACGGTGACCCGGCCGGACGGGTCGAGCAGCCGGCAGGCCATGCCACCACGCAGGAATCGGTCCGCGGCCGCGACCTTGATGAAGTCCTGCAGCTCCGGCTCAAGCATCCCCGACATCGGTGCCTCTTGAAGGGTTATACATGCGCAAGGCGCTTCCCCGCACCGATCGCCGCGGCTCCCGAAAGCGAGCAGAGGCGTCATCGACGCGCACTGGATTTATGTCGAATGCTTCTTTTTGCCAGTGGGTTGCCGTCGTGTCACGCTCGCCGGACGGATTGGTCGCAGGCCGAAATGGGCGCATCGCGCCGAATTGAACAGGAGTGAGTGTGGAATCCGAGGCCGAGGCATACTGGGCTGTTGCACCGGGTCAGGGCGAGATCCGGACCGTCACCCTGGCGGCACCGGGCGCTGCAGACGTGCTCGTCGAGACGCGCTGGTCGGCGATCAGTCGCGGCACGGAAGCGCTCGTCGCCCTGGGCCGCGTGCCGGCCTCGCAGGCCCTGGCCATGCGCTGCCCGTTCCAGGAGGGCAGCTTCCCCTTTCCGGTCAAGTACGGCTATTGCAGCGTCGGCACCGTCGCCCAGGGTCCCGCCGCCCTGCGCGACCGCGCCGTCTTCTGCCTGCATCCGCACCAGACCCGCTACGTCGTGCCGGCCAGTGCCTTGCATGTCCTGCCGGCGGACCTGCCCGAAGGGCGCGCCGTGCTCGCCGCCAACATGGAGACGGCGCTCAATGCCGTCTGGGATGCCGGGCTCCTGCCGGGCGAGCGCATCACCGTCATCGGCGCCGGCGTGGTCGGCTGCCTGATCGCCCGGCTCGCCGTGCAGCTGCCGGGTGCCGAGGTGATGCTGGTCGACATCGACCCGGCGAAGGCCGGCATCGCCGAGGCCCTGGGCCTGAGGTTTTGCACGGACACGGAGGGGCTCGCCCCCGCCGACTGTGTGGTCAACGCCTCCGGCGCCGGGGCCGGGCTCGTTGCCGGGCTCGCTTTGGCCGGCATCGAGGCGCGGCTCGTCGAGGTGAGCTGGCACGGCGATGCCGCCGTCACCCTGCCGCTCGGCGAAGCCTTCCACAGCCGGCGGCTGCGCCTCCTCAGCTCGCAGGTCGGGATGGTGGCTCCAGCGATGCGGCCGCGCTTCGACTACGCGCGGCGGATGGCCAAGGCGATGGAGCTGCTCGCTGCCGACCCGGCGCTCGATGTGCTCATCGACGGCGAGAGCCCCTTTCGAGAATTGCCGAGGACCCTGCCCGACCTTTTCCAGAACGGCGCCGGCAGGCTCTGCCACCGGGTCGCCTATCTGTAGGGCCAGGGCAATACATGCTTCCGCACAGTTGCATGCTGGTCTATCATGAGCTGGAGAATATCTGTGACAATGGCGGGTGGCATCGCCATCAGTCCAACCCATAGAAACAATCCCGGGTTGATTTAAAACCCGCGTGATCAACACTGTCGGGAAGGACCTGTCATGCGAAAGACGCTTCTGGTTCTGGCGCTGCTCGGGTTCGCGGCACCTGCGAGTGCCGCGGATATATCGACGGAAGTGATGGTCCGGCTGCAGGTCGCGATGCAGGAGTTCATCGACGAGCGGACCGTCGACGGCGCCTACAGCTACATCGATGCGGAATCGGCGCAGCTCAGGACCGTCTATCCGGCCAACGTCCACCCCATGGTCCTCGCCTATGGCGACGACTACTTCGTCTGCTCGGAGCTGGTCGACGAGACGGGCGAGAACCTGACGGCGGACTTCCTCGTGCGGCAGATCGGCGACGAGTACCGCGTCGTGCAGTTCATCCTCGACGACCGGCCGCTGGTGAGTGCGGCGATGTCCAAGGGCGGCGGCTGACGGTTTCCGGCCCGCAAGCCGGCGCCGGGGCGAGGCGCGTGCGACGGACGCTCTTCCTCAAGTTCCTCGTCCTCACGCTGGCGATCGGCACGGTGATCGCTGCCGTCGTCATGGGCATCTACGCGGCCCAGCGGCGCGGGCAGATGATGGGCGAGCTCTCGGCCGAGGTGGCGACGCTGGCCACCCGCCTGGCCCGGCCGCTCGCCGCCGAGGCGGCGGAGAACCCGGTCCGGGCGCGTGACCTGCTCGGCGTGTTCGCCGGCCTGCCCTACGTCATCTGCGTCGACTTCTTCCCGAACGCGGAGGATTCGCCGGTGTCCTGGCCGCCGATCGGCTGCGGGCGGATGCGGGCGGGCGAGGACCTCCTCATTCCGGCTTTGGGGGCCGGTCCCGAGGCGCGCTACGACATCCGCCTCGACCGCGACACGCTGGCCGAGATCATGTGGCGCGACTTCGTCGTGCTGGTCGCCCTCGCACTCGCGGTCGGCATCGCCGTGCTGCTGGCCGCCGCCATCGTCTTCCAGCGCATCATCAACCGGCCGCTCCGGCAGCTCGTGCGGGCGATGACCCGCTTCGAGGTCGAGAACGTGCCGGAGCACGTCGACTGGGGCACGAGCGACGAGATCGGCGAGGTCGCCGGCCGCTACAATGCCATGCTCGACCGGGAGGTGGGCCGCGTCGCCGAGCTCGAGGAGCGGCGCGAGGAGCTGGCCGGGCTCGTCGACCGGCTGGGCGAGGCGCGCGACGCGGCGCAGCTCGAGCGCGACAAGGCCGAGCAGGCGCTGGCCGACCTCAAGGCCGCCCAGGACCGGCTGGTCCAGACCGAGAAGATGGCCTCGCTCGGCCAGCTCACGGCGGGGGTCGCCCACGAGATCAAAAACCCGCTGAACTTCGTCAACAATTTCGCGAGCCTCTCGCGCGAGCTGCTCGACGAGCTGCAGACCGTGATCCGCCCCGCCGTCGACACGCTCGACGAAGCGGCGAAGGACGATGCGGACGACCTGCTCCAGACGCTGGATACGAACCTCGCCAAGGTCGCCGAGCATGGCGGCCGGGCCGACCGGATCATCAAGAACATGCTCCTGCATTCGCGGCAGGGCCCCGGCACGCGCAGCCGGACCGAGGTGAACCACCTGGTCGAGGAGAGCCTGGGCCTCGCCTATCACGGGGCGCGGGCGGAGAAGCGCGACTTCCAGATCAACCTCGTGAAGCAGCTCGATCCGGCGGCCGGCGCCATCGACGGCTACCCGCAGGAGCTCCTGCGCGTGCTGGTGAACCTCTTCGCCAACAGCTTCTACGCGGTGGGCGAGCGCCGCGACCGCGAGCCCGGCGGCGATTTCGAGCCGACGCTGACGGTCACCACCGAGGGCCGGGGCGACGCGGTCCTGATCCGCGTCCACGACAATGGCAGCGGCATGCCCGAGGCGGTCAGGAAGAAGCTCTTCACGCCGTTCTTCACGACCAAGCCGCCGGGCGAGGGCACCGGGCTCGGGCTCTCGCTCAGCCACGACATCGTCGTCAAGCAGCATGGCGGCACGTTCGACGTCGCGAGCGAGGAGGGCAGCTTCACCGAGTTCACCATCACCCTGCCGAGGCGGACGGCGGCAGCCGAGCCGGCAGGCACGGCGGAAGCGGCGTCTTGAACATCCTCATGGTCGACGACGAGCCCGATGCGGTGATGCTGTTTCGCCAGCAGTTCCGCCGGGAGATCCGCCAGGGCGAGTACCAGTTCGCGTTCGCCGGGTCGGCCGACGAGGCGCTGGCCCTGCTCGACGGCACGGTGCCGCCGACCGACCTCGTGATCCTCTCCGACATCAACATGCCGGGCAGGAGCGGGCTCGAGCTCCTGGCCGAGGTGCACGCGCGCTGGCCTGCCATTCCCGTTGTCATGATCACCGCCTATGGCGACCCGGAGACCGAGGCCAGAGCACTCGGGCTTGGCGCCGCGGCCTTCCTGCACAAGCCCGTGGAGTTCACGGCTCTGAAGGCGCTCGTCCGGGCCGGGGGGCGTGCCGGATGAGTGCGCCCCTCATCCTCGTGGTCGACGACGAGCCGGACCTCGAGCTCCTGGTCACGCAGCGCTTTCGCAAGCAGATCCGGAACGGCGAGCTGCGCTTCCTCTTCGCCCGCGACGGCGAGGAGGCGCTCGAGATCCTGGCGGCCGAGCCCGATGTCGAGCTGGTCTTGAGCGACATCAACATGCCGCGCATGGACGGGCTCACTCTGCTCGCCCGGCTCGAGGAGGCGGACGACGACCGGCGCGCCGTCATCATCTCGGCCTATGGCGACATGCCGAACATCCGCGCCGCCATGAACTGCGGCGCCTTCGACTTCCTCACCAAGCCCATCGCCTTCGAGGATCTCGACGCGATCATCGCCAAGACGCTGCGCCACGTGCAGCGCTACCGGCAGATGCGCCAGGGCAAGCTCGAGGCGGAGCGGGCGCGGACCGCCCTCGCCCGCTATTTCTCGCCCAATCTTGCGGACCAGCTCGCCAGCAACCCGCGCTTCATGGAGCTGGGCGGCGAGCGGCGCGTCGGCACCTTCCTCTTCACCGACCTCGCGAACTTCACGCCGCTGGTGGAGGCGAGCGATCCCACGCATGTCGTGCAGCTCGTCAACAGCTACCTCGACGGCGTGACGCAGGTGATCTTCGCCGAGGAGGGCACCGTCGTGAAGATCATCGGCGACGCGGTCTATGCGATGTTCGGAGCACCCACCGAGCAGGCCGACCATGCGCGGCGGGCGGTGGACTGCGCGCTCGCCATCGACGCGTTCGCACGCCGCTTCGAGGCGGAGCAGCACGCGGCCGGCGTGAAGCTCGGCATGACCCGCATCGGCGTCAATACCGGGCAGGCGATCATCGGCAATTTCGGCGGCGATCTCTTCTTCGACTACACGGCGCATGGCGACGCCATCAACATCGCCTCCAGGCTGGAGAGCGTGAACAAGCAGCTCGGCACGCGGCTCTGCGTGAGCGCCACCACGGTCGCCGAGGTGGCGGGATTTTGCGGCCGGCCGGTGGGCGAGCTCGTGCTGAAGGGCCGGGAGCAGCCGCTCATGGCCTGGGAACCGCTCACCGCCGCCGAGTTCGACGAGCCGCGGACGGCGGCCTACCAGGCCGCGTTCGACAAGCTGGCCGGCGGCGATGCGCTGGGGGCGCGGCAGGCCTTCGCCGGGCTGGTCGGGCTCTACGGCGACGATCCGCTCGCCCTCTATCACCTGCAGCGCCTGCTCGCCGGCGAGACCGGCCTGCGCATCGACCTGCCGGACAAGTAGCGGGGCCGGATGCGGATCCGAGACGCTGTGGCGGAGGATGCGGCGGCGGCGGCGATGGTGCTGCGGCGGTCGATCACCGAGCTCTGCACGGCCGACCATCAGGGCCGGGCCGAGCGGCTCGAGCCCTGGCTCGCCAACAAGACGCCCGAAAACGTGGCGGCCTGGATTGCGGCCAAAGGGACGCGGATCGTCGTCGCCGAGGCCGGCGGGGCCATCCTCGGCGTGGGCGGCGCCAGCGCCCGGGGCGAGATCCTCCTGAATTACGTCTCGCCCGACGCGCGGTTTAGGGGCGTCAGCAAGGCCGTGCTCGACGCGCTCGAAGCCTGGCTGGTGACTGGCGGGGTCGATATCTTCAGGCTATCCAGCACCGCCACGGCGCGGCAGTTCTATCTCGACCGGGGCTACCTCGAGACCGGTCGGTCGGCCGGGATCGGCGGGATGATCGACCACGACATGCAGAAGAAGAGCTGAGGGGAGAGACGATGTACAAGGTCCGCGTCCGCGACCGGATGATGATCGCGCACAGCTTCAAGGGCGAGGTGTTCGGCCCGGCGCAGCAGCTGCACGGTGCGACCTTCGTCGTCGACGTCGAGTTCAGCCGCAAGGACACGAACGAGGACAATATCGTCGTCGATATCGGCCGGGCGATCGACCAGCTCAAGGCGATCCTGGCCGACCTGAACTACAAGAATCTCGACGGGATCGAGGGCTTCAGGGGCCAGAACACGACGACCGAGTTCCTCGCCCGCCACATCTTCGAGCGCATGAAGGAGGCGATCGGCCAGGGCCTGCTCGGGCCGGGCAGTGAGGCGCTGGAGGGGCTCAGGGTGGAGCTCGCCGAGAGCGACGTCGCCTGGGCAAGCTTTGAGGCGCCGCTCTGAGCGGGCTCAGATGCCCTGGTTGTCCAGGAGCCTGAGCCAGCCCCGGATGATGCGGTAGGCGGTCCAGAGCCAGAGCAGGCCGAGCACGAGGTAGCCGATCAGGATGAAGAGCAGGACGAAGCCGATGATGCCGATCACCAGCGCCACCCAGAAGGTGGTGATGCCCCAGTCGAGATGGCTGCGATAGACCGGCTCGGCGCTGCCGCGGCCGACATAGGCGATGATGACGCCGGCGAACATCGGCAGGGCCGTGAAGAGCGCCACGGCATAGAGCGCGTACATGAGATGCGCCGCCGCCCGGCCGGGTGCCGCGTTTTCGCCGATCAGATCCGCCATCGCTCACCTCTCTGCGCCCTTTCCACCGGCGCTCGCTAGCACATGTGACGCCCATGTCCGAACCCAGGCTGACCTTCGCGGTTCCCGGCGGCTTCGACCGGCTGACCGGCGGTACCATCTACGACCGGCGCCTCGCCGACGAGCTGGAGAAGCTCGGCTGGGACGTCCATCGCCTGGCCCTGCCGGACGGCTACCCTGTGCCCGACGCGACGGCCCTGGCGACGACCCGGGAGCTGCTCCTGGCGCTGCCGGTGGGCTGCCGCCTCGTGGTCGACGGGCTGGCGCTCGGCGTGCTGCCGGAGCTCGCGGCCGAGCTCGCCACGCGGCTCGAGCTGATCGCCCTCGTCCATCATCCGCTGGCCCTTGAAACGGGCCTCGACGCGGCGACGGCCGAGCGGCTTCGTGCGAGCGAGCGCTGGGCCCTCGCCCATGCTTCCCGGGTGATCTGCACCTCCAGGACGACGCGGCTGGCCCTCGCCCGAGGCTACGCCGTGCCGGAGGCCCGGATCGCCGTGGCCCCGCCCGGCACAGACCGCCGGCCGACGGCCCGGGGCTCCGGCGGGCCGGGGCTCAACATCCTCAACGTCGGCAGCGTCATCCCGCGCAAGGACCAGCGCACGCTGGTGGCGGCCCTGGCCGAGCTGCCGGGCCACCCGGTCAGGGCCAGCATCGCTGGCAGCCTCGAGCGCGACGCGGCGACCGCGCAGGCGCTCCGCGAGCTGATCGAGGAGACCGGCCAGCGGGACCGCATCGCCCTGCTGGGCGAGCTGGATGCCGGGCTGCTCGACGAGGCGCTCGCCGGCACCGACCTCTTCGTCTCCACGGCCCTCTACGAGGGCTACGGCATGGCGCTCAGCGAGGCGCTCGCCGCCGGCATCCCGGCCCTCGTCGCGCGCGGCGGTGCCGTGGTCGAGGCCGTGCCCGAGAGCGCCGCCCTCTTCTTCGAGCCGGGCGACGCTGAGGAGCTCGGCCGGCTGATCGGCGCCCTCGCCGATGATGCCGTGGCCCTCGACCGCCTGCGCGAGGGTGCGCGGCGGGCGAGCGAGCGCCTGCCGAGCTGGGGGGACACCGCGCGGCTGGTGGCCGAGGCGCTGCTGGCCGAGCCTGCCCCTTGAGCGGCTTCGCCCATGACTGGCTGGCGCTCCGTGAGCCCTACGACCATGCGGCGCGTGCCCCCGAGCCCGGCCGAAGGCTCGCCGCCTGGGCCGCCGGGCGGAAGCGGCTTCGCATCGTCGATCTCGGCAGCGGCACCGGAAGCAACCTGCGCGCCACCGCCCCGGCCCTCGCCTGCGCCCAGGACTGGACGCTCGTCGAGCACGACCCGGCGCTGATCGCCGCTGGCACGCCGGCCCTGGCGGGGCTGCCGGCGGACGTGACGGCGGCCTATGCGGGGCTCGACCTCGCCCGGGACCTCGCCTCGGCCATCCCCGCCGGCACCGACCTCGTCACCATGGCGGCCTTCCTCGATCTCGTCAGCGCCGCCTGGCTCGACGAGCTGGTGGCCCTCGTCCTCGAGCGCCGGGCGGCGCTGCATGTCGTCCTCACCTGCGACGGCGGCCTTCGCTGGCGGCCGGGCGACATCTTCGACGCCGAGGTGAAGCGCCTCTTCGAGGCGCACCAGCGGACTGACAAGGGCTTCGGCCCGGCCCTCGGCCCGGCCGCCGCAGCGGCGCTGGAGGCGCGCCTGCCCACCGACCGGGGCGAGCGCCATGTCGCCGCCAGCGACTGGCGGCTCGGCTATGCGGACCGGGCGATCCAGACGGCGCTGCTCAAAGGCTATGCCGGGGCCGCTGCCGTGATCGCCCCGGACCAGGCCGCCGAGATCGCCGACTGGCAATCGCAGCGTGTTCGGCACATCGAGGCCGGGCGGTCCGAGCACCGCGTCGGCCACCAGGACGTCCTCTGGCTCCCCGGTTGAGCTAGAACCGCTCCACCCACGGCCGCAGCTCGATCTCCCAGCTCCAGGCGCTGCGCGGCTGGCGGACGAGGTGGTGCATGGTCTCGGCGATGGCGGAAGGGTCCAGCCGGTCCTCGGCCTCGACGCCGCCCTGGGGGCTGATGCTGCCGTCGACGACGATGTGCACGACGTGGATGTTCGAGGGCTGCAGCTCGCGGGCGAGGCTCTGGGCGAGCCCGCGCAGTGCGAACTTGCCCATGGCGAAGGGTGCCGAGTGTGGATAGCCCTTCACGCTGGCCGAGGCGCCGGTGAGGAGCAGCGTGCCGCCGCCCAGCCGGAGCATGCGCGGCACGGCGTGGTGCGCCACGAGGAAGGCGCCGAAGGCGGTGATCCGAAGCGCTCGCTCGACATCTGCCGGCACGAGCTCGACGAAGGGGGCCCGGGTCCGGGCACTCGGATTGTAGTGGACAATCGTGGGCGTGCGCCCGGCCGCGTCCAGCTCGGCGAAGAGCCCCGCCACGGAGGCTTCATCGCCGACGTCGCAGGCGAAGGTCCGCGCATCCAGCTCGCGCGCCAGGCCGTCCAGCTTCGCCGTGTCGCGCGCGGCGAGCG
Source organism: Alphaproteobacteria bacterium (assembly GCA_030431615.1). GTDB lineage: Bacteria > Pseudomonadota > Alphaproteobacteria > Geminicoccales > Geminicoccaceae > SLRI01. Next base: position 20,349 of record JAUIID010000076.1, read on the forward strand.
AGACGGCCACCCCGTCCAGCGCCAGCCTCCGGGCGAAGGCCGCCGACAGCCCGTGTCCCGCACCCACGATCAGGGCATGCTCGTCCATCGTCCTCTCCCTCTGGGCGTCCCTCCGGCGCGTCGTCGGTTCGCCGCCACCATACGGTACCATGGTGGCATGTCGACGATCCTTGACCGATCGGTCAAAGCACCTAGATGCAGGACGCGGAGCTTGTGGGGAGGATAAGACCGATGGCCGGCGCACGGCAATTCGACGAGAGCCAGGTGCTCGACGCGATGATGCGGGTCTTCTGGGAGAAGGGGTTCGAGGCCACGTCGATCGACGACCTCGTCCGGGCCACGGGCCTGCAGCGCGGCAGCCTCTACAATGCGTTCGGCGACAAGGCAGCGATGTTCTGCCGGGCGCTTCGGCTCTACCAGGACGAGGTGCATGCCTCGCACCTGCACGCGCTGCGCGGCGACGACCCGCGCGAAGCGCTCACCCGGCTCTTCCAGCTGCAGCTCAAGTCGGCGCGTGACGCCCGCCAGCCGCGCGGCTGCATGCTCTCGGATGCGCGGCGCATCTGCCACCGCCTGCCGACGACCGCCGCGACGGAGACCAGGGCCGCTGCCGACGAGCTGGAGGGTGCGCTGTTCGCCATGTTCGAGCGCGCCCGCGCGGCCGGCCGGCTGGCGGCGACCGCCGATTGCCGGGCGCTGGCCCGGTTCTATGCCGCGGTGGCGCGTGGCGTCGCCGGGACCGAGCCGGGGCCGCTCGAGGACATCGCCCGGATCGGCGTCGCCCTGCTCGAGGCGGCCTGAGCGGCGGGCCGGGCTCGCGCCTGTCACCCGCCGGCGCTATGCATGCCTCGGTCACAACCCGAGATGGAAAGTCCTGACGTGGCGAAGCCCACCGAGACGCGCGCCCCGAGCGAACTGATGGAGACCGCGGAGCGTGCCTCGGCTTTCCTCAAGACCGTTGCCAACAGCAACCGGCTGATGATCCTCTGCTGCCTCGTCGGCGTCGAGCGGTCGGTGAGCGAGCTCGAGGTGCTGCTCGGCATGCGCCAGCCCGCCCTCTCGCAGCAGCTCGCCCGGCTGCGCCTGGACGACCTCGTGAAGACGCGGCGGGCCGGCAAGATGATCTATTACAGCCTCAACGGCGACGAGGCGGTGGAGCTCATCGGCCTCTTGCACCGCCTGTTCTGCGAGGCGCCCGAAAAGCCTGGACATCCGGCCTCGAGGTCCTAGCTCGACCTCGATGATCCAGAGCGAGCGCCTGCAGGACCTGAACGACACGACCGAGCGCCGCGACGGCCGCTACGTCCTCTACTGGATGCAGCAGGCGCAGCGCGTGGCCACGAACCACGCGCTCGGCCTCGCCATCGAGCTCGCCAACGAGCGCGGCCTGCCGGTGGTCGTCTGCTTCGGCCTCATGGACGACTACCCCGAGGCCAATCGCCGCCACTACGCCTTCATGCTCGAGGGCCTGGCCGAGGTGGCGGCCGGGCTCGCGGACCGCCGGATCCGCTTCGTGCTACGCCACGGCGAGCCGCCGCGCGTCGCCCTGGAGCTGGCGAAGGAGGCGGCCATCCTCGTCTGCGACCGGGGCTATCTCCGCCATCAGGTCGCCTGGCGCCGGAAGGTCGCCGAGGAGGCTGGCTGCCGGGTCGTGCAGGTGGAGAGCGACG
>JAUIID010000077.1 GCA_030431615.1 Alphaproteobacteria bacterium
CCACGACGAGATGTTCGCCTGCCGGCGGGGCCGAGGGGCCACCCGCAACAAGCAGCCGATCGAGGTTTCGAAACGTCCGGTGGCGGAGGCCTGTGTCGGGCTCAGCTTCAACTTCAAACAGGATGCCCGCGAGTATGCGGAGATGGTCGAGCGCCTGAATGCGCGCTCGTTCGACCACCGGCGCTCGGGCTCGAGCGCGCTTCATCTCTGCCACGTCGCAGATGGCCGCCTCGATGGCGCCATCAATCGCCACTGCATGAGCTGGGACGTGCTCGCCGGGCTGGCGCTGGTCGAAGCCGCCGGCGGTGTTGCCAGCCACTACACCAAGGGGGCGAGCCTGGTCGAGCCGCGGGCCGTGCTCGCCGCCACACCGACGCTCAGGGCGGTGGTCGAGGAAGCGGCCGGCTTCACGCTCGATCCCTGAGACCCTGAGCGGCGGCGCGCCCGCTCAGCCGGAGAAGGCCTGCAGCCCGGTCTGCGCCCGGCCGAGAATGAGAGCGTGGATGTCATGCGTGCCCTCATAGGTGTTGACTGCCTCTAGGTTCATCACGTGGCGGATCACGTGGTATTCGTCGGATATGCCGTTGCCGCCATGCATGTCGCGAGCCATCCGGGCGATGTCGAGCGCCTTGCCGCAATTGTTGCGCTTGATGAGTGAGATCATCTCCGGCGCCATGGCACTCTCGTCCATGAGTCGACCGACGCGCAGCGCTGCCTGAAGGCCAAGGGAGATCTCGGTCTGCATGTCGGCGAGCTTCTTCTGGATGAGCTGGTTGGCGGCGAGCGGGCGCCCGAACTGCTGGCGTTCCAGGGTGTAACCGCGCGCTGCATGCCAGCAGAACTCGGCGGCACCCATGGTGCCCCAGGCGATGCCGTAGCGCGCCCGGTTGAGGCAGCCGAAGGGGCCCTTGAGGCCTTTGACGTTGGGCAGGAGATTGGCCTCCGGCACGAGCACATCGTCGAGCTGGATCATGCCGGTGATCGAGGCCCTGAGGCTGAACTTGCCCTCGATCTTGGGGGTGGTGAAGCCCGCCATGTCCCGCTCGACGATGAACCCCCGGATCAGGCCATCATCGGTCTTCGCCCAAACGATCGCGAGGTCGGCGATAGGGCTGTTAGTGATCCAGGTCTTCGCCCCGCTCAGCCGAAAGCCGCCCGGCGCCTTGCGCGCCCGGGTGGTCATCCCGCCCGGGTCCGAGCCGTGGTCGGGCTCGGTCAGGCCGAAACAGCCGACCAGCTCGCCCCTGGCCAGCTTCGGCAGGAATTTCCGGCGCTGGTCATCATCGCCATAGGCATGAATGGGATGCATGACGAGCGACGACTGGACGCTCATCGCCGATCTGTAGCCCGAATCGACTCGCTCCACCTCGCGGGCGATCAGGCCGTAGGCAACATAGGAGGCGTCTGCCCCGCCATAGGCTTCCGGCAGCGTGCTGCCGAGAAAGCCCAGCGACCCGAGCTCGGTCATGATCTCCTGGTCGAACTTCTCGTGCCGGTTGGCCTCGAGCACCCTCGGCATCAGGCTGTTCTGGCAGTAGTCGGCGGCAGCATCCCGGATCAGCCGTTCGCTCTCGTCGAGCTGGTCGTCGAGCCGGAAGGGGTCCGCCCAGTCGAACACCGGACGAGCCTCGGCGGGCCGGGCACTCTCTGCATTTGGGCCCGGATCGGCCATGGCTGTCATGCTGCATCTCCATCGACGTTTTCGATGGTGACTATAGACCCGGTGCTGCCGCTTGGCCTATCCCCGCTGGCGCCGCGATCAACGGTCGCCCGTGCATGCCAGCTGGTTCAGCCGGCGCGGCCCGCAGCGGCCCGATTATGCGAGAAGATCTGCTCGATCGGGTGTGTGGCTGGCCTTGACTGCTGGGCCGGTCGCATCCTGGGCGGTGGCGGCGGCGATCAGCGCGCCGACGATGTTGGGCCGGGAAGGCTCACCGGCGAGCTCGACGCAGAGGCTTCCGACCGTACGCCAGTGCAGATAACCCTCGTAGTCGTCGCGCCGCAGCGCCTCGGCCAACAGATTGACCGCGATATGACTCTCCACTCGTGCGAGATCGCCATCGAACTGTCGGAGGAGGTCACGGGCGGCCAAATCCGGGTAATCGGTCGCATCGAGGTGCCCGAGCGTCATGTTCGATATCTCCCTGCGCTGCCGCGAAGCGGTTCGACAGGAAACTTATAGTTGAAATCGCCCGACCAGTCGAGCCGGGCGCGCGTCATCGAGGTCGATCGGCCTTTTGCTCAGGCCCAACCTACGCGACCTTGATGAAGGAAACGTTGCACAGCGCGCCAGATATCGATCATCAGGCCCACATCCGAATATGATGGGACCGGGCCCGCGCTTCCATGTATCGCCGCCGCCCGCCGGCGACGTTCGTCAGCCGCTCCAGGTGCGGACGTTGCCGGTATCGATATGTACGAATTGTGATTTCGGGTAGTAGCCGACGCCGCCACGCTCGAGCTGCCGGGCGACCTCCCTGACATCGCGCAACCGGGCTCCTTCGAGACGCAGATCGATGGCCCGGCCGAACATGTGCAGGCTCTTCTTGGCAGCACCTCCGCCGGCCCGACGCAGCATGGCGTTGGTTTCCGGCGAGCGGTAGCCCGAGACGATCTCGAAGCGAGGCACCTGGCCGAGGCGGTCGGCGATGGCCGTCATGATATCGTAGAGTCGCGGGTCGATCGGAAGAACTTCGTCGCGCCGCCAGTCGCGCAGGAAGTGGTTCAGTCTCGTGAGTGCGGGCCGGTCGAACACCTGGCCGCGCCTGTAGATGACGTCGAGGTCTTCCTTGGTGTGCAGGTTGTGGAGCAGCAGACGGCGCGGGCGCGTAGCGGCTTCCAGCGGCGTAGCGGCGAGGCTGACGGCCGCGGCTGCGCCGGCGATGAACCAGCGCCGGGTTGATTTGGGCAGATTCTGCGTCGGGAGCATCGACGTCCATCTCCTCCGGTTCCAGGCCGGTAGGGTGATAGCGTGTCCAAGCATGATGGAAAACCGTTAATCTTCTCTCTTGGTTGCGCAAGTTTCAGGGTCTGAACGGCCGGCTTCTGACCTGCCCGGACGGTAGCAGAGCCAGTAGGTAATGCCGACGAACCCGCCGCCGCCGATGATGTTGCCGACCGTTACCGGCACGAGGTTGGCGAGCAGCCCGTCAATCTCGACGCCCGGCGCGCCATTCATCCAGGCGAGCGGGATGAAGTACATGTTCGCCACCGAGTGCTCGAAGCCGAGCGCCACGAATGCGGCGATCGGCAGAAGTATGGCGAGGATCTTGCCGGTGACGTCGCGTGCGGCGAACGTCAGCCAGACTGCGAGGCAGACCAGGGCATTGCAGAGCAGGCCGCGAAACAGCGCCTCGTGCCAGACTAGACCCGTCTTCGCCAGGGCGATCGCAAAGGCCGTGTCCCGCACGGCGCCATCGCCCAGTTCCAGCGTGCCCGAGAGCGTGAGGAGCAGGGCGCTGCCGACGGCACCGACGAAGTTTGCCAAGTAGACCAGCGTCCAGTTGCGGGCGAGCTCGAGCAGCGTGATCCGGCGATCGACCCAGGCCATGACGATGAGGTTGTTGCCGGTGAAGAGTTCGGCACCGGCAATCACCACGAGGATGAGCCCGAGCGAGAAAACGAGGCCGCCGAGCAGCCGGGCCGGCCCGAATCCGAGCCCGTGGCCGGTCATCACGACGGTGTAGAACATCGAGCCCATGGCGATGAACGCACCGGCGAGCAGACCCAGGGTCACCGTCTGCTGGGTGCCGAGGCGGGCCTTGGCCACGCCGGAACGCTCGATGAGCCGGGCGATCTCGGCCGGCTTGTAGGCGTCCAGATCGAGGCTCCTGGCCAATTCCATGCGAAGGCTCCTGTCCTTCCCGGTACTTCAGAGGGCGCCGGTCTCGCGCTGCATCTCCAACTCGATCCACCGATCCTCGAGTGCCGCGAGTTCCGTCCGGGCCCGCTCGAGCTCGTCGGCGAGCGCCCGAGCCTTCTGCGGCTCATCGGTGTGCAGGCGGGGATCGCCAAGCCGCTCCTCGAGCGAAGCCACGGTGCCAGTGGCCTGGGCGATGCGGTCCGGCAGGCGGTCGAGCTCACGCGCCAGCCGTGCATTGGTCTTGCCGGCCTCCCGGCGTCGCTCGATCTTGACGGGGTCGCGGTCCCGGCTGGCGGCCGGTGCGGGCGGCTTCGGTGTGTCCACCCCGCCGATCCGGCACCCCTGGCGAATGGCGTCGCTGTAGCCGCCGGCGGCCTCGACCGCCCGGCCATTGCCCTCCAGCACGATGGTGCTGGTCGCCACCCGGTCGAGGAAGTCGCGATCGTGGCTGACGAGGAGCACCGTGCCGCGGTAGTCAGCCAGGAGATCCTCGAGCAGATCCAGCGTCTCCAGGTCGAGGTCGTTGGTTGGCTCGTCGAGGACCAAGAGGTTGCTCGGCCGGGCCAGGTTGCGGGCAAGCAGCAGGCGATTGCGCTCGCCGCCCGAGAGTGCGGCGATCGGCTGCCGCGCCTGCGACTCCGGAAAGAGGAAATCGCGGAGATAGCCCACCACATGCCGAGGCCGGCCACCGGCCTCGATCTGATCGCCGCCATCCGGGCAGAGTGTTGACCAGGGTGTCGCCTGCGGATCGAGGCTGCCCCGATCCTGCTCGAAGCGGGCGATGGCGAGGCCGGTGCCCAACCGCACCTCGCCGCTGTCAGGCGTCAGTACGCCGGTCAGGAGGTTCAGCAGGGTCGTCTTGCCGGAGCCGTTGGCCCCGATGACGCCCACCCGGTCACCCTTGAGGATGCGCGTCGAGAAGCGATCGATGATCAGGCGGTCACCCAGGGTCTTGGTGACCTCGGTCGCCTCGATCACGAGGCTGCCGCCGCCCTTGGCGAGATGCGATTCGAGCTTCGCGCGACCTTCCGGCCGGAGGAAGCCGGCGCGTTGCTCGCGCAGCTCGCCGAGCTTGCGCATGCGCCCCTGGTTGCGCCGCCGCCGCGCGGTGACGCCGCGGTGCAGCCAGTGCGTCTCCGCCTCGAGATGCTTGTCGAGGCGGGCGAGGGTCTTCTCCTCCTCGGCGAGCACCTGGTCGCGCCATGCCTCGAAGCTGCCGCAGCCCGCGTTGTTGACGAGCAGTCGGCCGCGGTCGAGCCACCACGTCCGGTCGCTGACCCCGGCGAGAAATGACCGGTCGTGACTGATGACGACCCGCGCTGCCCGGCTCTGGGCGAGGGTCGCCTCGAGCCAGGTAATGGTCGGGAGATCGAGATGGTTGGTCGGCTCGTCGAGCAGGAGGACGTCCGGCTCGCCGATCAGCGCCCTGGCAAGCGCCACCTTGCGGAGCTCGCCGCCCGACAGCCCCGTCGCCAGCCGGTCCGGGTCGAGCCCGAGCTCGGCCAGGAGATCCGTCGCCCGATGCGCCGCCGCCGTCGGCTCGACGTCGGCGGCGAGACCGCGCATCACGGTCGCCGCCAGGGTCAGGGCCGGGTCGAGCTCTGGCTCCTGCTCGAGATAACGGACGAGACAGTGCTGCTGGCCCTGGCGTATGCCCTCGTCCAGCTCGATCTGGCCCGCCAGCACCTTGAGCAGGCTCGACTTGCCGCTGCCATTGCGCCCGACCAAGCCGATGGCGGCACCAGCCGGGATCTCGAGCTCCAGATCGTCGAACAAGAGCTTGCCGCCCAGGCTGAGCGATGCGTGGCGCAAGGAAAGAAGTGTGGCTGCGGCCATGGGGACGGCTCTCGAACCGGCAGGGGTCGGCTGGTGGTTGGCCAAAAAAGCGGCTAGAGCGACGACTGGTCGGCAGCCGGCGCCACACGCGGGTGGCGGTGGGTTCTTAGCGGAGCGAAAGGGTATGGTCGAGGCGCTGGTCGAAGCCTTCGAGCGCAATGGCATTCGCGAGATCGCCGTCCTCGATGAGCCGGACGCGGCCGTGGCGCAGGTAGCCCGGCACTACGATGCCGCCGTCGGGCGTCTGGCTTCGGCTTTCGCTGCCTATGTGACGGAAGGCAAACTGCCTGGCGAGCTGGATGCCTGCTACCCGTTCGTCGGCGTTCGCGTCGCCGCTGATGCCGTGAATTTGGACGCGAGGATCGCCTATGGCGCCCTGCACGATCCGGGCCTCTACGGCACGACATTGACGCGGCCGTCCCTCTTCGGCGACTACTATCGCGGCCAGTTCGCGATCCTGATTGCCAATCATGGCGCGCCGCTGGTCGTCGGCGTCAGCCGCCGGCCGATCCCCTTGCCATTCGTCGTCGATGTGGCGGCGAGCGGGCTGGACGCCGAGCGGGTGCACCGGCTTACCCACCTCTTCCCGATGCCCGATCTCGCGGCCACCGATGACAGCATCGCCAACGGGACGTTCCACTCGCAGCCGGGCGAGCCCGGCGCCCTGGCACTCTTCACCGCCGAGCGCGTCGACTACAGCCTGCAGCGGCTGAGCCACTATACCGGGACGTCCACCCAGTATTTCCAGCGCTTCGTCCTGTTGACGAACTACCAGCGCTACGTCGAGCATTTCGTCGACTACGCCAGACGGGAGCTGGCCACGGGCGACGAGTACGATCGGTTCATCGAGCCCGGCAATGTCGTCACGGTCAGGCCCGGAGCACCCTCCTCCGAGCGGAACGGGACGGCACCACAGCATCTGCCGCAGATGCCGGCCTATCACCTGACCCGGCCGGACGGTCGCGGGGTCACGCTCGTCAACATCGGCGTCGGCCCCTCCAATGCTCGGACCATCACCGACCACATCGCCGTGCTGCGCCCGCATTGCTGGCTGATGCTCGGCCACTGCGCCGGCCTCCGGCGCACGCAGCGGCTCGGCGACTATGTCCTGGCGCACGGCTATGTCCGCGAGGACCACGTGCTCGACCAGGAGGTGCCGCCCTTCGTGCCGGTGCCGCCGATCGCCGAGGTGCAGGTGGCGCTGCAGCAGGCGCTGGCCAATGTCACCGGCCTCGCCGATCTCGACTTGAAGAGCCGGATGCGCACCGGCACCGTGGCCTCGACCGCCAATCGCAATTGGGAACTGCGCTACGAGGAGTTCTTCCAGCGGCTGAACCAGTCGCGCGCCATTGCGCTCGACATGGAGAGTGCCACGATCGCCACCAACGGCCTGCGGTTTCGCGTCCCATACGGCACCCTGCTCTGTGTCTCGGACAAGCCGCTGCATGGCGAGATCAAGCTGAAGGGCATGGCCAACCGGTTCTACGAGGAGCGCGTCAACCAGCACCTCGAAATCGGCCTCGAAGCCATCAGGCTGCTTCGCCTGCAGGGCCCCGAACGCCTCCATTCCCGCAAGCTGCGCAGCTTCGACGAGCCGGCCTTCCGCTAGCGGCTGCCCCGACACTTGCCAAGTCGCCACGCCAGCAACCGAAGGCCGCGTGGTCGGGGATCGACGTTCACGCGCCGCCGAAAGCGGCGAGCATGTTCTCGCCGATCGCGGCCCAAAGATCGTTGACTGAGCCGCCGAGCGCAAAGACGCCGATGAGCACCGTAATCGCGACGAGGGCCGCGATAAGCCCGTACTCCACGGCAGCGGTGCCTCTCCGGTCGTCCAGCAGGAACCTGCAGCGGAACCGGGTCGGCCAGCGGGTCCGGACGGGAGAGTCTGTTCGGCAGGTCGCGCGCACGGAAGCTCCAGTCCAGGATGTTTGCGTGGATATCCACGCTAGACCGAAATCGTTGAAAGCCGGTTAACGCTGCGCTCGGCCCCAAGCGACTATGCGGCTGCCGTCGCCGGCGCCGGTCGCATCGTCGAGCCAGATCCAATCATGTCGCCACCATCGTCGAGAGGGCGGAGGATGGATGCGTCCGCACTGGCCGCATGCATGGCCGAGCTCAGCTCCCTTCGCCAGGCCCGCGCACCGCGAATTCCGTTGTAGAGGCCCAGCATGTGGCGGGTGACTGCACGCACCGGCGTTCCCTCGGCGCCGACCTTGCCCGCATAGTCGCGCATGGCGGCCAGGATCCATTCACGCTCCGGTGCCTCGTGCGACGGATCGAGCACCGCTTGGGTGAAGGCCGCGAGGCTCCACGGATTCTGGTACGCTTCTCGACCGATCATCACGCCGTCGACATGGGCCAGCTCCGCGGCTGCTGCCCTAGGATCGGTGAGCCCCCCGTTGAGCACGATGACGAGATCCGGTCGCCGCTGCTTGAGGCGTCGCACGCGGGCATATCGCAAGGGCGGAATCTCGCGGTTGGCTTTCGGGCTGAGGCCGGAGAGCCACGCCTTGCGGGCATGAACGATGAACACTTCGCAGCCAGCCGCGGCCACCGTATCGACGAATGCATCGAGGAAAGCCTCTTCGTCGCTGTCGTCGATGCCGATCCGGCACTTGACCGTGACCGGCCGATCCGTGACGGCTCGCATCGCGGCGACGCACGCGGCGACCCGCTCCGGCTCGGCCATCAGGCAGGCGCCGAAAAGGCCGCTCTGCACCCGATCAGACGGGCAGCCGACATTGAGGTTGAACTCGACATAGGGCCAGTTCGCGGCGATCTCGAGGGCGCGGGCGAGTTCGGCCGGCTCGCTGCCGCCGAGTTGCAGGGCGACCGGGCTCTCGCGCGGATCGAAGGCGAGGTACCGGTCGGCCGCGCTGTGCAGCACGGCACCCGTCGTCACCATCTCGGTGTAGAGCAGCGCCCCGGGCGCCAGCAACCGGTGGAAGACCCGGCAATGCCGGTCCGTCCAGTCCATCATCGGGGCGATGGACAGCCGGCGGGCCGCAGGCAGCAAGTTCGGATCGGGCAGGGGAGCTGTCATGGGAGGTGCTGGAACGAGCGTCGAAGGATCGGCACCCGATGGATCGGGGCAGGTGGGACAGGTATGCGTGCGGACGAACACCGTCCCTTAAAGCGATCCGGTCGAATTGGGAAGTCCTGGCCGGGTGGGCGGAACGCGCAGCTTCCGCTGTGCCGGCGGCGGTCAAAGCTTTGGCCTCGTCGGTCGACCGATGGTAAGCCCCTCGTCGATCGGAAGCACGCGCAACTCGAGCCGGAGAAAAGATCGTGAAGAGGCGCCAACTTGGTCAGGGAGGACCTGTCGTTTCGGCCATCGGTGTCGGTGGGCTGTCGTTCTCCGCGTTCTATGGCCCCACGACCGAAGCGGCGTCGCACGCCGTGCTCGCAGCGGCACTCGAGCTCGGCATCGACCACGTCGATACGGCCAATGTCTATGGCGTGGGGCTGTCGGAGCGGGTGATCGGCAGCTTCCTCGCCGGACGGCGCGGCGAGCCGCCTTTCACCATAGCGACCAAGGCGGGGATCAGGCGCGATCCCGACACCGGCGCACGCGGCTTCGACAATAGCAAGGCGCATCTGCAGGCCGAGCTTGACGCCAGCCTCGACCGGTTGGGCGTGGAGGCGATCGATCTCTACTACATCCACCGTCGCGATCCCCGGGTCGAGATCGAGGAGGTGGCGGAGACGCTGGCCGGCTTCATCCAGGCCGGCAAGATCCGAAGCTATGGTCTCTCCGAGATCGCGCCGAGCACCCTGCGGCGCGCCGCGGCCGTGCATCCGGTGGCCGCCGTGCAGTCGGAGTACTCGCTCTCGACGCGCGCCGTCGAACTAGGCCTGTTGCAGGCCTGTGCCGAACTGGGCACCGCGCTCGTGGCGTTCTCGCCGGTCGGGCGCGGCCTCCTGACCGATCGCCCACCGACTTTGAAGAGCGTTGCGGAGTCGGAGTTCCTGAAGGTCAATCCGCGATTCCTCGAGCCCAACCTGAGCGCCAACCTGCAGGCGACTGAGGGCTTTCGGGCGCTGGCCCAGGAGCTCGGCATGCCCGCAGCGGCGCTGGCCGTGGGCTGGCTGCTGCATCAGGGCGATCACGTCCTGGCAATCCCGGGGACGCGCTCGGTCGACCACCTGCGCGAGCTTGCCGCGGGTGGCAGCCTCGAGCTCGGCACCGAGGCGTTGGCCGCCATCGAGAGCACCCTGCCTGTCGGCTGGGCGCATGGCGACCGCTACTCGTCAGGCCAATGGGTCGGCCCGGAACGCTTCAGCTGATCCAGACGGGACACGCGATGGGAGAAGGCGTGGAGCGGGCGATGGGAATCGAACCCACGACATTCAGCTTGGGAAGCTGACGTTCTACCTCTGAACTACGCCCGCCCGAGGGACTTGAGATAAGCCGAGTCCTGCCGCCTTTGCAATGATGATCGCGCAGGCAATCGTACGCCGTGACGAGGCACTGCGACTTGACGCAGCGCCGAATCCCCCCTAACTCCCCGCCGTCGGGCGCATAGCTCAGTTGGTAGAGCAGCTGACTCTTAATCAGCGGGTCCAAGGTTCGAGTCCTTGTGCGCCCACCAGACATATCAAGGGCCTGGCTGGAAACAGCCGGGCCCTTTTTCTTCCCGTAGGCATCGCGACAGGCTTGGCGCTTGGCGTCCTGAGACGCGCCGACGCACGCTCGGGGTTGGGGAGGATGCCGCATGGGTCACAAAAGGGAGCGGTGGCGGCGACGTTGCTCTTGATTTGCGATCGGAGCCCATGCGCTATTGTTCATTTCCGCCGAGCGGACCCAGCCAGCCGCCGATTCGGGCGACTTCGCTGAGCTGAAATGGTGTGCTAGCCGCCGCCGGCGGTCGGACATGCACGTCGCCGAGGCCGAGGCGCTCCGCCACGAATCGCTTGCCGACGGCGAGCTGGTGCGTCTGCAGGTTGCGGGTCATGAAGACGATCAGTGGCAGAACCTCCTTGTAGAGCCGGTCTGCCTCGGCCCGGGACGCCTCGGTCGCCTCGTGCCAGAGCTCGTGGATGCGCACCTGGACGTCGACGCAGTCGGGGGCGGGGATCAGCCCGACGCAGCCGCTCTCGAGGTTGGCGATCTGCTCGATGCCGGCGAGCCCGGCGAAGACGTCGAGGCTGCCGCCCGTCGCCTCGATCAGCTGCTGCACCCAGGAGGCCGCACCTTCGCCCTTGAGGAGCGAGACGTTGGGATGGTTGCGGTGCAGTGTCAGCAGGCTCCGGTTCGAGAGCCAGACATCCATGTTCACCGGGTTGTTCTGAACCGCAATGGGCAGCGACGCGGTGTCGGCGACCGCACCGAAGAAGCGGACGATCTCGCTCTCCGGCACACCTTTCACCGCCGGCGGCTGCAGGATGAGCCAGTCGGCGCCGGCGGCCTCGGCGACCCGTGCCAGGGCCTTCTGGCCGTCGATGCTCGGCTCGCCGATCGTCACTGCGTAGGGCACGCGGCCCGCAATGGCCTCGCCCACCAGCTCCATCAGCTCCACCCGCTCGGCATGGGTCAGCTTGTTGCTCTCGGTGACATTGCCGAGCACGGCGATGCCGTGCACCCCGGCCGTGATGCAACGATCGACCTGCAGCCGCATGGCATGGTGGTCGAGGCGGCCATCCGCGCCGAAGAAGCTGTAGAGAATGGGATAGACGCCACTGAAAGCGCTCAACGTTCGAATCTCCGCAAGGTATGGGGCCAGGCGTCGGGATTGACGGCTGAAGCCGGCAGGCTGCCCCGGGCGACCTCGATCACTGCGTCCACCGCCGCCATCTGCCCGAGCCGGTCAAGCTCGTCGGTCATGCCCAGATTGTGCTGCCCCACGATCACGTTGGGCAGGCCGAGCAGGGGATTGTCCCGGGCCGGCGGCTCGCGCTCGAAGACGTCGATGCCGGCACCGGCAATGCGCTTCTTGGCGAGCGCTTCTGCCAGCGCTGCCTCCTCGACTAGCTCGCCTCGCGCCAGGTTGACGAGAAAGGCCGTGGGCTTCATCTGCGCCAGACGTGCCGCGTTGATCAGGCCCCTGGTTTGTTCGTTGAGCGCGCAGGCGAGCACGAGGAAATCGGCCTGTCGCACGACCTCGTCGAGCGAGCCCGATACCGCGCCGAGTTGTCCCAATGCGTCGGGCGAGAGCCCCGGGTCATGCACGAGGACGCGCATGCCGAAGGGTGCCACCAGCCGGATCAGCTCGGCACCGATATTTCCGGCACCGAGCAGGCCGAGCGTGCGCCCGCCGAGGCCGACGCCCTCGATCGCAAATCGCGTGGCCCAGTCGGCGCGACGGGCGAGCCGGTCGCGCTCGACGAGGCGATGGGCGAGGGCGAGCATCAGCGCCAGCATGGCGGAGGCGAGGGGACGCCTGACGGCCTCGCGGGTGATGGTCACCAGCACGCCGGCCCTGGTGCAGGCGTCGATGTTGAGATGGTCATAGCCGACGCCCATGCGGGCGATGTGCTTGAGCCGGAAGTCCGGCAGATCGAGCAGCCCTGGATCGAGGCGATTGCGCTTGCCGATCAGGATGTCGCAGGCGGTGACGTCCCTGGCCTCGAGCGGGTGGTTGGTCGGCCGGCCGGTGATCGTCGAGATCTCGATGCCGGGGAGCGCGCGCAGCCGGGCCAGCGGCTCCTCACCGAGGGTGATGCGCCCGTCCACGCTCACGAAGTCCGAGGTCAGCTTGACATGCATGGCCTGCCTCCCTGGCTTCTTCTATGCTTTGTCGGTGGCCCAATGACAGGAACGAAGAGGCGCCGATGAGCGGTGACATGCCCACCAACCGGATCAGGGAAGCGAACGCCGCCGGGCGCAAGGCTGTGGGCTTCCTGATGAATTTCCCGTCGCCCTGTGTCATCGAGCTGCTTGGACGGCAGGGGGGCTTTGACTTCGCCTACGCCGACGGCGAGCACGGCGCCTTCGATCTCCGCGATCTCGAGGAGCATTGCCGGGCCTGCGACCTGGTCGGGCTGACGCCGATCGCCCGCATTCCGGAAATCAGCCGCGGCACTGTCGGGCGCTTTCTCGATCGCGGGATGCAGGGCATCATCGCCCCTCATGTCGATACGGCGGAGGACGCGCGGCGACTGGTCGACTATTGCCGCTTCCATCCCGAGGGCAGCCGTTCCTATGGCGCCGGCCGGGCCGAAGGCCTGGGCGTCGGCGTCGATCTCGAGCGGCATTGCCGCCACTGGAACGCCAACGTGTTCGTCGGCGCAATGATCGAGAGCCAGACAGGTATCGACAATCTCGATGCCATGCTCGCGGTCGACGGGATCGACTGCTTCATGATCGGCGCCAACGATTTCGCGCAAGGGCTGGGTTATCCGGGCCAGCCGAACCATCCCGCAGCCGTAGCCGCGGCGGCGGAGGTCGCGGATCGCGTGCGCGCCGCCGGCAAGGCCATGCGCGAGGACATCATGCGCTCGATCTGGCTGCGTGAACTGCTGCTCGACGCCGCGGCAGGCTTCGTGGCTCAAGGCTGATCCTTCGCGCCAAGCCGGGCCAGCGCCAGGCCGACGGGAGTGGGGTCACCCCGCCGGTCGATCAGGCCCTGGCGGACGAAATAACCGCGGTCGATCGACTCGAACGTGTCGAGAAAGAAGAGATGTGCCGGATGTCTGGCAGCGAACGCCGCAGCCTCCCGGACACGCGCCGCGATCGCCTCATGGTCGGTTACCGCGAGGTCCGGACGCGCGCCCATCAACCCCACTGTCACATGCAGTCGCCACTGTCGCTCGGCAGCCAGCGCAGTCGCCGCCCTGGCGGTTGCGGCGAAGGGCTGTTGCCAGGGCAGGTCCAGGACGTAGCCGGAAACGCAGGGCGATAGTTCTTCTTGCAGGGCGCGGAGCGCCTCGAGCGACAGGCCCCAGCCGGTGAACTGGGCGAGATTGGTCGCATCGCCACCCGCATCGTGCGCGGTGATCAGGGGTGCAGCGAGTACCGGCAGTCGGGGCGGCGCCGACCCGATATCGCCGATAATCTCGACGGCCTCGATCATCCCGGCGCTCTCGGAGAGCAGTTCGGCGACGTCCGGCGCCAGCGGACCGAGTGCGAAGACGGTCCAGCGAACACCGTGGCACGCCGCGAGGAACGACATGCGGCTGCGTAATGCTGGATCGAGGAAATCGTCCAGCGGGACGCGGGCGTGCGAGATGCCGAGATCGAGAAGCGCCAGCACGGCGCGGTCGTCGCGCACCCGCCGGCGCTGGAAGGCATCGGTCGGCGGGTTGAAGGGTAGCGCGCGGACCTCGCACCACGGATGGCGGAGGTCGACGCCGAGCGCATGGCCGGCAGGCGGTGCGAAGTCGTTCTCCAACCGATGGAACCGGGTGCAGTAGCCCTGCTCGTGAATGACCAGCTCGAGAAAGCCCAGCTTGGTTGCGAGATTTCGGCCGTGCTCCTGATCTTCTGTCGGGGCCAGCGGATGGGTTTCCACGTAGTCGCGTCGGGTGAAGCCGGTCGCCGGCAGGGTGTAGATCGCCATGCCGGCATGGCGATCGAGGAAACGGTGATGGAGGTGCCCGCAGAAAAGGGCCTCACAGCCATGATCAGCCAGGAGGGCAAGCAACCGGCCACGTCCGGGCTCGTCGAGATTGTCGTAGGTCGAGGGCTCGTCGGCGGCGACGAGATAGGGCGGGTAGTGGAGGAACGCGAAGAGGCGCCGCTCGCCCGGCTCGGCCAGAAGCTCCTCCAGCTGTCGCCATTGCATCGCCTCGCCATCGAGGCCGCTGTTGAGCAGCGGCGCATTGAGCAGGAGGAGGCGGATGGGGCCGTGGTCGATTGCGCGACAAGCCGGGCCGAATCGCGCCTCGAAGCTCTCGACCCAATCGGCGCGCACCGATTTCGCCGGCAGCCAGGGCAGGGGCTTGTCGCCGATGTCGTGATTGCCCGGGATGACCTCGAGCGGCATCCGCAGGCTCCCGAGAATGGCGTCGGCGGCCTGCCAGGCAGCTTCTGCGCTCGCCATCGAAGGGAGCGGATGGACGACATCCCCGAGATGAAGCGCGAGCTCGAGGCCATTCCTGTTGATGCGTTCGACAACGGTGACCGCGCGCCGGTTCGAACGCGGCTGCGGGTCGCCCTCGGGTTCGATGTGGGTGTCACCGAAGAGAGCGATTCGCAGTCTTGCGGAGCCCTTGGTCGTACCGTTCACGACGCCCGCAGCGCCCCGAGCCGTTCGGCATCGACCTCGATGCCGAGGCCCGGTCGGTCGGGCAGGCGAAAGCCGCCATCGGCAAACCGCCAGCCGCTGTCGACGGCATCGCCGAGCCTGGAGCTGAGGCCACCCTGCAGTTCGGTGAGCAGCCCGTCGGCGCAAATCGCCGCGAACTGCAGCGTCGCCGCCTGGAAGATATCGAGCCCGGAGCCCATATGCGGCGTGACGTCGACCCCGGCGGCCAGCGCCATCTGGCGCTGCTGCAGAGCATTGCTGATGCCGGTGCGGCCGATATCGGGCTGGAGAACGTCGAGCGCACGCGGCTCGAGCCAGGAAGCCACCTCGAATGAAGTGTGAAAGTGCTCGCCCAGGGCGATTGGCGCACCCGGTTCGGCGTGCAACTGGCGGTGGCCGTCGATGTCCTCCGGCAGCAACGGGCATTCGAGCCAGCCGGCACCCTGTTCGTCATAGGCGGCCTTGGCGGCGACCGCATCCTCGAGGGTCTCGAGGCTCCAGAGCAGATCGACCATCCAGCGGTCGATCGCCGGCACCGCCTCCCTGAGCGCCGCCAGTTCCGCGCAGCCCGCCTCGAGATCGGCATCGAGAAAGAGCTTTACCCCGGAGAGACCGCGGTCCGCCCACTGACGGGCATGTGCCACTCGTTCCGGCAGGGTCGCCTGGCGCAAGCCGGAAAGGTAGACAGGGATCATGGGCCGGGGATGTTCGCCGAGGAGGGCTGCAAGCGGCACATCGGCACGGCGGGCGATGGCGTCCCAGACAGCGATGTCGATGGCGGCGATCGCATCGAGCTGGTAGCCGCTCTGATGGCCGCGGCCCCGCTGCAGGTCGTAGAGAAAGCGCCACATCGCCGAGGGGTCATCGAAGTCGCGACCCTGGAGCATGGGTGCCAGCAGGTCGCGGGCGATCTGGCAGACAACCTCCGGCAGGATCGGCGCGTTGGCCTCGCCCCAGCCGACATGGCCATCGGCGAGCTCGATGCGCACGACGGCGCCTTCGACATGGCGCGCGTAGACCGTGCGCCAGCCATCGGCGAGCAGGTACCTGTCCGCTGCCCGACTGCGGCCGTCGACATAGCCTTCCCAGTACCCGCCCCCTGTGGCGCGCACGTGGAAGACGTCGAGCTGCCGGATCCGGAAATCGAGCGGTGCCGTCATCGTGCCAGACCCAGTCTTGCGTAGGCTTCGGGTGGCGCCGCATGGGCGCGCATCTCTTCCAGCATCATGGCAATGAGCCGTTCCGTCGCCGCGGCATCCTGCACGGGGCGCATCTGGCCCGGATCGGTCAGGGTGTCGTAGAGAACGGTCACCGCCTCGGCGAAAGCGCCGCCCTGGGTCGGTGGCCGCCTGGCATCGCGCCGGGCCGGGAGGCGCAGCATCGGCAGGCCCTTGGTGAAGTCGAAGTCGCGGGTCAGCGTCGCTCTCTCGAACTCCGCCGGCGTGAAGAAGCTCGTCATGTGCACCGGAAAGAGCGTGTACTCGAAGATTTCCTGATCGAAGAGGTCGCGCGGGTAGCGAAAATAAGTGTGGCGGCCATCGGTGACGTTGGTGGCGCCGCCGAAGATGCCGTAGATCGCAGCGTCCCGGTGTGGCCGATCCTCCTCGAGCAAGGGCAGCAGTGAGCGCCCCTGAACTTCCCCCGGCACGGGCACACCGAAGAGCTCGAGGAAGGTCGGCATCAGATCGATGCACTGGGTCAGGGCGCCGACATGGCGGCCACCTGCGCCGGCGTGATCGGGATGCCAGATCATCAGCGGGATGCGCGCGATCTCGTCATAGAAGGGCATGCGGTTCTTGCCCCACCAGTCATGCTCGCTGAGCATGAATCCGTGGTCGGTGCTCATCACGAGCGCCGTGTCCTTCCACAAATCGTGCTCGTCCATATAGTCGAGCAGTCGTCCGACATAGTGATCGCACATGGCGACGAGCGCTGCGTAGTTGGCACGCAGTTCGGCGACCTCGTCGGGACTCTCTTGCACCTCACGGTAGCGCGGCCAGTCCAGGATCGGCCCGGCATAGTTGGTGGGGTAATCCTGGCGGAAGCGCTCGGGTGCGGTGAACGGCTCGTGCGGATCGAAGGTCTCGATCTGCAGGAACCAGTCGTCGTGGGCGCGATTCTCGTCGAGGAAGGCCAGGGCCTGCTCGAAGCAGCGCACTGCCGGAAAGTCCTTCTCCTCCCGGATCGCTTCCCGATTGAGCAGGTTCTGCAGACGAAAGCCCTTGCGATCCTCGTCGACCTGCAGCTGATGATAGCGCTCGCGCAGGCGCTCCAGCGGCGGCCGGACCATGGCCTGCCACTTGTCGGCTTCCTGTCCGCGGATGAAGTCGAAGCTCGAATAGCGCTGGTGGTAGGTCCAGCCGCCATCCTCGAAATAGTGGTAGTGATCGGAGATCAGGTGCGAATAGATGCCCTGGTCCTGCAGCAGCACCGGAAAGGAGTTGTCGAAGGGCTCGAGCGGGCCCCACGAGCGGTGCAGGAAGTTCAACCGGCCAGTGTGCAGGTCCCGGCGGGCCGGCATGCAGGGCATCGAGCCGACATAGTGCCGGTCGAAGCTGACCGCGCGCTCGGCCAGTCGGGTGAAGTTGGGAGTCTTTATGGCGGTGCCGCCGTAGCTCTCGAGCGCTCTGAGGTTGAGCGAATCGAACATCAGAAAAATGGCGCGCACGGCCTCCCTTTCTCCCCCCTGCTCTGGCGGCAACCTAGCCACATCGAGCGCAGCTGAACAATGGCCAAGGGGGCCGGTCCCGAGCTCTTCCAGGACACGAATGCGCCGAACCCCGGCGATCTCGATTGTCGCCTGGTCGCTCGCCCGTAGCCGTTGTCGCCTGCGGTGGCCGCCAGTGACATTGAATTGACAAGCTGTCGGGCGCTGCGAATAGTGCCGGTGTAGACTGTCCGCGAGATGCCGCCGAGGCCCTGGGCGCCGGTGGCCACCAAAAACGGGAGGCATAACAACATGCGGTCTATTCGGCGGCTGCCGGTGGCGCTTGGCGCGGCTGCGGCAATGATCCTTGCGACCTACTCCGAGCCGGTGCGCGCGCAAAGCGCTCTGGCCGAGTCCGGGCTCATCGGTGAGCTCGAAGGTGTTACCATCATAACCGATCCGGCCCAGTGGCCGACCTCGTTCAGCGAGGCGCCGGAGCTGGCCGCGTTGGTGGCGAGCGGTGATCTGCCGCCGGTCGAGGAGCGGCTGCCCGAGGATCTCATGGTCCTCCAGCCGGTCGGCGAGATCGGCCAGTATGGCGGCATCTGGCGGCGCGGCTTCACCGGTCCCGGCGACAACGAGAACGGCAACCGGATCATGGCCTCCGACCGGCCGATCCTGGTCGACCACACCGGCGCCACGCCGCGTCCCTCGCTCGCCAAGGGCTGGGAGATGAGCGAGGACGGCAAGACCTTCACGCTCAACCTCAGGCGCGGCCTCAAGTGGTCCGACGGCGATCCGTTCACGGCCGACGACTTCGTGTTCTGGTACGAGGAAATCTACGGCAATCCCGACATCGTGCCGACGCCCATTCCGGACATGACGCCGGAAGGCAAGCCCGGGCGGATCGTCAAGGTCGACGACTACACGGTCAATTTCGAGTTCGACGTGCCGTTCTTCCTGTTCGAGGAGCTGATGATGGGTGACACCCTCATCGGCGGTGGCCAGGCCGTACGGCAGTCCGACAAGCGCACGGCCGGTGGCTACGCGCCGGGCCACTACCTCGCCCAGTACGTGCCAAGCGATACCAGGTCCGTCGAGGAACTGGACGCCGAGGCCAAGGCGGAAGGCTTCGACAACTGGGTGGCGCGGCTGCACTTCAAGAAGGATTGGACGCTCAATCCGGAACTGCCGGTCCTCGGCCCGTTCCGGACCGTGCAGCCGATCAACAATGCCAATTGGGTGATGGAGCGAAATCCCTACTATTGGGCCGTGGACACGGAGGGCAATCAGCTGCCCTATTTCGATGGCGTGGCCATGTCGGTGGTGGAGAACCTCGAGGTCCTGAACCTGCGCGCGATCGCGGGCGACTACGATCTGCAGGAGCGCCACATCGACCTCGGCAAGCTGCCGGTGATCCTCGAGAACCAGGAGGCCGGCAACTACACCGTCCACCTTGATCTGGCCTTCAATGGTGCCGACGCGATCTACCAGTTCAACCAGAGCTACGATGCCGACCCGGAGATCGCGAAGTGGCTGACCAACACGGACTTCCGGCGGGCACTCTCGCTCGCACTCGACCGTGACCAGCTGAACGAGACCTTCTGGCTCGGCGTCGCCACTCCGGGCTCGCCCGCGCCTGGCGAGGTGCTGCCCTACTTCCCGGGAGAGGGCTGGCGCGAGAAGTGGTCGACCTATGATCCCGACGAGGCCAACCGGCTGCTCGATTCGATCGGGCTCACCGAGAAGGATTCCGAGGGCTACCGGCTGCGCACCGACAATGGCGAGCGGCTCAGGCTCGAGGTCCAGGCAGTGCAGGCCTTCCTGCCCTGGCCGAAGATCAGCGAGATGGTGGCTGACCAGTGGCGGCAGGTCGGAATCCAGGCCGACGTGAAGGACACCGAGCGCTCGCTCGCCTTCACCCGCGCCCAGGCCAACGAGCACCAGATCATGGTCTGGAACAATGGTGGGACCGAGCTGCTCTACCTCTTCCCCCGGCATGCCATCCCGGTCGATCCGACCGAGGCGTTCATGGGGCCGGAGTTTGCGAGGTGGTACGCTTCGGGCGGCGCGCAGGGCAGGGCGCCGGAGGACCCCAACCTGGTCGAAATCCTCGATCTCTTCCGCAGCGCCGCGGGCCAGAAGTCCGAGGAGCGGATCGAGACCGCGAAGAAGATCTGGGAGATCCTCATCGACCAGCAGTACGGCATCGGCACGGTCGGCCAGTCGCCGGCGCTGATGGGCGTGCGCCTGGTCAGCAACAAGCTCGGCAACATCCCGTCGCGCAACTGCATCGCCCAGCATTGCCGCACCCCGGGTGGGGCCCATCCCGAGACCTGGTACTTCAAGGAGTGAGGCTCGGACGGCCTCGCTTCGGTAGCTCTCATCTGCCTCCCTCCCCGTTCGCGGGGAGGGAGCGAATGGGACCCCTCAGCCCGTGATCACCTACATCACCCGCCGACTCATCCTGGCGCTCGTCACCTGCTGGGCGATCTCGGTCATCTCCTTCATCATCATCCAGTTGCCACCCGGCGATTTCGTCAACAGCTACATCGCCAATCTCTCGGCCTCGGGCTCGATGGTCAGCGCCGCCGAGGCGGATGCGATGCGCGAGCAGTACGGCCTCAATCGGCCGATCTGGGTGCAGTACGGCAAGTGGATGGGCCGCGTGCTGCAGGGCGACTTCGGCATGTCGATGGAATGGGGCCGGCCGGTGCTCGAGGTGATCGGTGATCGGCTCTGGCTCACCATCGTCATCTCGGTTGCCGCCATCATCCTGACCTGGGGCATCGCCCTGCCGATCGGCATCTATTCCGCCGTCCGGCAGTATTCGATCGCCGACTACATCTTCACCCTGGTCGGGTTCATCGGTCTCGCCGTACCCAATTTCCTTCTGGCCCTCATCATCATGTATCTGGGCTTCAAGTATTTCGGCGCAAACATTGGCGGCCTGTTCTCGCCGGAGTTCGAACTGGCGCCGTGGTCGTGGGCCAAGGTCAAGGATCTCATCACGCACCTGCCGCTGCCGGCTTTCGTCCTAGCTCTCGCCGGGACTGCCCAGCTGATCCGCATCATGCGCGCCAACCTGCTCGACGAGCTGCGTCGCCCCTACGTGACCACTGCCCGGGCGCGCGGCCTCCAGGAGTGGCGGGTGATCATGAAATACCCGGTGCGGGCCGCCCTAAACCCGTTCGCCAGCACCATCGGCTACCTGCTGCCGTTCGTGGTATCCGGCAGCATCGTTGTTTCGCTCGTCCTCTCGCTGCCGACCGTGGGGCCGCTCCTGCTCCGGGCGCTGGTGGCCCAGGACATGTTCCTCGCCGGTGCCATCGTGCTGCTGCTGGGCGTGCTCACCGTGATCGGCACGTTCCTCTCCGACCTGATGCTCATGTGGATCGATCCACGCATTCGCTCGGGCATGCACGGGTGAGTGCCGGCGCTTCGACGGCTGCGGCGCCGGTGACAACGGCGGCCGAGGAGAAGGTCGCTGTCGCGACCCAACTGCAGCTCACCTGGTGGCGGTTTCGCAAGCACAAGGTGGCCGTTGCCAGCGGCGTCATCGTGCTCTTCTTCTATCTCGTCGCGGTGCTCGCCGATTTCCTCGCCACCAACGATCCTTACGCCACGCTCGCCGCCCGCAGCTACATTCCGCCCCAGGAAATCCACTGGTTCGACGCGGACGGCAGCTTTCGCCCCCACGTTTTCGCCCTCAAGGGCAAGCGTGACATGAAGACGTTCCGTCTCGTCTACGTCGCGGATCCGGAGGACAAGCGCTACCTGGAGCTCTTCGTCGAAGGTTATCCCTACCGCTTTCTCGGGCTCTTCGAAACCAGGCTGCATCTCCTCGGCCTCGATCGCGGTGCCCCCGAGGAAGCGCTCTTCCTCCTCGGCACCGACCAGCTCGGCCGCGATTTCTGGTCCCGGCTGGTGCTGGCGACCCGGACTTCGCTCCTCATCGGCCTCGCCGGCGTCGCCATCTCCCTCTTCCTCGGGGTGCTGCTCGGCGGCATCTCGGGCATGTATGGCGGGTGGATCGACACGGTCATCCAGCGCATCATCGAGATCCTCCGCTCGATCCCGACCATCCCCCTGTGGATGGGTCTTGCCGCCGCGCTGCCGGCCACCTGGAGCGTGCTCCAGGTC
>JAUIID010000303.1 GCA_030431615.1 Alphaproteobacteria bacterium
ACGATCAGGGGCTCGCTCTCGACCGTCGCCGTGACGTCGCGGATCGCATAGAGGCGCCGGTCGGCGGGGGCGAGATCGTCGGTCTGGCCGACGATGGCGCAGCCGACCTCGCGCACCACCCGGGCGAACCGGTCGAGGTCCGGCCGCGTGTCGTAGCCCTGGAAGCTCTCGAGCTTGTCGAGCGTGCCGCCGGTGTGACCGAGGCCCCGGCCCGAGACCATCGGCACGAAGCAGCCGGCGGCGGCGAGCAGGGGTGCCAGTATCAGGCTCACCTTGTCGCCGATGCCGCCCGAGGAGTGCTTGTCGACGGCGGGGCCGGGCAGGTCCTGCCAGGCAAGGCGCCGCCCGGAATCGGCCATGGCGCGGGTAAGGGCAGCCGTCTCGGCGCGGTCCATGCCGTTGAGCACGACCGCCATGGCGAAGGCGCCGGCCTGGGCGTCGACCAGCGAGCCGTCGACGAGACCCCGCACCAGATCCTCGATCTCGCCGGCCGCGAGCGCCTCGCCGTGGCACTTCTTCCGGATGAGCTCCTGCGGCAGGCTCAAGGGGCGAGACGCCCGGCGAGGTCCGCGAGGAGCCGGGAGGCACCGAGGCGGAAATGCGCCGGATCGGGCCATGCAGCACCCATCATCGTCTCCGCGAGATGCAGGTAGCGGAGAGCGTCCCCGGCCGTGCGCACGCCGCCCGAGACCTTGACCCCGACCCGGCCGCCGGCTTCCTCGGCCACCGCGAGCAGCAGCGCCACCGCTTCCGGCGTGGCACCGACGGGTGTCTTGCCGGTCGAGGTCTTGAGGAAGTCGATGCCGGCCATGACGGCGGAGCGGCCAATGGCGGTGATCAGCTCCGGCCGATCCAGCCGCCCGGTCTCGAGGATCAGCTTGAGCGTCGTCTTCGGCCCGGCCGCGGCCCGGCAGAGCTCGACCAGTTCGCCCGCGAGCCCGACATCGCCCGAGAGCGCCGCTTCGAGCGGTGCCACCACGTCGACCTCGTCGGCGCCAAGGGCGACGGCCGCCGCGACCTCGTCAGCGGCCCGGGCGAGATCGTCGCCGCCATGCGGGAAGTTGGCGACCGTGGCGAGCCTGACCGTGCTGCCGGCGAGGATCGGTGCCGCCGTCGGCAGGGCTGCCGGCAGGATGCAGAGTGCGGCAACGCCATGGTCCACGGCGTCCCGGGCCAGGGCGGTGATGGCGTCCGGCGTCTCGTCGCCGGTGAGGCTGGTGAGGTCGATGAGGCCGATGAGCCGGCGGGCGAGGGCCGGATCGAGACGGCGGGCATCGGCCGCAGCGAGGATGGCTTCGAGGTCAAGCCGCATGGGCTGCAATCTCCGGAAGGCTGGCCCCTAGCAGGCGTTCGAGGTCGCCGGCGGCGGCGGCGCCCATGGCCAGCGTCTCGGCATGGCTCAGGGGCGCATCGCGCAGGCCGGCGGCGGTGTTGGTGACGACCGAGAGACCCAGCACCCTGAGCCCCGCATGGCGGGCGAGGATCGCCTCCGGCACCGTCGACATGCCGACCAGATCGGCGCCGAGCGACCGGAAGGCACGGAACTCGGCCGGCGTCTCGAAGGAGGGGCCGGTGGTCGCGAGGTAGACGCCGGAGGCGATCTCGAGACCGATCGAGCGCGCCCGCGCCGCGACGACCTCGCGCAGTTCGGCATCGTAGACGGCAGACATGTCGGGAAAGCGGGGGCCATGGCGCTCGTCATTGGGGCCGATCAGCGGGTTCGTGCCGAGCATGTTGATGTGGTCGGTGACGAGCGCGATCGTACCCGGCCGGATCGCGGCAGCGATGGCGCCGCTGGCATTGGTGAGGATCAGCACCCGGACGCCAACCTCGCGCAAGGTGCGGACCAGCGTGGCCAGCGCGCCGGTGCCCTGCCCTTCGTAGACGTGGACGCGACCCTGCAGCGTGGCGACCGGCACGCCGCAGCAGGTGCCGACGACGAGACGGCCCTCATGTCCCTCGACGGAAGGGCGGGGGAAGCCCTCGAGCGCGTCATAGCCGATGGCGGTCGCGGCCTCGAGCCGATCGGCGAAGCCGCCGAGGCCGGAACCGAGGACGATGGCGATCCTGGGGAAAGCCGCGCCGAAGCGCTCCTTCAGATAGCCGGCGGCGGTGGGCGATGGCGGGGCACCGGCGCCGAGCGCGAGCGGGCCGAAGGCAAAAGGCAGGAGTTCGCCCATGGTGGCGGTCCGCCTGCCGCCGTCGCTGCCCAGCATGTGCACGGGCGTGTCGCCGGGCGCGAACTCGCTGAGCAGCTGGCGGCAGCCGCCACAGGGGGCGCAGGGCTCACCGCCATTGCCGACAACGACGACCTCGGCAATGCGCTGCTCGCCGGCGGCCACCATGGCGGCCACGGCCGACCGCTCGGCGCAGAGGCCCTGGGGATAGGCCGCGTTCTCGACATTGGCGCCGGTGAAGACGGCACCGCTCGCGGTGCGGATGGCGCAGCCCACGAGGAAGCGCGAATAGGGGGCGTAGGCGCGCTCGCGGACGGCGCGCGCGGCCGTGACGAGATCGCTCATCGTTCCTTCACATAAGGCTGGCCGATCGCCTTGGGTGCCACGGCGCGGCCGACGAAGCCCGCCAGCAGCAGGATGGTCAGGAGATAGGGGAGCGCCTGGATCGCCTGGGTCGGAATTTCGCCGATCATGGGCAGCTCGACGCCCTGCAGGCGGGCCTGGACGGCATCGGCAAAGGCGAAAAGGAGGCAGGCGAGGACGGCGGGCACGGGCCGCCACTTGCCGAAGATGAGGGCGGCGAGCGCCAGGTAGCCGCGGCCGGCGCTCATGTCGCGGGTGAAGCCGGCGCCCTGGGCGATCGAGAGATAGGCCCCGGCGATGCCGGCGAGCAGGCCGGTCACCATCAGTGCCCGGTAGCGCATGCCGTCGACCGAGATGCCGGCGGTGTCGACGGCGCTCGGGTTCTCGCCGACTGCCCGCAGGCGGAGGCCGAAGCGCGTCTTGTAGACCACCCAGGCGACGATCGGGATGGAGACGGCGGCGACATAGACGAGGAGGTTATGGTCGCTCACCACCTCCGCGTAGAACGGGCCGATCAGCGGGACGTCTCGCGCCGCCTCGGCGAAGGGCAGCTCGATCGGCAGGAAGCGTGCGCCCTCGCCGCTCACCGGCACCCGGCCCGCCTGCCGGAACCACGCATCGGCGAGCACCGGCCCGAGCCCGGCGACGGCGATGTTGATGGCCATGCCCGAGACCACCTGATCGCCCTTGTGGGTGATGCTGGCAAAGCCGTGCAGCATGGCAAGCGACCAGGAGACGGCGATCGCCGCCATGAGCCCGACCCAGGCCGAGCCGCTCACCGCGGCGGCTGCCGCAGCGGCGAAGGCGGCACCTAGCATCTTGCCCTCGAGGCCGATGTCGACGACCCCGCTGCGCTCGGCGAAGAGCCCGGCCATGGCGCAGAGCACGAGTGGCGTGGCCAGCCGGACGGTGCTGGCGGTCAGGAGCAGGACCTGGGTGGCGAACTCCTCCATCGCTCAGGCCGCCGCCGCCGCGGGCAAGGCCGGCCGGGCGAAGCGGGCCTCGAGCCAGGGGCGGAACATGTGCTCGAGGGCACCGGCGAAGAGGATCACCAGGCCCTGGATCACCACGACCATGTCCTTGTTGATCTTCGGCATGTCGAAGGCGAGCTCGGAGCCGCCCTGGTAGAGGGCGCCGAAGAGCACGGCGGCGAGGATGATGCCGATGGGGTGGTTGCGGCCCATGAGCGCCACCGCGATGCCGACAAAGCCGTAGCCGCCGGTGAAGCCGAGCGTCAGGCGGTGCTGGGCGCCCAGCACCTCGTTCAGCGACATGAGGCCGGCGAGGGCGCCCGAGAGCGTCATGGCGATCATGATCTGCCGGGCCGGCGAGATGCCGCCATAGACCGC
>JAUIID010000078.1 GCA_030431615.1 Alphaproteobacteria bacterium
CGAGCTCATGGCCATGGCGCCCGAGATCAACCGGGTGAAGGGCGTTTCCGCCTTCACCGCCGAGAACCACCACGGCTGGATCTTCCCGCCGATCATGCAGGCCTTCGGCGGCAACGTCTTCGTCGATCCGCCGCACAACATCATGCCGGCGCTCGACACGCCCGAGGTGCACGAGGCCTCGAAATGGTACATCGACCTGCAGAACAATTACGGGCCGGACGGCTGGCTGGCGCAGACCTACGACCAGACGGTCAACGTGCTGAAGCAGGGCCGCGCCAATTACTGCCTCTTCAACCAGCCCTTCCTGATGCAGATGGGTGCGCCCGACAGCAAGACGAAGGAGACCTGCGCCTTCGCCATGTATCCCGAGGGCCCGAAGGGCACCTTCCCGGGTCTCGCCGTCCATGGCTGGGGCATCCCGACCGGTGCGAAGAACAAGGATGCGAGCTGGGAATTCATCAAGTGGGCGGTCGGCAAGGACCTGATGAACCGGATGCTCGAGGAGAAGGGCTACGGGGCGGTGACCCGGCGCTCGGTCATCGAGAGCCCGAAGTTCAAGGAGGTCAACATGGTGAACGGGTACGATGTCGGCGACATCTACCTGAAGACCATCGACCTCGCCGAGCAGGGCCACATGGCCTATCGCACGGTGCACGTCTATCCGCAGGCCAACGCGCAGATCAACAAGGCGATCGAGATGATCGCCAGCGGCCAGGCGACACCCGAGGAGGCGTGGCGCCAGGCGCAGGAGAACGCCATCGCCGACATCCGTCGCGCCGGCGTCGACCTCTAAGGCCAACAGCAAGCAGGAAGGCCGCCGCCCCTCCATCAGGGGCGGCGGCCGGTTCGAACAACGGGAGGGGCCATGGCCTCGGCGGCGATCAGAAGCTGGGACCAGCAGCGACGACGTGCGTTCTTCTGGGGCCTGTTCCCGGCACTCGTGGTGCTGGCCGTGATCACCGTCGCCCCGGGGCTCTACCTGGTCGTGACCAGCTTCACGCCGTTGAACCTGACCAACCCGGTGCAGACCGGGCTCGATTTCTCCGACCCCTTGCGCAACTACCGCGAAGCGATCGCCGACTACCGCTTCCGCAACTCGGTCTGGGTGCAGGTCAAGCTCTCCGTCGCCACGGTCGTCGCCCAGGTGCTGATCGGGCTCGGCCTGGCACTGCTGCTGAATGCCCGCTCGAAGCTGCTCGAGGCGATCCGCACCGCCTTCCTCATTCCCATGGTCCTGCCACCCATCGTCGTGGCGCTGATCTGGAAGATCATCTACTCGCCCGATGTCAGCCCGATGCACCGGCTGCTCGAGTTCGTCGGCTTTCCGGTCCGCTCGCTGATCACCCAGGCCGACACCGCGCTTTGGGCGATCGCCGTCGCGGACACCTGGGAATGGTTCCCGTTCACCATGCTGATCATCCTGGCATCGTTGCAGATGGTGCCGGACGAACCCCAGGAAGCCGCGAAGATCGACGGCGCCAACAGCTTCCAGTCCTTCTGGTACGTGGTCCTGCCCTTCATCCAGCCGGCGATCATCGTGGCTGCCCTCTTTCGGGTGATCGACAGCGTCAAGGCCTTCCCCCTGATCTACGTGCTGACCAATGGCGGCCCCGGCCAGGTGACGGAGGTCACCAACTACTTCGCCTTCGTGCAGGCGTTCAATTTCTCCTACTGGGGCTACGCCTCGGCCATCGCCACCATGCTGATGGCCGGTGTCTTCCTCCTGAGCTGGGTTCTTCGCCGGCTCGACCAGGCGGGTCAACGTGATGAGTAGCGCCATCGAGCGGGCGAAGACCCGTACCAGCGCCGTGCCGATGCCCATGCAGGTCTCGCCGGAGGTGCGCCGTCGCCGGCTGCTCAACTGGCTGGCCGTCGCCATCCTGCTCTTCGTGATGATTCCGTTCTTCTGGATGGTGCAGATGTCGTTCCGGCCGAACGACGACATCTTCGGCTACGAGCTGCTCTTCAGCCCGACCGTCGAGCACTACACCGCCCTCTGGCACGGCAACTTCCCCGAGTCCTTCGTCAACTCCGTGCTCTCCAGCGGCATCTCGACCATCCTGGCGCTGATCGTCGGCACGCCGGCCGCCTACTCGCTGTCGCGCTGGGAGTTCCGGGGCAAGGAGCAGGTGGGCCTGTGGATCCTCGCCACCCGCATGGCGCCGCCCATCGCCTTCACCATCCCGTTCTTCCTCGCCTATCGCTATCTCGGCCTGAGCGACACCATCCTCGGCCTCGTCCTCATCTATCTCACCTTCAATCTCGCCCTCGTCATCTGGATGATGCAGACCTTCTTCGCGACCGTGCCGAAGTCGCTCGAGGAGGCCGCCTGGATCGACGGCTGCAGCGTCTGGGGTGCCTTTTTGCGCATCACTTTGCCGCTGACCGCCCCCGGGCTCGCCGCCACCGCGGTGCTCTGCTTCATCTTCTCCTGGAACGACTTCTTCTACGCCCTGATCCTGACGCGGACGAACGCCCAGACCGCCCCGGTCGCGATCGTCAACTTCATCCAGTACGAGGGCTATGAGTGGGGCAAGATCGCCGCCGGCGGCACGCTGGTGATGATGCCGGTCGTCGTCTTCACGATGCTGGTGCGAACCTACCTGGTCCGCGGCCTGACCGCCGGCGGGATCAAGGACTGACCCTTCAGCGAAAACGGAAAGAGGAAAGCATGAGCAAGGAGGCAGTGGGCTATATCGGCCTGGGGCACATGGGTTCGGGCATGGTCAAGAACCTGCTCGCCAATGGCTGGCCGGTGGTAGTCCACGACCAGCGGACCCAGGCCGTCCAGGCCATGGTCAAGGAGGGTGCCACGGCGGCCGGGTCGGCGCGCGAGGTGGCCGAGCGCTGCCGCGTCGTCCTCTCGAGCCTGCCCGATCCGGCCGCGGTCGATGCCGCAGCGCTCGGCGAGGGCGGCATCATCGAGGGCATCCAGAAGGGCGGCGTCTATATCGACCTCAGCTCGATCGATCCCAACACGTCGAAGAAGGTGCACGCGGCCCTGGCCGAGAAGGGTGCGCGGATGCTCGACTGCCCGGTCGGCAAGGGCCCGCCCGAGGCGGCTTCCGGCGATCTGGCACTGATGATCGGCGGCGACGCCGAGGTGATCGAGGAGATGCGGCCGCTGCTCGAGACCCTGGGCTCGAGCATCCACCACTGCGGCCCGGCCGGTGCGGGTGCCGCCGCCAAGCTGATCAACAACCTCGTTTCCTGCTCCCTCGCCGCCCTCAGCTCCGAGGCCGTGGTGCTGGGTGCGAAGGCCGGCGTCGACCTCGACACGCTCTGCACCATCATGGCGAGCACCGCCGCCGACAACCGGCATCTGCGCATCACCGTCATGCCGCGCACCCTGGATGGCATCTTCGAGCCGCGCTTCAAGCTCGCCCTAGCCCACAAGGACCTGGGCCTCGCCTGCCGCATGGGGCTCGAGCTCGGCGTGCCGACGCCACTCGGTTCGGCGGCGCGCGTGGTACACGACATGGCGATGGGCATGGGCCTCGCCGAGGAGGACCAGGGCGCCTGCATCAAGCCGCTCGAGAAGGCCGCCGGGGTAGAGGCCAGACGTCGAAAGTAACATTTTGCCGGGAAAGGTGATTCAGTGACCGAAGGAAAGAATCTGCTCTTCGTCTTTTCGGACGAGCACAGCCGCGACATTACCGGGTGCTATGGCAACACGACCGTCAGGACACCCAATCTGGATGCGCTCGCCGCCTCCGGCACACGTTTCGCCAATCCCTACGTCAACTGCCCGATCTGCGTGCCGTCGCGGGCCAGCCTCGCGACCGGCCGCCATGTCCACGAGATCGGGTGCTGGGACAACGCCCACCCCTATGCCGGCGACCCGCCCGGCTGGGGGCAGGCGCTGATCGACCAGGGTCACGACGTCACCGCCATCGGCAAGCTGCACTACCGGAGCGAGCAGGATCCGGTCGGCTTCTCCGAGCATGTCGAGACGCTGAACGTGGTCGACGGCATCGGCGACCTGCTCGGCATGATCCGCCGGCCACCCGCCGCGCGCGGCAATGTCGGCGACCTGGCGGGCGAGGCCGGCAGGGGCGAATCGACCTACACCCAGTACGACCGCCGCATCTGCGCCCATGCCGAGAGCTGGCTGGAGCGCCGGGCGGCGGCACCCGGGGACAAGCCCTGGATGCTCTTCGTCGGCTTCGTCCTGCCGCATTTCCCGCTGGTCGCACCGGAAGAGTTCTACGACCTCTACGACCCGGCGACGATGCCCCTGCCGCGCCTCACCGGCGCGGGCGAGCGGCCGGACCATCCGGTGCTGCAGGGCCTGCGCGACTGCATGAACTACGAGGACTTCTTCGACGACGAGAAGGTCCGGAAGGCGGTCACCGCCTATTACGGCATGGTCTCCTTCCTCGACCACCATATCGGCCGGCTGGTGAAGAAGCTCGAGGAGACCGGGCTGCTCGGCGACACGCGGGTCATCTACACCTCCGATCACGGTGACAATCTCGGCAATCGCGGCTTCTGGGGGAAGTCGGTGATGTACGACGAGTCGACCGCCGTGCCGCTGATCATGTCCGGTCCCGACATCGCCCCCGGCCGGGTGGTCGAGACGCCGGTCAGCCTCGTCGACCTCGCCCCGACCTTCATGGATGCGCTCGGCGCGAAGCCGATGAAAGCGGACCTGCCGGGCCGGTCGCTCTTCGCCATCGCCGACGAGCCGGACGACGCGGAGCGGGTGGTCTTCAGCGAGTATCACGCGGTCGGTGCCATCGCCGGCATGTTCATGGTCAGGAAGGGCCGCTGGAAGCTCATCCACTATCCGGGCTACGCGCCGCAGCTCTTCGACCTCGTGGCCGATCCCCAGGAGGCGAACGACCGGGCGGACGATCCCGCCTGCGCTGCCGTCCGCGCCGATCTCGAGGCGGAGCTGCGCAAGATCTGCGACCCCGACGAGGTGAACAGCCGCGCCTTCGCCGACCAGGAAGCGCGGATCGCAGAACATGGCGGCGCCGAGGCGATCAAGGCCCGGGGCGATTTCGGCTACACGCCGGCGCCGGGCCAGACGCCCGTCTTCGGCTGAGCGATCGGGCGCCGCGGGAAACCGCGGCGCCCCCCGGCCTTTGCCAGGGAGAGGCGTTCCGTACCATGCAGAAGCTCGTCGTCGAGGCCGGCCCCTTCACCTTCGATGCCCGGTTCGAGGAAGAGGCGGCGCCCAGGACCTGCGCCGCCTTTCGGGCCGCCATGCCATTCTCGAGCCAGATCGTCCATGTCCGCTGGAGCGGCGAGGGGGTGTGGATTCCGCTTGGCGAGCGCGACTTCGGCGTGACTTACGAGAACCACACGAGCCATCCGGCACCCGGCCAGATCATCCTCTATCCCGGCGGGATCAGCGAGACCGAGATCCTGCTCGCCTATGGCGGCGTCCTCTTCGCCTCGAAGATGGGCCAGCTCGCCGGCAACCATTTCATCACCCTGACCTCGGGCCAGGAGAACCTGGCGAAGCTCGGCAACCTCGTGCTCTGGGAGGGGGCCAAGCCGATCTCCTTCCGGCTGGTCTGAGCCCTTGCGACGGCTTGTCGCGCGGCGGGCTGCCTCCTAGAGTGCGGCCAGGGAAATTCGGGCGAAAAACGGAGAAGCTTCATGGTCGAGCGGCTGAACGACGACGCCGTCGAGCAGTACAAGCGTGACGGCATCCTCTTTCCGATCCGCGTCTTCGACGAGGCGACGGCGGCGGAGCTGCGCCACAAGGTCGAAGCGCTGGCGAAGGCGGAGGGCGGCAAGCTCTCGCGCTCGACCAACCAGAAGCCGCATCTCCTGCTGCCCTGGCTCGCCGACCTCGTGCGCGACCCGCGCGTCGTCGGGCCGGTGTCGAGCGTGCTCGGCCCGAACGTGCTCTGCTGGGCCTCGGGCTTCTTCTGGAAGCAGCCGCACGACCCGGCCTTCATCTCCTGGCACCAGGACTCGACCTATTGGGGCCTGAGCCACGCCGACATCGCGACGGCCTGGGTGGCGCTGACGCCGAGCACGGCGGAGAGTGGCTGCATGCAGGTGGTGCCGGGCACGCATCATCGCGAGCAGGTGGCGCACAAGGACACGTTTGCCGAGAACAACCTTTTGAGCCGGGGCCAGGAGATCGCGGTCGAGGTCGATCCGAAGGACGTGGTCGACGTGGTGCTGCAGCCGGGCGAGATGTCGCTGCACCATGTCCGCCTTTTCCACGGTTCCGAGCCCAACCGCTCGGAGCTGCCGAGGATCGGCTTCGCCATCCGCTACATCCCCACATACATCCGCCAGACCACCGAGGCGCGCGACAGCGCGTCCCTGGTCTGCGGCACTGACGAGTTCGGCAATTTCGCGCCCGAGCCGCGGCCGAAGACCGACTTCGATCCGGAATGCGTCGCCTTCCACAAGGCGATGCTCGAGAGTGCCGAGAAGATCCTCTATGCGGGCGCCGCCAAGGTGAAGCATTTCACCGGGGCCGAGCCCCGGCCCGGCATGTAGCGGCAGTTCAACGACAAGAATCCAACGGGAGGCAGACCAATGAAGACGAAGCTCGCCGGGCTGGCGCTCGGCACGGCACTTGCGACCCTTGCCTGGGCGCAGGCGGTCGAGGCGGCCGACTACACCATCCGCCTCGCCCACTCGCTCTCGGCGACCGAGCCGGCGCACCTGGCGGCCGAGTTCTTCGCCGCCAA
Source organism: Alphaproteobacteria bacterium (assembly GCA_030431615.1). Lineage (GTDB taxonomy): Bacteria > Pseudomonadota > Alphaproteobacteria > Geminicoccales > Geminicoccaceae > SLRI01. Next base: position 6,666 of record JAUIID010000078.1, read on the forward strand.
TGTCAACGAGCGCTCGGACGGCCGGATCGAGATGGCGGTCTTCCCGGGCGAACAGCTCGGCTCCGGCAAGGACGTCAACGAGATGATCCGCCAGGGTGCGAACGTGATGAACATCACCGACGCCGGCTATCTCTCCGATTACGTGCCCGACATCGGCATCCTGAACGGCCCCTATCTGATGGCCGACTACCGCGACTTCCAGAAGATCGTGGATTCGGAGTGGCTCGCCGAGGTCGACGCCCAGCTCCAGGAGGCCGGCATCCGCGTCGTCTCCTACAACAACCTCTTCGGCCAGCGGCACATGATCGCCGACGAGCCGATCCGCACCCCGGCCGACATCGAGGGTGTCACCGTCCGTGTCCCGCCGAACCAGATGTGGCTCGCCACCTTCGAGGCGATGGGGGCCAGGCCCACGACCGTGCAGTGGTCGGAGGTCTACAACGCGCTCTCGCAGAACGTGGTGGCCGCGGCCGAGGCGCCCTTGGGCTCGCTCTGGGGTTCCAAGCTGCACGAGGTGAAGAACACCATCTCGACGACCGGGCACTTCACCGCCTTCGCCCATTTCACCATGAGCGAGGACTTCTTCCAGTCGCTGCCGGAGGACCTGCAGGCGATCCTCCTCGAGGAGGGCAAGCGGGCCGGCGAGGAGATGACCCGGCTGACGCTGGAGAAGCAGGACGAGTATATCGGCCTCTTCGAGGATGCCGGCGTCACCATCGTCGAGGATGTCGACATCCCCGCCTTCCAGGAGGCGACGGCCAGCGTCTATGAGGCGTTCCCGGAATGGACGCCGGGGCTGCACGCCAAGATCCAGGCGATCCTTGCCGAGTGAGTGACGGGACCGGGCCCCGGCAGCCCGGCCGCTTCGACATCGCCGAGGAGGTGGTGGCCTGCACCGCCCTCCTCGTCGTCGTCGCGGCCGTCTGCTGGGGCGTGCTCACCCGCTATGTCACGGCCCAGCCGGCCGCCTGGGCCGGTGAGGTGGCCGGCATGGGGTTCGCCTGGGTGATCTTCCTTGGCGCCGCTGCCGGCTTCAAGCGGGGCCTGCATGTCAGCATCGACCTCCTGACCAACCACCTGCCGGCGCCGCTCGAGCGGGCGCTGGCGCTGGTCGTGCAGCTCGCGATCCTCGTCTTTGCGGCCTATGTCACCTGGCTCGGCATCGGCTTCACCATCGGCAATCTCGACAACCCGAGCCCGGTGCTACGCCTGCCGCAGTCGATCATCTATTTGGCCGCGACCCTGGGCTTTCTCTCGATCGGGATTCGCCAGGCGATAAGGCTCGTCCGCAGCCTGCTGGGACGGGAGGCGGGCACTTGAACCTCCTGCCGCTCCTTGTCCTCCTCGTCCTTTTCGCCATCAACCTGCCCGTCGCCTTCGCAATGGCGATGGCCGCCCTCACCTTCTTCCTCCAGGGCAGCGGCCCGCCCATGGGCATCTATGTCCAGCGGCTGGTGGCCGCGGCGGACAGCTTCCCGCTGCTCGCCGTGCCCTTCTTCATCCTCGTCGGCACGATCATGAACCATGCCGGCATTACCCGCCGGCTCCTGGTCCTGGCCGAGGCGCTGGTCGGCCACTGGCGGGGCGGGCTCGCGCACGCCAATGTGGCACTCTCCACGATGATGGGCGGGCTTTCCGCCTCGGCCAATGCCGACGCCGCCATGCAGGCGAAGATGCTGGGGCCGGAGATGGTCCAGCGCGGCTACCAGCCGGCCTTCGTCGCCGCCATCACCGCCTGCTCGGCCGTGGTGACGCCGATCATCCCGCCGGGCATCGGCCTCATCATCTACGGCTTCCTCGCCGACGTCTCGATCGGCCGGCTCTTCATCGGCGGCATCGTCCCGGGGCTCCTGATCTGCGCCGCCCTCATGGTCGCCACCGCCATCGTCGCCCACAAGCGGAACTACCAGCCGGTGCGCGAGCGTTTCGTGAGCGGAACAGAGCTCGGGGCCGCCTTCCGGGATGCCGGCTGGGCGCTGACCATCCCGGTCTTCATCCTGGTCGGCATCCGGTTTGGCATCTTCACGCCGACCGAGGCCGGGGCGATGACCGTGGTCTATGCCACGCTGGTCGGCATCTTCGCGCATGGCGAGCTGAAGCTGAAGGACGCGCCCACGATCCTGCTCGAGACGGTGCTCGCCACCTCGACCGTCATGCTCATCATCTGTGCCGCCGGCGCCTTCGGCTTCTACATGGCCTGGGAGCGCATCCCCCCGCAGCTCGCGGCCCTGCTCGCGACGCTGACCGAGGATCCCTGGCTGCTCCTGTTCTTCATCAACGTCCTGCTGCTCGGCATCGGCATGCTGCTGGAGGGCACGGCGGCCCTCATCCTGCTGGCGCCGATCCTGGTACCGGTGGTCGCCAAGCTCGGCATCGATCCCGTGCATTTCGGCCTCGTCATCGTCGTCAACCTGACGATCGGTGCGGTCACCCCGCCGGTCGGCACGCTGATGTACACGACGACCACCATCCTCGGCACGTCGCTCCAGGACTTCGTCCGCGAGTCCTGGCCCTTCGTGCTGGCGCTCCTTTTCGTGCTGGCGCTTATCACCTACGTGCCGGCGCTGGTGCTCTTCCTGCCGAACCTGCTGATGGGCTGAGCTGCGCTTCCCAGGCCGCCCGGTCGAGCCGCATCACGAGGCAGTCGTCGGCGTCGAAGCGGCGCCGTCCGACCGGCACGAAGCCGAGCCGCGCGTAGAAACTCTGGGCCCGCGTGTTCCGGGCGAGCGGGTCGATGAGGATGGCGGAGACCGCGGGGTCGGCGAACGAGCGCTTCAGGGCGAGCTGCATCATGGCCGTGCCATTCCCCCGGCCCAGCATGTCGGGCGCGCCGATCCAGATGTCGATGGCCCGAAGGCCCGCCGGCACGTCGCCCCAGTAGTGCGTCTCCTCCAGGGCCGGGTCGATGATCTGGAGGAAGCCGATCGGCCGGCCGGAGAGCTCGGCGATCAGCAGCTCGCGCCATGTCGGCCGCTCGGCCAGCATGGCTTCCCAGTCCCAGGGCCCGTCATCGCCGGCATTGGCGGCGACGTGCGGCTCGGCTTCCCAGCGCCGCAGCAGCGCCAGGTCGCCTGGCGCCGCCGGGCGCAGCTGCAGCGGCAAGGGGTGTCAGACGCGCTTCACGAGCCGGATCAGGAACAGCAGGATCACGGCGCCGATCGTGGCATGGATGATCGCCGCGAGGATGCCGCCGCCGAAGGCGAGGCCGATCGCCGGCAGGATCAGCCCCGCGACGAAGGCGCCGACGATGCCGATGACGATGTTGCCGAGCAGGCCGAAGCCGTAGCCCTTGACGATCAGCCCGGCGAGCCAGCCGGCGATGGCGCCGATGATGAGGAAGATGATCAGGCTCTCGATACCCACAGCGCTTCTCCTTGTGTGTTGTCGCCCAATCCCGAGACGTGCCTAGCGGTTCCCCGTCGCCAGCCACCGGGCACAGGTCTCGCCCAGCTCGCGTTCGGCCAGCGCCTCGTAGCGACGGCTGAGCTCGGGGCTCAGCTCGTCCCGCCACCTGCCGTTGGTGCCCCTGTGGACGAAGGTCTCGCCGCCGCCCTCCCAGACCGCACCGCCAAGCGGGGCGGCCTGGGCGGCATGCGCCTTCATCCAGGCGAAGCCGCAATGCTCGACGATGGCGGGAAACCGCTCCTCGTCGATGGCGATGTCGAGGAAGGCCGCTATCCGCCTGATCTGCCCCGGCAGGTCGTCCTTGAGCTCCTGGAAGTGCAGCAGCAGCAGGTTGGGCAGGTCGCGGATCGCCCACCAGGAGCGGACGTTCTCCCAGTATGACCAGAACGGGTAGCCGTCGCCGTCGAGCCATTCCCTGAAGTATTGCTGGACGTCCTCGGGCGGCCTGCCGATCGGCGGCCCGACGCGGCCGGGCGTGTCGTTCAGAAGCTCGTACCAGAGCGCGTTGGCCTTGCTGTGGTGATTGTGCAGGCTCCACATCACGTCGCGGCCGTCACGGCCGACATAGATGTACCTGGCGAGCGGCGAGTAGACGAGGGCGTCGACCGGCAGGTGCGTCTTGACGAACCGCCGGTTCGTCTGCGCCTCCAGAGCGGCGAGCTTCACCTCCTTCGGCGGCACGCGGAGGTCGACCCAGGGCGAGAGCTCGGCCACAGGCACGTCGGTGGCGCCGGCGAAGACGAGCTGGCTCACCAGCTGCTGGACCCAGGTCGTGCCCGACTTGGCGTAGGTGGCGATGACAATGTCGCCCTGGCGGAACGCGAAATCGTTCCAGACGGTCGAATTGAAGTGATGATTGTGCAGCTCCCGAGTTTTCCGGGGCCACGCTATTTCCGGCACACCCACGACATTTCTCCTTGTCGCCACGAATGCTTGCCGCGTGGGTGATGCTAATCGCGACGATGACGGACGTCGAGAGATTGCCCGAACAATCCGCTAGATGAGCTGGGCCGAGATCGCGGCACCGGCCGCTTCGAGGGCAGCGAGGATCGCCGCGACCGGGGCGGCGGTGCCGTGGCGGCGGAGGTGCGGGACGACGATGCTTGCGACCGCATGGCCGTCGGGGCCGATCAGTGGCACGCCGATATCGGTCACGCCCACCACGTCGCGGCTCTCGGAGACGCGCGAGCCCTGGGCGCGGATGGCGGCAAGCTCGGCCTCGAGCACCGCCACATCGGCCGCATCGGACGCCAGCCTGGCGCTCTCCTCGACCATCCTTTGCCGCACGGCCTCGGGCTGGAAGGCGATGACGAGGAGCCCCGAGGTCGCCTCGAGCGCCGGGCGCCGGTAGCCGAGGCGGAGCGCGAAGCTGAGGTCGGCCCCGCCGGTGGTGGTGGCGATGACCACCGTCTCGCCGCGATTGACCACGACCAGATGCACCGACTGGCCAGTCTCCTCGCTCAGCCGCTCCATCACCGGGATGGCGATCTCGGCAAGCTGGCGCGGGCGTGGCGTGCGCATGCCGAGCTCGAAGAGCCGGTTGGTGAGGCGCAGCCGGTCGTCGGCGTCGCGGGCGAGGTAGCCCCGCTCGACCAGGACGAAGACCATGCGGAAGATCTCGGCCTTCGAGCGGCCGAGCCGTTCGGCGATCAGGCGGGTCGAGAGCGGCTCGGCCGAAGCGGCCAGGAGCTCGAGGATGTCGAGCCCCTTCTCCAGCGCCGGCGCCGCGTAGCCCGGCCGGCGCTCCGCTTCCGATGCTGCCGGCTCCCGCTCGGCCATCTCGATCCTCTCGCGGTTTCGTTCAATTCATATATGAACCTTGACCGCAAATACACATCGGACCTAGTGTCGCCGCAAATGTTCCGACGCGGGTGGGGGAGGAGCCGCAGGTTTGAGCTACACGTTTCAGTTCCGCGACGTGTTCGCCGCCTGGGAGTTCATCCTCCAGGGCGTGGCGATGACGCTCTACCTCTCGGCCGTCACCATGGTCCTGGGCCTCGCCATCGGCGTCGCCTGCGCGGCCGGCCGGCTCTACGGGCCGAAGCCGCTCCGCGTCCTGGTCGGCGTCTATGTGGAGTCCATCCGGAATACGCCGCTGCTCGTGCAGCTCTTCATCATCTTCTTCGGCCTGCCGAGCCTCGGCGTGCGGTTCGACGCGACCACCGCCGCCGTCATCACGCTGGCCGTCAATCTCGGCGCCTATGCGACGGAGATCGTCCGGGCCGGGCTGGAGGCGGTGCCCAAGGCGCAGGTCGAGGCCGGCCACTCGCTCGGGCTCTCGGGGCTGCAGGTCTTTCGCCACATCGTCCTCTTCCCGGCGCTTCGGATGATGTACCCCTCGCTCGCCAGCCAGTTCATCCTTTTGATGCTGGCCACCAGCATCACCTCGCAGATCGCCGTCGAGGACCTCTTCCACGTCGCCTCGATCATCCAGTCGCGCACGTTCCGCGACTTCGAGGTCTACACCGTCATCGGCGTGCTCTACCTCCTGCTCGCCTTGGTCTTCAGGGGCGGCTTCGCCCTCCTCTACCAGCTCGTGTTCGCGCGCCGATGACGGGGGTCGTGCCATGATCCGGGAGTTCGGCTGGGTCGACGTGCTCTACCTCGTCTTCGCGATGCGCTGGACGCTGGCGCTGACGGCCACCGCCTTCATCGGCGGCGGGCTGATCGGCCTCGTGATCGCGGTGCTTCGGGTCTCGCGCGTCTGGCCGCTGCAGGCGATCGCCGTGCTCTACGTCCAGGCGATCCAGGGCACGCCCTTGCTCGTGCTGCTCTTCGTCTTCTTCTTCGGGCTCTCGATCGTGGGCCTGCCGGTGCTGCCTTGGATCGCCGCCGCGCTTGCGTTCTCGATCTATGCCGGGGCCTTCCTCGGCGAGATCTGGCGGGGAGCCCTCGATGCCATCCCGAAGACGCAGTGGGAGGCCGGCTCGGCGCTCGGGCTCGGCTTCGGCGAGCAGTTGCGCCACGTCATCATGCCCCAGGCCATTCGCATGGCCATTCCGCCGACCGTGGGCTTCCTCGTCCAGCTCATCAAGAACACCTCGCTCGCCGCCACGATCGGCTTCGTCGAGCTGACCCGCGAGGGCCAGCTCACCACGGCCTCGACCTTCCAGCCGTTTGCCGTGTACCTGACCGTGGCCTTCCTCTACTTCCTGACCTGCTTCCCCCTGACCCAGTGGAGCCGGCACCTCGAGCGGAGATCCTATGGCCCTGCTTGAGATCGACAAGATCACCAAGCGCTTCGGCACCAACACCGTGCTCGACGACGTCTCGCTCACGGTCGATGCCGGCGAGATCATCGCCGTGATCGGCCGTTCCGGCTCGGGCAAGAGCACCATGCTCCGCTGCATCAACGGGCTCGAGCCGATCCAGGGGGGCCGCATTACCGTCGACGGCATGCAGGTCAACGACAAGGCGACCGACCTGCGGAAGCTGCGGCAGCAGGTCGGCATCGTCTTCCAGAGCTACAATCTCTTCCCGCATCTCTCGGTGTCGCGGAACATCACCCTCGCCCCCACCCTCATCAAGGGCATCACCGAGGCGGAGGGGCGCGAGATCGCGCGCGAGGTCTTGCAGCGGGTGGGGCTCGAGGAGAAGCTCGACGCCTATCCGGACCAGCTCTCGGGCGGGCAGCAGCAGCGGGTCGCCATCGCCCGCTCGCTCGCCATGCGCCCCAAGCTCATGCTCTTCGACGAGATCACCTCGGCCCTCGACCCGGAGCTGACCGGCGAGGTCCTGAAGGTGCTCGAGGACATGGCGAAGAGCGGCATGACAATGATCCTCGTCACCCACGAGATGGGCTTCGCCCGTCGCTTCGGCTCGCGCCTCGTCTTCATGCACGAGGGGCGGATCCGGGAGGAGGGCCCCGCCGCCGCCACCTTGGCGGAGCCCAGGACACAAGAGCTCGAAACCTTCCTCGGTGCGGTCCTGCACTGAGCCAACGGGAGAGGAGACTGTCATGAAGACCATGCTCGCCGCCGTCACGGCGCTGGCCATCGGCCTCGTCGCCGCAGCGCCGGCCAAGGCCGACAAGTTCGAGGACATCCTCGAGGCCGGGGTCGTCCGCATCGGCGTGCCGCTCGACGTGCCGCCCTTCGGCTACCAGGACGCCGACCGCAATCCCGTGGGCTTCGACGTCGAGATGGCGCAGATGATCGGCGAGGCGCTCGGCGTCGAGGTCGAGCTGCAGCAGATCACCGGCGCCAACCGCATCCCATTCCTGATCACCGACAAGGTCGACCTCGTGATCTCGGTGATGGGGCTGACGCCAGAGCGCGCCAAGCAGGTGATGTTCTCCGCCCCCTACGCCAACACCTTCCTCGCGGTCTACGGCCCGGCCTCGGCCAGCGTCTCCGGTCCGGAAGAGTTCGGCGATCTCAAGGTGGCGGCCGCCAAGGGCACGACGCAGGAGATGACGCTGACCGCGCAGAACCCCGATGCCGACATCATGCGCACCGAGGACGACGCGACGGCCGCCGCCGCCTATCTCTCGGGCCAGGCCGATCTCTTCGCCACCAACAGCATCGTCGCCAGCTCGCTGGCCGAGCAGAACCCGAACGCCGAGTTCGACCGCAAGTTCGTCATCCGCCGGAGCCCGGCGCATATCGGCGTCGGCATGGGCGAGTTCGAGCTCCTGCAGTGGGTCAACTCGTTCATCTTCTTCAACACCATGAACGGCGAGCTCGAGCGGCTGCACCAGACCTATCTGGGCATCCCGATGGACCCGCTGCCGACCCTCTGACCCACCTTTCGACGACGAATGCTCCCCGGGCGGCGGCGACCACCGCCGCCCGGCGCACGCGGAGACCAGACCATGGGCCATAAGGCCACCATCCGTCCCTCCACCGCCTTCCTCACGGTCGATCCCGGCAAGGCCGGCCGCCAGGTGGGCTTCCTCATGATCCCGCACTCGCCGCATGACGACGCCTGGGGTGTGACCCGCGTGCCGGTCGCAGTCATCGCCAACGGCACGGGGCCGACGGTGATCCTCGAGGGTGGCAACCATGGCGACGAGTATGAGGGGCCGATCGCCATCGGCGAGCTGATCCGCGAGCTGGACCCGGCCGAGGTCCAGGGCCGGCTGATCCTGATGCCCGCCAACAACGTGCATGCGGTCATAGCCGGCACCCGCACCTCGCCGGTCGACGGGCTGAACTTCAACCGCACCTTCCCGGGCGATCCCCGGGGCACGATCACCCAGCAGATCACGGCCTATATCAGCGACCACCTCTACCCCATGGCCGATGCCTTCCTCGATCTCCATTCGGGCGGCTCGTCGCTCGACATCCTGCCGTCCGCCATCATCGAGCCGACCGAGGATGCCGGGCTGCGCCGGCGCAACATCGCCGCCGTCCAGGCCTTCGATGCGCCCATGACGGTAGTCATCAGCAATCTCGGCGAGTCGCGCACCGCTACGGCCGCCGCCTGCCAGGCCGGGCTCGTCACCGTCGGCACCGAGATGGGCGGCGGCGGCACGGTCTCGCTCGACGCCCTCGACGTCTGCCGGCGCGGTGTGCGGAACGTGCTCGTGCATCTCGGCGTGCTGGATGAGAAGCACAAAGGCCCGAAGCGCGGCGACGGCAAGATCCTCGAGCTGCCGGGCTCGAAAGCCTATGTCTTCGCCACCATGGACGGCATCTTCGAGCCCTTCCACGGCAACGGTGCCGCGGTCAGCGAGGGCCAGCCGGCGGGCCGCATCCACTGCACCTGGGACGCCACCCGCGAGCCCGAGACGGTCCACTACCAGACCGACGGCATCCTCTACGGCCGCCGCCAGCCGGGCCGCGTCCGGCCGGGCAATTGCTGCCTCGTCATCGCCAGGGAATACGAGGGGCCGATCGCATGATTGAGATCGGCGACATCGAGGCGGCGGCAGCGCGCATCGGCGACAGGGTTCGGCGGACACCGGTCATGGCGCTCGACCAGCTCAAGGACCCGCCGCAGGTCGAGGCGGCGGTCACGCTGAAGCTCGAATGCCTGCAGGTCACGGGCTCGTTCAAGGCGCGAGGTGCGATGAACCGGCTGCTCGGCGTGGCGGGCGGGCCGCCGGCGGGCGGCATCGTCACGGCATCGGGCGGCAATCACGGGCTCGCCGTCTCGCGCACCGCCTTTGCCGTGGGCGTGCCCGCCACCGTCTTCGTGCCGTCGGGCGTGTCGCCCGCGAAGGTGGAGAAGATGCGCCGCTGGGACGCGGACGTGCGGGTCGTGGGCGATGTCTGGGACGAATCCAACAAGGCCGCCCTCGCCTTCGAAAAGGAGACGGGTGCGGTCTACTTCCACCCCTTCGCCGACCCTTTGGTCGTGGCCGGCCAGGGCACGCTCGGCCTCGAGATCCTCGACCAGTTGCCGGACATCGACGCCATCCTGATCGCCATCGGCGGCGGCGGGCTGATCGCCGGCATGTCGACCGCCATCCGGGCGCGGCGGCCCGATATGCGGATCATCGGCATCGAGCCCGTGGGCTCGCCGACGCTCAAGGCCTGCGTCGATGCGGGCGAGGTCGTGACGCTGCCAGCGGTCACCACGCGCGTGCCCACCATGGCCTGTGCGCGCACCGATCCCCGCATCTACGAAATCGTCCGGGACAAAGTGGACGAGTTCGTCCTCGTCAGCGACGAGGCGATGCAGGATGCCGCGCGCTGGCTCTGGTTCGAGCAGGGCATTGCCGCCGACCTATCGGGTGCGGCCTCGCTCGCCGCACTGCGCCAGGGCATCCCATCCCTCGCCGGTGCCCGGCATGTCTGCGCGCTGGTCTGCGGCGCCGGCCCCGAGGGCACTGGTTGAGACACTACGAATTTTTGATCGGTATCTTGCACACGCGCCCTTTTTCATGTTATCGTTCAATATTCTGAATTTTATACTGATAAAGGGCGCGCCATGTGCAGGCAAGCGTGCGTTCGGCAATGGTCGAGGCGCTCGATGGCTGTCGTTCTGGTCGCCGCCCTGCCTGCCGCCTGCACGACGTCCCGGCCGATCGATATCGCTGCCGGGACCGACCTCGCCGCGAGCGTGAAGCCCTACGACAACGTCGAGCTCACCACGTTCGACGGCCGGGAACTCGCCTTCAAGGTCTTGTGGGTCGAGCCGGACGCTCTGGTCGGCGAGGACCTGCGGGTGGAGCGCGACCAGATCGAGACACTCGAGGTGACCGAGACCGACGCTGCACGCACGGCCGCCGCCGTGGGCGGCACGGGTCTCGCGGTCGGCCTCGTGGTCTTCCTGATCGTCGGCTTCGTGGTCGCCGCGATTGGACCTGCCCTGATCCTCTCCGGCGCCGGGCCTTAGAACGGCGCGCGATCGGTGCTCGGGAGGGCGACAAGAGCGGCCGCTTGCGGCAAGGTGCGGCCGCTCCGGCGAAGCCGGCACGCAGCTTTCGACAACTTGCAGGAAAACCGATGATCAAGCGCTTCAAGTCCGGCCCCCGCATGAGCCAGGCCGTGGTCCACGGCGACACCGTCTACCTCGCCGGCCAGGTCGCCGACGACTTCGATTCGAGCCTCGAGCAGCAGACGAAGGAGGTCCTGGCCAAGATCGACGGCCTCTTGAAGGAGGCCGGCAGCAGCCGCGACAAGATCCTGGCGGTCACCGTCTATCTCGCCAACATCGCCGACTTCGCCGCCATGAACGCGGTCTACGACGCCTGGCTCGACAAGGCCAACCCGCCGACCCGCGCCTGCCTCGAGACCCGCCTTGCCGACCCGCGCCTGCGGGTCGAGATCGTCGCGATAGCGGCGGCCTGAGGGTACGCCGCCCGACCGTCACCCCGTGACGGCAGCGCCCGCCGCGTGGATACTCGCCCCATGACGAGACCCGCCGGCGGTGCGCCCGCCACCCCAGAACTCACCGACGCCGCCATCGACGCGGCCCTCGCTCGTGGGCGTGAGGCCGCACTAAGTGAGCCGCGTGCCGAGGCGGTGCGCTACGACCGCTCCTGCCGCCGGATCGTCGTGGAACTCACGAATGGCTGCACCTTCGCCTTTCCGCCGGGCCTCGCTCGGGGTCTCGAAGGTGCCAGCGACGACGAGCTCGAAACCGTCGTGATCCTCGGCGCTGGCTATGGCCTGCACTGGGAAGGCCTGGATGTCGATCTCGCCGTCCCCGACCTCATGATGGGCCATTTCGGCAGCCGGGCTTGAACCAGCGGCGGCTCAACACCCCGCCACGATCAGATCCCGGCTCGCCTGCGTCAGCAGCTCGGCCCCGTGCCGGGTCACCACCACGTTGTCGATCAGCCGCGCCCCCAGCCGCTCCTCGGGGATGAAGACCGGAGGTTCGACAGAGAGGACCATGCCGGCTTCGAGCGTGTAGGGGCTGTCGTTCAGCATGTGGACGGGCTCGCCCCAGCTCGGCGGGAAGCCGGGTGCCAGGCCGTAGCCGGTGGTGTGAACGCGATAGGGCTCGAGGCCGGCTTCGACGATCACCGCGCGGGCGGCCTCGTGCGGGACGCTGGCGTTCACGCCGGGCCGGATCGCCGCGATGCAGGCATCCTGCGCCCGGCGGACGATGGCGTAGAGCTCTGCCATGCGCGGGGTCGGCGGGCCGATGCAGAACTGCCGGCCGATCGTGGCGGTGTAACGGTGCCAGGTCGCGCCGAACTCGATATTGCCGCAGTCGCCCGTGCGCAGCAGCCGCTGGGTGGGGGCGCCGTGGCTGAAGCAGGAGCGCTCGCCGGAGACGAGGTTGATCGGGCTGGCGGCGAGGCCGCTGCCGGCAGCCATGAGGGTGGCAATCACCTCGCCGGCAACGGCAAGCTCGCTGCGCCCCGGCCGGAGTGCGCTGGCGAAGACCGCCATGGCGTCGTCGGCCAGGGCCGCCGCGCGGCGGATGAAGGCGAGCTCGGCCGGCGACTTCACCAGCGTCAGGTCGTGCACGAGTGTGGAGGGCTCGGCCACGAGGCTGGCGCCGAGCGCCTCGCGCAGGGCCAGCAGGTGGTAGGGATGGAGATAACAGGCCGGCACGTCGAGGCCGACCCGGGCACCCGGCAGGCCGAGCCTCTTCGCCACGGTTCGAAAGTGCGGGATCGGGTCCTCGGCGATGCCGCCGCCCCAGCCCACGACCTCGTCGACCAGCGCGTCGTCCCGGAACTCCGCCACCTCGCCGGCCCGGGTCAGGACGGTGAGCGGCGCCTCCTCGGCCGAGAAGAAGAGGCACTGGAATTCCTGGTAGCTCTTGGCGTCGGAGCCGGTCAGCCAGCGGATCGCCACCGGGTGGATGACGACGAGCCAGTCGAGGTCGGCCTCTGCCAGCGCCTCGCGCAGCCGGGCTCGCCGCGCGGCGAACTCGGCTGTATCGAAGTCGTGCTTCGACATCCCCCTAGAGGGGCGGCAAGGGCTGCATCGGGCCGCCCAGCCACTTCTCGTGCAGCGCGTTCAGCTCGCCGTTGAGCGTCTGCTGGAAGATGAAGGTGTCGAGCCAGCGCAGCAGGTTGTGCTCGCCCATCCGCACGGTGATGTGCGCCGGGGCGCGGCGGAGCGCGAACTTGAAGTCGAACTCGGCGTCCGGGTTCTGCTTGGCGAGCTCGACCACCACGACGCTGTTGGCGGCGAGCAGGTCGGCCTGGCCCGAGAGATAGGCCTGGACCGCCGTGGCGTTGTCCTCGGTGCGCATAATCTCGGCGTCGGGTGCCGCGGCGGTCAGCATGATGTCCTCGGTGGTGCCCTTGGCGACGGCGGTGCTGAGCGTGCCGATGTCGCCGGCGGTGGTGATCTCGGCCGAGGCCGGGCCGAAGACGGCGAGCGAGGTGTCGGCGTAGGGCGCGCTGTAGAGCACCTGCTTCGCCCGCTCGGCGGTCACCGACATGGCGGCGACGTTGACGTCGGACTTGTCGGTGAGGAGGTAGGGGATGCGGTTGGCGGCGGTCGCCTGGACCAGCTCCAGCTCGACGCCGAGCGATTCGGCCAGCATGCGGGCGAGGTCGATGTCGAAGCCCTCGAGCTCGCGGTTGACGTTCTGCGAGCCGAAGGGCGGCACGTCGCCGAAGACGGTGACCCGGACGACGCCGGCTTCGAGGATGTCCTGCAGCTTGTCGGCCCTGGCCAGAGTGGGTGCCGCAAGGGCGAGCACGAGAGCGCCGAAGATGGCAAGGGCAGAGGAACGCACGCGCATTGGAGGGCCTCCCCGTTCTCTGGTTGATTGCCCTCGACGCTACGCCCGCTGCCCGGCGCCGTCCAGCGGCAGTCAGTAAGTCGCGCGGCCGCCCGAGAGGTCGAAGACGGCCCCGGTCGAGAAGGTGCATTCCAGGCTGCCGAGCCAGGCGACCATCGACGCCACCTCATCCAGGTGGACGAAGCGACCCATCGGGATGCGGCCCATGATCTCGGCCCGGCGCTCCTCCGTGATCATCGTCGCCATGCCGGTGCCCTCGACGGCCGAGGGGGTGACGCAGTTGACGAGGATGCCGGCCCTGGCCAGCTCCTTGCCCAGCGTCTTGGTGAGGCCGATCACCCCGGCCTTGGAGGCCACGTAGGCGGCGGCCGACGGCATGCCTTCCTTGCCCTGGATGGAGGCGAGGTTGACGATGCGGCAGCGCTCCGGCTGGTCCTGCTGCAGGAGCCGCGGGACGAGCGCCCGGCAGACGAGGAAGGTGCCGACGAGGTTGACCTCGAGCACCTGGCGGAACGCGTCCGGCGTGTGCTCCCAGGTGGGCGCCACGGGCCCCAGGATGCCGGCATTGTTGACCACGAGATCGACGCGGCCGAAGCGCTCGAAGGTGGCGTTCGTGGCGGCATCGACGGAGGCTTCGGCGGTGACGTCGACGGCGAAGGCCTCGACCGGCGTCTTGCCGACGAGGCGCAGTGCCGCCGCCGTGGCCCCGGCCGTTGCCGCGTCGACGTCCCAAAGCGCCAGCGAGGCCCCCTCGGCCATGAGCCGCTCGGCGATCGCCCGGCCGATGCCGCCGGCCCCGCCGGTGACGATGGCCACCCGCCCGGCATGGCGGGCGGATGGCGGTGAGGCTGTCGTCAAGGGCGGGTCAGCCCGGCACGAATTCGTTGGTGAAGAGCACGTCGGGCTCGATGTCGGTCTCGAGCTCCATGTACTCCTTCATCAGCTCCAGCGTGCCGGCCCAGTCCTCGAGCGCGAACTGACCGAGCGGCATGCCCTGGCTGGCGGGGCTGGACATCAGCCCGAAGCCCACCTGGAGCTGCTCGAGCGAGAGGTCGGGGTCGAGGTCCGGCTTGACCTTGAGACCCGCCTCGATGGCGGCACCGGGCTCGGCGAGGGCCGCCTCGAAGCTCTTCACCGTGGCGGCGACGAAGCGGCGGACCAGGTCGGGGTTCTCCTCGAGCGTGTCGGTATGGGTGAAGATGGTGAGGCCGACCGTGTTGGTGCCGTTCGCGGCATAGCCGAAATCGACCAGATCCACGCCCTCCCGGGGCAGGGTCAGGGACTGGTTGTCGAGCCCGGCCATCAGGCCCTCGGCCTGGCCTTCCATAACCGCCACCATCTTGCCGGCACCCTCGACGCGCAGGATCTTGACCTTGTCGATGTCGACGTCGTTGCGGGCGAAGAGG
>JAUIID010000304.1 GCA_030431615.1 Alphaproteobacteria bacterium
AAGCCGTCAAGAGACGTACGAGCGCGAGAGGTGCGGTAGACTTTTTCATCCGGAGGTTGATACATGACCACGCTGACCGTGACGAGCTGGAACATCGAGCATTTCTCGAGGCTGCTCGACGGCGGGTCGGGCGAGGCAGCGCGGCTCGCCGCCATCGCCGCCGAGATCCGGGCCATCGATCCGGACGTCCTGCTGCTCGTCGAGGGGCCGCCCAGCCTGCCGGCGCTCGAGGCCTGGGTGGCGGCGGCGGAGCCGCACGGGCTCGGCGGCGGCTGGCGCGTCGCCACCATTCCGGGCACGGCCGAGGTGCTCGCAGCGGCGCCCGACGACCCGCGACGGGCGCTGGCCGGGCTCTACGCCATGCAGGGCAACCGGGTCAGCGGCGCGCAATGGCTCTGGTTCCTGGTCCGGGACGGGCTCTTCCAGGAGAGCCGGGCGGCGGTTCTGGCACCCCTGGTCTGGCAGGACCTGACGGGGCAGCGGGACTGGCCGGTGCATCGCTGGGGCGAGATCATCGCCCGGCGGCATCGGCACTGGCGGCACCCGCAGGTGCTGCTGCTGCGGCTCGGCGGAGTCGAGGTCGAGGTCGTGGGCGCGCATCTGAAGAGCAAGATCAACCACAAGCGGGCCTTCGACGCCGAGGGCGAGCTGACCGCAGACTATGTCGACGAGGCCCTTCGGGCGCGCATCCAGCTCGCCACCGAGGCCTACGACATCCGCCGCTACATCGACGGCCGCTTCGCCCAGACGCCGGAGCCCTGCATCCTGGTGGCGGGCGACTTCAATGACGGGCCTGGGCGCGGCTTCTTCGAGCGCGAATATCTCTATTTCGACCTCGTCGGGAACCTGCAGGGCGACGTCTTCGCCGCCGACAAGTTCCTCAACCACGCGCTCTTCGACTTTCCGGGCGATCTGCGCTGGACCACCGCCTTCGACGACCGGGTCGAGCGCTGGTCAAGACAGCGGGACGGCACGCCGCCCTTGCCGGCCGAGCCCTATGACGCGACCCGCTTCCAGCTCATCGACCACATCCTCTTCACCCAGGCGCTGGTCGGCGAGGGTGCCTGCCCACGGATCCGGGGCGGGGCAGGCCGGGTCGAGCACACGGTGCATCAGCGGATCAATGCCGGGCTCGGCAGCCGGCGCACCAGCGACCACGTGCCGGTCTCGGTCGACCTCACGCTTTGAAGAACGCCCGGAGTTTTTCGGTCGTCGCTTCGGGCGCCTCCTCGGGGAGGTAGTGGCCACAATCGAGCGCCTCGCCGGTCACCTCGCCCGCCGCCTTCTCGCGCCAGGTGGCGAGCACGTCGAAATGCTTCTCCATGAGCCCGTCGCGGCCCCAGAGCACGAGGAGGGGGCACTGGATACGCGCGTCCTCGTCGGCCGTGTCGTGCTCGAGGTCGATGGTCGCGGCGGCGCGGTAGTCCTCGCAACTGGCGTGGATGGTGGAGGGGCTGGCGAAGCAGCGCTCGTACTCGGCCATGGCGTCCGGGTGGACGTAGGAGCTGCTCTTGTCGGCCGACCAGCCGCCGAGCTTCTGGTGCAGGTAGTAGACCGGGTCGGCGCCGATCAGCCGCTCGGGGAAGTCGGCCGGGCGGCTGAGGAAGAACCAGTGATAGTAGCCCTCGGCGATCGCCTTGTTGGTCGCCTCGAAGATGGTCCGGGTGGGCACGATGTCGAGCACGGCGGCCCGCTGCACCACCTTCGGGTGGTCGAGGCACATGCGGTGGGTGACGCGGCCGCCCCGGTCGTGCCCGGCCACCATGAACTGGTCGAAGCCGAGCATGCTCATGGCCTCTACCAGGTCCGCCGCCATGGTGCGCTTGCTCATGGCGCGGTGGGAGGCGTCGCCGACCGGCTTGCCGCTGTCGCCGTAGCCGCGGAGGTCGGCGCAGACGACGGTGAAGGTCTCGGCGAGGGCCGGGGCCACGCGGTGCCACATGGCGTGGGTCTGGGGGTAGCCGTGGAGGAGCAGGAGCGGGGGGCCGTCGCCCTTTGTGCGGGCGAAGATCTCGGTCTCCGCCGTGCTCAGCCGATGACCCTGAAAGCCCGTGAACAATGCCATTTCCCGCCCTCCGAAGAACTCCCTTTGAGCTCTTTCTAGCACACCCGGATGTCGATGGCGCGACCGACGCCGTCAACTGCGCGGGCGGTCCTGAGCTCCCAGCCGAGGCGCGGGCGGAAGCCCTGGCGACAGGCGGCATCGAAGGTCTCTGCCATGACGACCGCAGCCGTCCGCTCCACCTTGGCGTGCTTCTCCAGCTTGGCGGCGAGATTCACGGGCTCGCCGAGCACGGTGTATTCGAGCCGCTCGGCATCGCCGACCGTGCCGAACATCACCCGGCCGGCGGTCACCGAGGCCGCTACGGCGGGGGCGGCAAGGCCGCGAGCGGTGCGATCCCGGCTCCAGCGCTGGCCGGTCTCCAGCACGGCCTCGATGGCGGCGAGCGCCTCGGCGGCGGCGGAGTCGCTGGGGCGGACAGCGCCGAAGCTGGCGAGGATGCCGTCGCCCATGAACTTGTCGATGCTGCCGCCGCTGGCTCGCACGGCCCGGCTCATCAGGGCCTGATACTCGCCGAGGAGCTGGATCACGTCGCCCGGCGGCAGGCGCTCGCCCAAGGCGGTGAAGCCCCTGAGGTCGATGAACATGATCGCGGCGTCGCGCAGCTCGGCCCGGCCGGCCACGAGCCCGCCCTCGCTGCCGGTGATGCGGCCCGCGATCTCCGGCGCGAAGAAGCGCTTGAGGTCGGACGCGGCCTGGCCCTCCACGGCGGCCCGCACCAGCAGCTTGCGGGCCCGATAGAGGGCGAGGGCGAGGATGGCGGTGACCACGAGAATCGAGACGATCTTGTCGACCTCGGCGCCGATCAGGATGCGGTAGCTCATCATGTACTCGGCGAAGTCCCGCGTGATCATCGGCCCGGCTTCGGGCCCTCCGGGGGTGCCGCCACCGGCGAGCACCGCATAGGCGACCAGCGCGAGCCAGCCGAGGGCGGCGCTGATGCCGGCGAGCAGGACGAAGGCCGGCTCGAAGCGGAGCGTGCGAAGGGCGATCAGGATGAAGACGTACATCAGCGTCGGCGCCTTGAGGTAGAGGGCCGGCGGCGCTTCGTATTGCAGGTGGAAGCTCCAGATGGTGACCATCAGGAGGGCGATGTCGACGACCACCGAGAAGGCGAGGATCGGGCGCGTCAGGCGCTGCTTCACCGCTAGGCTGAGGCGCCAGAAGGTGAACAACGCATAGAGTGAGAGGGCGATCGGCACGGGCTCGAACGGCACGTCCGGCGGGAAGGCCTTGGGTGTGAGGCTGTAGAGCACGGCAAAGAGCACGATGGCGCCGAGCTGGATCAGGCTGACCAGCACCTCGCTGCGCGCCTGCTCGCGGCCGATGGCGTCGGCCACGCGCTGCGGCATGGCGGCGGGCAAGGGCGGGCCGAGCAGGATCCGTCCGGCACGCTCGCGGGCGGCGCCGCCGGCAAGACGCCGGATGATTGCGGGCATGGGCGGCCTCCGGGGTTGGCGCCTTCGAGCTTTACGCCGAACGGCGCGGCGCACCAACCGGCCCGGCGCTCGCGACCCATCACGTCACGCTGAACCCGGCATCATGCGCCTCGGGCGATGAACGGATCGTGACCGTGGACCTTCCCGGGCGACAATGCTGCGTTGCAAAAAACTGCATGGTACCGTCCCGGGGGAACCGCCACATTGCAGATCGTTAGAAGCAACGCGTGAATGATGCGTTGCAACGTGAAGGACCTGTATCATGAACAACCAGATGACCCTGCCCGTCGGTGGCGTCGCGGGTGCCTGGCGCGGCGAGAGCCGCGACGCCTCGCGCATCGGTCAGCTGTTTGCCGCCCTGCGCC
>JAUIID010000079.1 GCA_030431615.1 Alphaproteobacteria bacterium
CACCGGGATCGACATGAAGTAGCCCATCAGGAGCCACGTGCAGAACGGGATGGTGAAGCCCATGTAGGCGATCGACAGGCCGGTCAGCGAATTGTCGAGGCCGACCGCGACCAGGATGGTGAAGAGCGGGATGAACAGCAGCGATTGCGGCACGAGGTAGGTGTAGACCATGCCCCGGGCGATCAGCGAACGGCCGGGAAAGTCGAGCCGGGCGATGGCATAGGCCGCGAGCGAGGCGACGACGACGGTGACGGCGGTGGTCGAGAGCGCCGTCTTCATGCTGTTGGTGAAGAACAGCATGTAGTCGGTCTCGAAGAACAGGATGCGGTAGCTCTCGAGCGTCGGATCGCGCGGCCAGAGCGTGGTGCCCATGCCGTAGATTTCCTTGTGCTTCTTCAAGGAAGTCGCGAACATCCAGTAAAACGGCAGCAGCGTCCAGACGACCAGGACCAGCAACGTGACATTGCCGATCCAGCGCCACAGTCGATCATGGCCTTCTATGGTCTTGATCATGAGGGCGTCTTTCGGCGGAGGATGGTCAGGGCCGCGTTCATCGCATCCGCTCCTGCAGCATCTTGCGTGAGAGGATGACGATGAGCACCGCCAGGATCGGAAAGAAGATCATGTTGACCGCCGAGCCGGTGCCGAGCCGACCGGCCAGCAGCGCGAACTTGTAGGCGAGATTGGGCAGGATCTGGGTGGCGTTGGCCGGCCCGCCATTGGTCAGAAGGAGGACGAAGACGACGTTGGTCGAGGTCCAGATGGTCGAGAGCATGACGACGACAGTGAAGACAGGCTTCATCGACGGCAGGGTGATGTGGCGAAATTCCTGCAAGGTCGTGGCGCCATCGATGCGCGCCGCTTCGTAGAGTTCCTTCGGTATCGCCTTGAGCCCGGCGAGGAAGCTCATGGTGTAGAAGGGCGTGCCCGACCAGACGACCACGGCGACGACGGAGAGCATGGCGATCGACTTGTCGCCGGTCCAGGCGACCGGCTCGTCGACCAGATTGAGGGCAAAGAGGATGTGGTTCGCCAGCCCGCTGAAATCGTCGTAGATCCAGCGCCAGTTGAGGGCCGCCACCACCGGCGGCACCGCCCAGGGCACGAACAGGATGGTCTTGAAGATATAGTTGGCTTTCCGGTCCTGGCTGAGCACCAGCGCCATGGTCAGCCCGAGCAGGAATTTGATGCCGACGCCCAGCAGCGTGTATTGGAAGGTATTGATCAGCACCTTGAGAAAGACCGGATCGGCGATCAGCTCGCGATAATTGGCGAGGCCGATAAAGCTCGCCGATGCGCCGGCCATCTTGTTGGTGAAGCTGATGGTGATGGCCTGGAAGAACGGGTAGACGACGGTGAAGCCGAGAATGGCCAGGGCAGGGGCGAGGAACAGGTAGGCGAGCACCCGCCGGTCGTTGCTGAATCGCACCCATGCCGATACCGGTGCGATCGGCCTCGCCGCCAGATCGCGGTTCAGCGCGTCTTGGCGAGCATCTGCTGCCTTGGCCAACCGGCGCCTCCCTCGGGCCTTGTCGTTGCCAATGTTCCAAGCAGGCTAGCGAAGACGGTCGTCGAGGCCAAGCTTCTCGGACAAGTGTTTCCAACGTTCCGATCCACTTGACATGAATCAAGGCGCATATGCGCCATGCCGCATAGACCTCCTGCCATGCAGGACTTGCTGACCGCCCTTGCCGATCCGACCCGCCGCGCTGCCCTGGCACTCGTCTGGGACGGCGGCGAGCATTGCGTCTGCGAGCTGATGGACCGCCTCGGTGCGAGCCAGAGCCGGATGTCGCGACACATGAAGGTGCTGCGCGAGGCCGGCGTGGTCCTCGACCGGCGCGACGCGCAATGGGTGCGCTACCGCCGCAACCCTGACCTCGCGCACGAGCTGGCGGCGGTGATCGACGCGGTGCTGGCCGCGGAGAACATGTCTGGAAGGAAGGTCGCATGAACGTCGCGACGCACGTCCCGGTCCCGCATCGCGCGGCGCCCGACTGGCTCTGGTATCTGGGCGTGCCCGCCGCGGGCGTGGCACTCTATCTGCTCTACGGCCAGCTCGTCCCGATTGCCGAATGGGTGACGTCGCTCTTCCCGGTGGCGCGCGACAGCCATACCGGCGAGGCCATCGCCTTCTTCGTCTACGACGTGCCCAAGGTCCTGTTGCTGCTGACCGGCATCGTCTTCGTCACCGGCGTGCTGCGCAGCTGGTTCAGCCCGGAGAAGACCCGGGCGATCCTGGCCGGCAAGCGCGAGATCTGGGGCTATCCGCTCGCCTCCCTGCTGGGCGTGCTGACGCCGTTCTGCTCGTGCTCCTCGGTGCCGCTCTTCATCGGTTTCGTCTCGGCGGGCATTCCGCTCGGTGTCACCTTCTCCTTCCTGATCGCGGGACCGATGGTGGGACCGGTCGGGCTCGGGCTGCTCTACGGCCTCGTCGGCTGGGAGATTGCCACGATCTACCTGGTCTTCGGTTTCACCATCGCCACCGTCGCGGGATTCGTCCTCGGGCGGATGGGGCTGGAGCGCTATCTGCAGGACTGGGTGCGCGAGCTGAACGCCGGCCCCGTCGGCGACCTGCCGGAAGAGCGGCTCACGCTGGTCGACCGGCTGAAGGTCGGCCTCGACCAGGTGCGCGAGATCGTCGGCAAGGTCTGGATCTGGGTGCTGGTCGGCATCGGCATCGGGGCCGCCATCCACGGTTATGTCCCAGAGGCGATGATGCTGCGGATCATGGGCGGCGACGCCTGGTGGTCGGTTCCCGCCGCCGTCGTGGTGGGCGTGCCCATGTACACCAATGCCGCCGGCGTCATCCCGATCGTCGAGGCCCTGCTGGGCAAGGGTGCCGCACTCGGCACGACGCTCGCATTCATGATGTCGGTCATCGCCCTCAGCCTGCCCGAGATGATCATCCTCAAGCAGGTGCTGACGCTTCGGCTGATCGCGATCTTCATCGCCGTCGTCTCGGCCGGCATCCTCGCCACCGGCTTCCTCTTCAACGCCATCCTCTGACCATCCGCCGAAAGGACACGCAGATGAAGACCGTCAAGGTCTACGGCCCGGGCTGCAAGCGCTGTGCAGCCACGGAAACCATGATCAGGGACGCCGCGGCGAGGCTCGGTCTCGACGTCGCGGTCGAGAAGGTCACCGATGCGAAGTCCATCGCCATGGCGGGGGTGATCTCCACGCCCGGCATCGCCGTGGACGGCAAGCTCGTCCATGCAGGTGGCCTGCCGGACGCAGCGAAGCTCGACGGCTGGCTGCAGGCGTGATGCCGGTGCCGGGCTGAAGGGTTGCGGCCCATGGGAGCCCGCGGCGCAGGGCCCTTGCACCTCGATCCGGCCGAGACGTTCTAACCCGGCGACAATACCCGCCTCGCGGATGTATGTCGCACAACATCGATACCGCCAGCAGGCATTCGTTGCGCGAGCCTGGCGGAATGCCGCAATAAGGAGGAACGCCAGACCATGCCGCTCCACGCGAAGAAAGACATCAAGGGCTCGCTGCTCGACGACATCTATGGCTCGGCCGACCTCGGCAACATCATGCCGAAATACAAGATGCCGGAGCACGAGCACGACCCGCGCAATGCTTTCGCCGTGGTGCGCGACGAGCTGATGCTCGACGGCAACTCGCGGCAGAACCTCGCGACGTTCTGCCAGACCTGGCTCGACCGCGAGGTGCACGAGCTCATGGAGCTCAGCATCGACAAGAACATGATCGACAAGGACGAGTACCCGCAATCCGCCGAGATCGAGGCGCGCTGCGTGCATATCCTGGCCGATCTCTGGAATTCGCCGGATGCCGCCAACACCATGGGCTGCTCGACCACGGGCTCGAGCGAGGCGGCGATGCTCGGCGGCTTGGCGATGAAATGGCGCTGGCGCGACAGGATGCGTGCCGCCGGCAAGCCCGCCGACAAGCCCAACATGATTTGCGGCCCGGTGCAGATCTGCTGGCACAAGTTCGCCCGCTACTGGGACGTCGAGCTGCGCGAGATCCCGATGGAGGAGGGCCGCCTGCTGATGACGCCGGAGGAGGTGCTGAAGCGCTGCGACGAGAACACGATCGGCGTCGTGCCGACGCTGGGCGTGACCTTCACCTGCGACTACGAGCCGGTCAAGGCCGTCGCCGACGCCCTCGACAAGCTCGAGAAGGACACCGGCCTCGACATCCCGATCCATGTCGACGGCGCCAGCGGCGGCTTCCTCGCACCCTTCTGCGCGCCCGAGCTCGAGTGGGATTTCCGCATCCCGCGGGTCAGGTCGATCAACACCTCGGGGCACAAGTTCGGCCTCGCCCCGCTCGGCGTCGGCTGGGTGATCTGGCGTGAGGCCGGGGACCTGCCCGAGGACCTGGTCTTCAACGTCAACTATCTCGGCGGCAACATGCCGACCTTCGCGCTGAACTTCTCGCGGCCGGGCGGGCAGATCATCGCGCAGTATTACAACTTCCTGCGCCTCGGCAAGGAAGGCTACCGCAAGATCCACAGCGCCTGCTACGAGACGGCGCAGTACGTCGCCGGCGAGATCGCCAGGATGGGGCCGTTCGAGATCATCTATGGCGGTGACCCGAAAGGCGGCATTCCGGCGCTCGCCTGGAAGATCAAGGACGGTTTCGACACCAGGGGCTACACGCTCTACGACCTCGCCGACCGGCTGCGCAGTCGCGGCTGGCAGGTCCCGGCCTATGCCCTGCCGGCCAATCGTCAGGATCTGGTGATCCAGCGGATCCTGGTGCGGCACGGCGTCAGCAAGGACCTGGGCGCACTGCTCATTGCGGACATGCAGCGCTGCCTGGATTACTTCGCGGCGCACCCGATCACCAGCCCGCTCACGGCGGAAGAGGGTACCGGGTACCACCACTGAGAACGACCGGCGGCGTCATCATTGCGGCGCCAGGAGGTGCCCCGGGAGCAACAGCGCCCCTGGCTTCCGCAGGGCGCCGCTGTCCCCGACACCGGATCTGGACGTTGGATCGTCTTGCGTGAGATCCTCGACGGCCCCTGCCGACACCTGATTGCGGCGTGCCTCGCTTTGGCCCTGTTCGGCGCCGGCGAGGCATTGGCGCAGGCTGCGGATGGCGGCTCGGCCGCGGTCGCGACGATGGAAGAAGGTGCGGCGGCGGTCGCCACCACCGTCGAGGGCATGACGGGCGCCGTTTTCAGCGAAGCCGAGAGCTTGGCGCACACGCTCGCACCCTATGTCGAGCCACTCGCCGGATGCGGCTTCGGGTACATCTTCAGGCTGCTCGACGCACAGCCCTTTCTCTTCATCTTCCTGGCCATGGCGCTCGGCTATCCGCTCGGGCGGATCGTCGTGAAGGGGGTGTCGCTCGGCTCGACCGCCGGGACCCTCGTGGTCGGCCTCGCTCTCTCGATCATCGCCTTCACCGGCTTCGGCATCCAGTTCGAGCTGCCCGGCCTGGTCTCGACCATCTTCCTTTCGATGTTCATGTACGCGCTCGGCCTCAAGGTCGGCCCGAGCTTCTTCCCCGGGCTGATGCGCGGCGGTGTCGGCCTCGTCATCATGGGCTGCATCGTCATCGTCGCCAATTTCATCATCTGCTACGGCGGCGCCATGCTCGTCGGGCTCGACCCGGGCTACGCGCCGGGGCTGATCTCCGGCAGCTACACCGTCACCGCCGTCATCGGCGTCGCCACCTCGGCGATGCAGGGCGGTGCCTGGACACCGCCGGATGGCATGCCCACCGGTCAGGTTGCCGCGAATATCGCCGCCGGCTATGCGATCAGCTACGTGCTGGCGACGGTCGGTGGCATTCTCCTGATCAAGTACCTGCCGCAGATGTTCGGCAAGGACCCGGTGGCCGAGGCGAAAGCGGCGGAAAAGGCGCTCGGCGGTGGCGGCGGCGACGCCGCGCTGCCGGGGATCGATGCCGCCTTCGTCATGGGCGCCTCGCCGCTCGACATTCGCGCCTACCGGGTCGAGCATGACGAGCTGGTCGGCCAGACCGTCGACCAGCTCTTTCAGAAATACCCGCATGCCGCCGTGCTTCGGGTCGTGCGCGGCGACCGGGTCATCGAGGCCGAGGCCAACCCGAGCCTGCAGAAGGGCGACATCATCGGGGTGCGCGGGCGCTATGCCAGCCTGATCGAGAAGGCCGGTGAGATCGTCGGCACCGAGGTCAACGAGCCGCGCGCCCGCGACGTCGCGATCGAGGTCGCCGACATCCATGTCGGCAAGGGGGCGCCCGGCGGCCGGACCGTGGGCGATCTCGCCCGGGAGATCGGCTTCGGCCTCTATCTCCGGGCGATCTTCCGCCAGGGGCACCAGATGCCGGTGCTGCCCGACGCCAGGGTCGAGGTCGGCGACGTCCTGCGTCTCGCCGGGCCCGACTGGGCCGTGCGGAAGGCGGCCAGGACGCTGCGCGGCAAGCCGATCACGTTCAGCACCTTCACCGAGGTCATGTTCCTCGCGCTGGCGCTGGTGATCGGCTACTGCGTCGGTCTCTTGACCCTCACCCTGGGCGGTATCCCGTTCGCGCTCGGCACTTCTGCCGGTTGCATGCTGACCGCGATCGGCGTCGCGACCCTGCGCACCTGGAACCCCGCTTTCGGCGGGCCGATGAGCGAGGGGGCCCGGAGCTTCATCCAGGATATCGGGCTGAACGTGTTCATTGCGGTCCTGGCCGCCAAAGTCGGCTCGAAGGTGCTGGACAGCTTCCAGGGCACGACAGTGATCTGGCTCGCCATCATCGGGCTGCTCGGTGCGACCGTGCCACCTTTCTTGGCATTCCTCTTCGGCAACTACGTCACGAAGATGAATGTGGTGGTCAACGCCGGTGCCTGCGCCGGCGCGCGCAACAGCACCCCGGCCCTGAACGCCCTGCTCGACCGGAGCAGGAGCGCG
Source organism: Alphaproteobacteria bacterium (assembly GCA_030431615.1). Classification (GTDB taxonomy): domain Bacteria; phylum Pseudomonadota; class Alphaproteobacteria; order Geminicoccales; family Geminicoccaceae; genus SLRI01. The sequence continues at coordinate 6,867 of JAUIID010000079.1, forward strand.
ATTGGCGCCACACCCTACCCCGTCACCTACGCCCTGACCTCGGCGATGGTGCTGATCAGCGGCTACATCGCCATGATCCTGTCGTGAGCCGAGGCGTCGCCGGGGCTGGCGCGGCGCCTGATGGGGTCAGGCGCCTTTGAGCTGCGCGGCAACCGCCGCGCGGCCATCACGAATGCTTATGGCAACCGCCCGCAACCGGCAGCCAGGGTGTCGAAGGGGGCCGGATTCGCCGCCTCGACGCTCGGCTTGTCGCGTTATACGCGACAGTTGGGCTCGGGTTGTCGCATATACCGCGACAGTAGCCGCCGAACTGTCGCGTTATACGCGACATCACGATTCCTTATGTCGCATATAGCGCGACAGTGGCCCGTAGATGTCGCGCTATATGCGACAGCAACCGACGAACGAACCCGCCGGAACGACCAACGAACCCACGGATTCGACGAACGAACCCGGCTTTTCGACGAACGAACCCGAGCGCCCGCAAACGAACCCGGCACCGTCCAACCCCTTATGAAAAAGGGGTTTTTCGCCGCGCCGGGCGCCTCGACCCACAGGCCGGAACCCGAGAAACCAAGAATTGCCGAACGACCCCGGGCGGGCCTTGTGCCGCTCGTCGTTATAGGTTATAATTCCTGTATCGTGACGCCCTGCCGCCGCAGGGCCTGCCTTCAGGACCGGGCGTAGCGCTGCAGCCGCTCGGCGAGCGTGCCGGTGTGCAGCTCGAAGAGGTGGTTGTCGTGGTCATGGAAATAGATCGAGCGGCCCTCGCCCTCGACCCGGGAGCGGCCTTCGCGCAGCTCGAGGCCGAGTGACTGGATGCGGACGAGGCAGGTCGCGTAGTCGGCGTCGTCGATCTTGAAGGCGACGTGGTTGTAGGTGCGGGTCGGCAAAGGCTCGCCGCGCATCACCGCGATCCACTGCCCCGCCACGGTGTAGAAGCGCTCGGGTGCGAGCGAGAAGCTGCGCTCGCCGCTGTCATAGACCTTGCGCGCGTCGAGCACGGTGGTCAGCATCTCCTCCATCCGGTCGAGATCGGCGACGATGAAGGTGAGGTGGCTGACGCCCTCGATCATGTCCTCGGCCGGCGGCCTACTGCTTCACGCTGCCCGCCGCGAGGCCGGAGGTCAGCCGGGTCTGGAGCGGCAGGAAGAGGAGGAGGGTGGGGGCGGTGGTCAAAGCAGAGGCCGCCATGATGCGACCCCATTCCGAGGTGTCCTCGCCGAAGAAAGCGTAGAGGGCAAGCGGCATGGTCTTGAGCTGGGTCTTGGTCAGAAAGGCGAGGGCGAAGAGATACTCGGTCCAGCAGAGCATGAAGGCATAGGTCGCGGTCGCGACGATGCCCGGCAGCATGATCGGGAAGATGATCAGCCAGATGGCCTGGAAGCGCGAGCAGCCGTCGATCATCGCCGCCTCGTCGAGCGAGCGCGGCACGCCCTCGAGATAGCCGACGAGCAGGTAGACCGAGAAGGGGATGGTGATCGCCGTGTAGACGAAGAGCATCGAGAAATGGTTGTTCAGGAGCCCCATCTTGGCGAACAGGATGAAGAGCGGCGTCACCAGGATGATCCAGGGAAAGCACTGGCCGAGCAGCACGGAGCCGAAGATCATGCTCTTGCCGCGAAAGCGCATGCGCGAGAACGTGTAGGCGGCGATCGTGCTGACGAAGGTCGAGATCAGGACGGCGACGATGCACAAGTAGAGGCTGTTGAAGATGTTGCGGGCGAAGCCGGTCTGGAACAGGCTGACATAGTTCTCGAGCGTGAACTCGAACTCGGTCGCCGAGAACATCGTCGCCGACGTCTTGAAGCTGGCGACGATGATCCAGGCCGTCGGATAGACGAGGAAGATCAGGACGAGGATGGTCAGCACGACCAGCGCCAGCTCGCCCGGCAGGGAGAAGCCGGTATTGACGCGAAAGGCGCGCGGCATCGGCGCCGCGGCGGTCGCAGCCATCAGAACACCTCCTTGAATTCGCGCTGGGCGATGAAGCGGAGATAGATCATGCCGAAGGCGACCATCAGCGTCGCCATGACCACGCCCACGGCCGAGCTGTAGCCCATCCGGCCGTCGATGAACGCCTTGATGTAGACCTCGGTCGCCATGACGTTGGTGTAGAGGCCCGGGCCGCCCGCGGTGGTGAGCCAGACATAGACGAAGTTGTTGAAGGTCCAGAAGGTGGACATCAGCGTCATCACGATGATCGCCGGCTTGAGATGCGGCAGGATGACGTAGCGCAGGCGCTGCCAGCGGCCGGCCCCGTCGATCTCGGCCGCTTCCAGGAGCTCCGACGGCAGCGACTGCAGGGCGGCGAGGAAGGTGAGCGCCACGAGCGGCAGGGTGTTCCAGGTGATGATGGTGATCAGCGCCGGCCAGACCCAGGCCGCTTCCGAGAGGAAGGCGATCGGCTGCTCGACGATGCCGAGGCCGATCAGCAGCTTGTTGATGTCGCCGAGCTGCGGGTTCAGGAGCCAGCGCCAGGAGACGATGGCGACTATCGGCGGGGTCGCCCAGGGCACCAGGAGCAGAACGCGGCTGATGGTCTTGAGCCGGTACTTGTCGAGGACCTTCGAGTCGAGCAGCAGGGCAAGCCCGAGGCCGAGCACGATGCGGACGGCGACGCCCACGACGGTGAGCCAGAAGACGGTATTGAAGATGACGCGGTGGAAGTCCTTGCTGGTCACCAGCTCGACATAATTGGCGATGCCGATCCACTCACCGCCCTGGCGCAGGCCGAAGAGCGAGAGGTCGGTGAAGCTGACCTCGAGATTGAAGAGGGTCGGATAGACGTAGAACATGATGAGGAAGAAAAAGGCCGGCACCAGCATGAAGACGATGAACGGCCGCTCCCCCCGGATCCCGCGGGCGGTCGGAATGGCTGTGCTGCTCACGGGATTCCTGTCCGATCAGAGCTGGTCTTGGACGAAGGCGACGATTTCCTCGGCCGCCTGCATGGAGGTCTGCTCGCCGATCAACGCCGAGCCGAAGCTGCGCGCCGTCTGGTTCCACATGGCGGCAATGGCGGCCGGGCCGCGTGCATAGGGGCCCCAGCTCCGGGCACCTTCGGTGAACTGCTTCTGGAAGCCCTCCATCTCGGCCGGGAAGGGCCGCTTCAGCAAGAGGCTCTGCTGGGCCGGATAGAAGAGCGTGTTGTACTTCTCGAAGAACTCCCAGGAAGTCAGCCACTGGACCAGCTTCCAGGCCTCTTCCGGGTGCTCCGTCCCGGCATTGACGCAGAGCGACTGGCCGCCCAGATGCGTCGCCGGCGTGCCGCTGCCATGCGGCGTCATCGCCGTCGTGAACGGCAGCTCCTCACCCGGGTTGCGCTCGCGCCAGTCGTCGAAGAGGCGGACCGCGCCGAAGATCGGCGTGACGATCGCCCCGAGCTCGCCGCTGGTCATCGCCTCGATCAGCGCCGGGTCGTTGTCGGTGCTGATGCCGAGGCTGCCGGCGATGGTCAGTTCCTCGTCGAGATAGGTCCTGTAGTAGTCGATGATCGCCGCGAGCTCCTCGGCGGTGATGCCGACTTCGTAGCCGCCCTGGCCGTCCTCGACCACGAGGGCCTGCCCGTTCGACCACATGAAGAAATTGGCGAGGAACCAGATCTCGGCATTGCCGGACGAGCCGGAAGCGAAGCCGAAGCCCGGCTTGCCGGTTGCCGCCTTGATCTGGCGGCTGGCCTCGAGCAGCTCGTCCCAGGTCGCCGGGACGGCATCGACGCCGGCGGCGGCGAGCAGCTCGGTATTGTAGACCATGGCCCAGGTGTCGGTCGCGAACGGCACGCCGTAGATCGTCTCGCCGTCCTCGGCGAGGGTGAGATCCGTGGCGAGGAAGTCGTCCCAGCCTGCCGACCCGACGCCGTGCGTCTCGATCAGCTCGTTCAGCGCCAAGCAGGAGCCGCTCACGCCAAGATCCTTGACCCAGACGAAGTTGAGATGGGCGACGTCCGGTCCTTCGCCGATCGCGGTCTCGCGGATCAGCTGGTCGCGCGCGTCCTGCATCGCGATCCGCTCGAAGATCACGTTGATGTCGGGGTTCTGTCGGTTGAACTCCTCGATCCCTGCCGCGACCTCGTCCGCATTGAACTGGATGTAGCGGAAAGTGATTTCCGTCTCGGCCGCGGCAGTGCCGGCCACGAGCCCGGTGAATGCAGCGAGGGTCGCGGCAAGCGATCTTCTGTTCAAGCTATCCTCCCGAGGTGGCCCCGGGACGGGGCCACCCTTGACTGGACGTTCAGCCGGCCGCAGCCGGATCGTTGCTCAGAGCAGGCCCTGAACGTACTCGAGCAGGTCCTCGGCGGCCTGCTGCGAGCTCTTCTCGCCGATGAAGGCGGCACCGAACTCGCGCGAGGTCTGGTTCCACATCATGGCGATGGCCGCGGGGCCGCGGGCATAGGGACCCCAGCTCCGGGCACCCTGGGTGAACTGCTGCTGCATGCCGGACAGCTCCTCGGGGAAGGGCCGCTGCTCGAGCAGGGACTTCTGCGAGGGGTAGTAGATCGTGTTGTAGTTGTCCCAGAACTCCCAGGAATTCAGCCAGTGCATCAGCTTCCAGGACTCTTCCGGATACTCGGTGTTGGCGTTGATGCAGAGCGACTGGCCTCCCAGGTGGGTCGTGGGGCTGCCCGAGCCGTGTGGGGTCATCGCCGTGACGAACGGCAGCTCCTGGCCGGGATTGCGACCCCGCCAGGCGTCGAAGATGTCGGTGGCGGTGAAGACCGGTACCAGGGCCGCGAACTGATCGCCGGCGGCCATCGGCTCCATCACGGCCGGATCCGCCCAGTTGTCGAGGCCGAGGCTGCCCGGCGTGGTCAGCTCCTCGTCGAGGTAGGTCTTGTAGTAGTCGATGACGCTCGCGACCTGCTCGGCCGAGATGCCGAGCTTGTAGCCGCCGGCGCCGTCATCGACGACCAGCGAGCCGCCATCCGACCACCAGTTGAAGTTGGCGAGGAACCAGATCGTGTTGGCGCTGGAGGTGCCGGCGGCGAACCCGAAGCCGATCTTGCCGATCTCCTTGGCCTTGCGGCTGGCCTCGAGCAGCTCGTCCCAGGTCTCCGGGATCTTCTCGATGCCGGCCTCTTCCATGATGGCCGTGTTGTAGACCATCCCCCAGGTGTCGGTGGCGAACGGGATGCCGTAGATGGTCTCGTTGTCCGCGCCTAAGACGAGGTCGTTGGCGATGAAATCGTCGAAGCCGGCCTCGCTGATGCCATGCTCCTCGATCAGGTCGTTGAGCGGCAGGCAGGCGTCGGCGGAGCCGAGGTCCTTGATCCAGACATAGGCCATGAAGACAACGTCAGGGCCGCCGCCGGTGGCCGTCTCGCGGAGGAACTGGTCGCGGGCGTCCTTGAACGCGATCCGCTCCAGATTGACCGTGATGCCGGGATTGTCCTCCTCGAACTTGTCGAGGCCGGCCCGGATCTGGTCGACATTGTCGAAGGCGTAGCGGAAGGTGATCTCGGCGTCGGCCCAGGCGCTGCCTGCCCAGAGCGTGCCGAGAGCGACCGCTCCCAGCATCGTGCTACCCAGCAATCGCGTTTTTCTCGTGGTCATCGTGTCGCTTCCCTGATGCGGCGCCTTGCTGGCGCCTTGGTTGGACCTGCGGATCACAAGAGACCCTGGACGAAGACGAGCAGCTCGTCGGCCGCCTCCTTCGACGTCTTCTCGCCGATGAAGGCGGCACCGAAGCTGCGCGAGGTCTGATTCCACATGGCGCCGATGGCCGCCGGGCCGCGGGCATAGGGGCCCCAGCTCCGGGCACCTTCCGAGAACTGCTGCTGGAAGCCCGTCATCTCCGCCGGGAACGGCTTCTTGACCAGGAGCGCCTGCTGCGCCGGGTAGTACTGGGTGTTGTAGTTCTCGAAGAACTCCCAGGAATTGAGCCACTGCATCAGCTTCCAGCTCTCTTCCGGGTAGTCGGTGTTGGCGTTGACGCAGAGCGACTGGCCGCCGAGATGGGTCGTCGGCTGGCCCGAGCCGTGCGGCGTCATGGCGGTGGTGAACGGCAGCTCCTTGCCCGGGTTGCGCTCCCGCCACTGGTCGAAGATCTGGACCGCGGTGAAGACCGGCACCGAAGTCGCGAACATGTCGCCCGCGATCATCTGCTCGAGGATGGTCGGATCGTTCCAGGCATCCATGGCGAGAGCACCGGCAACGCCGAGGTCCTCGTCGAGATAGGTCTTGTAGTAGTCGATGACGCTGGCGACCTGGTCGGCGGAGATCCCCACCTGGTAGCCACCGGCGCCATCGCTCTCGACCAGCGTGCCGCCGTCGGACCACCAGTTGAAGTTGGCGAGGAACCAGATGGTGTTGGCGGCCGAGGTGCCGGCGGCGAAGCCGAAGCCGACCTTGCCGATCGCCTTGGCCTTGCGGCTGGCCTCGAGCAGCTCGTCCCAGGTCTCGGGCACCTTCTCGATGCCCGCTTCCGCCATGATCTCGGTGTTGTAGACCATGCCCCAGGTGTCGGTGGCGAACGGCACGCCGTAAATGGTCTCCTCGTCGTCGCCGAGCACGAGGTCAGTGGCGATGAAGTCCTCGAAGCCGTTCTCGCCGATGCCCTGCTCCTCGATCAGCTCGTTGAGCGGCATGCAGGCGCCGGCAGTGCCCAGGTCCTTCACCCAGACGAAGGCCAGATGGGCGACATCCGGGCCGGCGCCCGCCGCGCCCTCGCGGATCAGCTGGTCGCGCGCGTCCTTGAAGGCGACACGCTCCATGGTGACCGTGATCCCCGGATTCAGCTCCTCGAACCTGTCGAGTCCGGCCTGGATCTCGTCGACATTGTCATAGGCGTAGCGGAAGGTCAGCTCGGTATCGGCCGCCGCCATGGTGCCATGGAGACAGGTCGTAGCCATGGCAGCCAGCGCCAGACCGCGAATGGTCCTCGCCATGAAATTCACTCGCCTCCCTCTGAGGGCGCCCGATTGTATCCGGGCCGTCGTGCTTGGGTACAAGGTTATCGAAATCATAACCGTTGGGCAACGTCAGAGCTTCACGGGAGCGGCGGAAATCGGTTATGTCGCCCGACAGCGTGGTGTCGACGAACAGCGGGGAAGCGAGAAAAAATGACCGAGCCGAAGAACCTGCTGTTCATCCTTTCCGACAATCACAATCGCGCCCATTCCGGTGCCTATGGCCATCCGCAGGCGGTGACGCCGAACCTCGACGGACTGGCGGCGAGAGGAGTCGTGTTCGATGCCGCCTATGCGTCGAGCCCGCTCTGCTGTCCGTCGCGGGCCGCGCTGGCGACCGGCCGCTTCCCGCACCAGACCGGCTACTGGGACAATGCCATCACCTATGACGGGCGGGTGACGTCCTGGATGCGCCGGCTGAGGGACCAGGGCCACGAGGTCGTGTCGGTCGGCAAGCTGCACTTCCGCGCCACCGAGGATGACAACGGCTTCTCGGAAGAGCGCCTCGCCATGCACATCCTGAACGGCAAGGGTGGCGTATCCATGCTGCTTCGGGGCTTCGACGACGAGCATGTGAACAAGGGCCAGTTCGAGCTCTACATGGAGCGCTCGGGTGTCGGCGAGGCACCGTACCAGCCGTTCGACCGCAGAATCACCGAGAGTGCCATCGAATGGCTCGCCGAGCGCCGGCGACGCGGCGGTGACAAGCCGTTCGTGCTCTTCGTCTCCTACCCGAGTCCGCACCCGCCCTTCTCGGTGCCGGCCGAATTCTGGGAAGGCATCGACGAGACGGCTGTGCGGCTGCCGACCGGCTGGCGGCCGGAGGAGCGGAGCGAGCATCCGGCCGACCGCCATCTCCGCCACATCATGGATACCGGCCCCTTGACCGACGAGGCGAAGATGCGGCGCATCCAGGCCGGCTATCTCGCCCTGATCGCCCATCTCGACGCCGAGATCGGCAAGCTGCTCGAGGGGCTGGAGCAGGCCGGCTTCGCCCAAGACACGCGCGTCCTCTACACCAGCGATCACGGCGACCTCGCCGGCCAGAACGGCCTCTTCGGCAAGAGCTGCCTCTACGAGGGCTCGATCGGCGTGCCGCTCATCATGGCCGGCCCGGGCATTCCCGAAGGCCGGCGGGTGGCGCAGATCGCGGGCCATGTCGATCTCTACCCGACCATCGTCGAGGCGGTCGGCGGCAATCTGGAGGCGGCGGATGACGACCTGCCGGGCCGCTCGCTCTTCCCGGCCCTGCAAGGCCGGGAGGTGGCCGTGCCGGGCTTTGCCGAGTATCACGCGGCCGGCTCGAAGGCGGGCAGCTTCATGCTGCGCGCTGGCAAGCTCAAGCTGATCTACCATGTCGGCATGCCGGCGCAGCTGTTCGACCTCGAGGCGGATCCCGACGAGCTCGCCGATCTCGGGCCGGACCATCCGGAGGCCGCACGGCTCGAGGCGCTCCTGCGCCGGGTCTGCGATCCCGAGGCGGTCGATGCGCGGGCCAAGGCGGACCAGCGGGCGAAAGTGGAATTCTGGGGCGGCAGGGAGGCCGTGGAGCGGGAAGGGCTCCTCGTCTACACCCCGCCACCCGGCGCAACAGCGGAGATCGTGGCATGACGAAGCGACCCAATATCCTCTGGTACTGTACCGATCAGCAGCGCTGGGACACAATCCGCCGGCTGGGCAACCCGCACATCAACACGCCGCGGCTCGATGCCTTCTGCGAGGGTGGCGTGGCGTTCAACAACGCCTATTGCCAGAGCCCGATCTGCACGCCGTCCAGGGCGTCCATGATGACCGGCCGCTATCCCGCCTCGACCCACGTCCACCGCAACGGCAATGCCCATTTCCCGGCGGGCGAGACGGTGGTGACGAAGCTGCTCGCCGATGCCGGCTATGATTGCGGGCTGATCGGCAAGTTCCACCTTTCGGCCGCCAAGGGCCATGAGAAGCGGTTCGACGACGGCTATCGCCTCTGGGCATGGAGTCATCACCCCAAGCCCGATCTCGACGTCGAGCATCATGCCTATCATCGCTGGCTCGTCGAGGAGAAGGGTGTCGATCCGCACGCGCTGCACGCCAGCATCGAGCCGTTCTGCGGCGCCGGCATGCCGGAGGAGCTGCACCAGACGACCTGGATCACCGAGCGGGCCATCAGCTTCATCAACGAGGAGCGCGACGGCCCCTGGATGCTGTCGCTCAATCCCTTCGACCCGCACCCGCCCTTCGATCCGCCGAAGGAGTATCTCGACCGCTACGATCCCGAGAAGATGCCGCCCGCAGCCTTCCGGCCGCACGACATCGAGCGCCAGAAGGCCTTCGTCGGCATCACGCAGCAGACGCCCGAGGCCATCGACCCGACCGGCCCGATGCCGAAGGTGGAGCTGTCGGCGGAAGAGCGGCTGACCACCGGCTACAAGCCGCCGAAGCAGTACAACGACCGGATCGTCAAGGCGGCCTACTACGCGATGATCGAGCTGATCGACACCCAGTTCGGCCGGCTCATCGATGCGCTCGAGGCGAACGGGCAGCTCGACAACACGATCATCATCTTCCACTCGGACCACGGCGAGACGCTCGGTGATCATGGCCTGCTCTACAAGGGCTGCCGGTTCTTCGAGAGCCTCGTGCACGTGCCGATGATCTGGTCGTGGCGCGGCAGGACGCTCACCGATGTACAGAGCGACGCGCTGGTCGAGAATGTCGACATCGCCCCCACCCTGCTGGAGGCGGCGGACCTGCCCGTGCCGGCCAACATGCAAGGCCGCTCGCTCTGGCCACTCCTGACCGGCAAGGCGGCGCCGGACCACCACAAGGACTACGTGATCTCGGAGTTCAACGACGCGCTCGGCTCCGCCACTGGCGAGGGGCCGAGCCACGGCAGCATGTATTTCGACGGCCGCTACAAGCACATCCTCTACCAGGGCACGGGCCTCGGCGAGCTCTACGACCTCGAGACCGATCCGGACGAGTTCGACAACCGATTCAACGATCCCGCCCTGGTCGATCTGCGGCTCGAGCTGATGCACAAGCACAGCGACGCGCTGCTCGCATCATCGGATGCGGGAGTCGAGCGGGTGTCGATCTACTGACCGTCAGCTGGCAGCAGGTACGCCAGTGGCGGCTTGCGCAGCGCGCCGCATTGCTGGCATAGAGACCGGAATACGTGTGATAACCGACAAACGGCTCTCGGGGGGCGAAGATTGATGGGCAAGCGGCCCAACATCCTGCTGATCACGTCGGATCAGCAGCGCGGCGACTGTCTCGGCTGCGAGGGGCGGGGGGTGAAGACCCCGCATATCGATCTGCTCGCGGAGCAGGGGACGCGCTTCGCCGCCTGCATCACGCCGAACAATGTCTGCCAGCCGACCCGCGCCTCGATCCTGACCGGGCTCCTGCCGCGCACCCACGGCGTCGCCGACAACGGCCTCGACCTGCCGCCGGCCACCGGCGAGCAGGGCTTCGCCGGCAGGCTGTCGGCGGCCGGCTACCGCAGCGCCCTGATCGGCAAGCCGCACTTTGCCACCTCGCACACCTTCGAGCCGACCGGCACGCCCGAGTGCCGGCGCTCGATGCAGCTCTACGACAAGGACTGGCACGGGCCCTACATGGGTTTCGACCATGTCGAGCTGATGATCGAGGGTCACAACCAGTGGCCGCCATCGGAACCGCCGTCGGGCCAGCACTACGAGAGCTGGTATTACGGTGACGGCCTGGGCGAGCTGAAGAACCGGCTCCTTGCGACCAATGTCGGGCCCGACACGCATGGCGCGCCACAGACCCTGCATTCGGGCCTGCCCGTCGCCTGGCACAATTCGAGCTGGGTCGGCGATCGTACGGTTGCCTACCTGAGCGACCACCAGGCGAACCACAGCAACCAGCCCTTCGTGCTCTGGGCCTCGTTCCCGGACCCGCACCACCCGTTCGACTGCCCGGTCCCCTGGAGCCTGCTGCACGATCCGGCGGAGGTGGACCTGCCGGAGCACCGCACGCTCGACCTCGAGCGCCGGCCCTGGTGGCACCGCGCCTCGCTCGAGGGCAAGCCGCAGATCCGGGAGGATCTGGCGAAGATCCGCGAGGAGTACTCGCGCGTGCGGCAGCTCAGCGACGAAGAGCTGCGCGAGGTCATCGCCAACACCTACGGCATGCTGGCGCTCATCGACCACAATGTCGGCCGGATCATGGCCGAGCTGCACCGGCTCGGCATCGCCGACGACACGCTCGTCGTCTATGCCAGCGACCATGGCGACTGGCTCGGCGATCACGGCCTGTTGCTCAAGGGGCCGATGTCCTACGAGGGGCTGATGCGCGTACCGCTGGTGATGCGCGGGCCGGGCGTGCCGAAGGGCAAGGTCATCGACGACCCGGTCTCGACCCTGGACCTCGGTGCGACCTTCCTCGATACCGCCGGCGTCGAGCGACCCGCCCATTGGCACAGTCGCAGCCTCCTGCCGGTGCTGCGCGGCGACGAGGATCGCGAGTTCGCGCTCAACGAGTGGGAGCTCAACGCTTCGCGCTGCGGCGTCGAGCTGAAGCTCAGGACGGTGCGCACGCGTACGCACCGGATGACGCTGGAACTGGTCTCGGGCGCCGGTGAGCTCTATGACCTCGTGGCCGACCCGCACGAGTTGAACAATCTCTTCGACGATCCGGCATATGCGGCCATCCAGGGCGCCTTGACCGCGATGATCGAGACTCGACCCGACGATGCGTTGGAGCCACCCCTGACGCCGGTCGGCATGGCTTGAACAGGGTGGGATCAGGGAATCCGCGTAGCGGATCGGCTAGCAAACAGCGAGAGCACAGGAGGTGCAGGACAATGTCATTCACCCGCCGTCATACCCTCGGTATCGGGGCCGGCCTCGCAGGCAGCGCTTTCCTGCCGCGGTTCGCCGCAGCGCAGGAATGGCCGACACGGCCGATCACCATCGCCATGGCCGCCCCGGCCGGCGGTGCCACGGATCTCGGCACGCGTGCCGTTACGGAGCTGATGCGTGAGCCCTTGGGCGCTCGTGCCATCGCCTTTCAGGACATGTCCGGGGCAGGTGGCGTGCAGGCCATGGACTACATCCTCCAGCAGCCGGCGGACGGCCATTTCTGGCTCGGCGCCAATGACGTGATGGAGGCCTATCCGAGCCTCGGCCGGATCGACTACGACTGGCGCGACTTCGACTTCTGGATGTCGGGCGGGACCAGCTGCGCCATCGTCGTGCCGGGCGACAGCCCCTACGAGACGTTCGAGCAGTGGGTCAACGCGGTGATGGAGAAGCCGGGCGAGGTGGCGATCGCCTCGACGCCTTCGGGCTCGCTCTGGTCCAACGCCGCGGTATATCTGCAGAAGTCGATGGGCCTCGATTTCCGCCTCGCCAACTATGCCGGTGGTGGCCCGACCGTGCGTGCGGTGCTGGCCGGCGAGACGAGCTGCGCCTCGGTCGGCGTGACGCCGACGGTCAACTTCCTCCAGTCAGGCGAGCTGCGCGCCCTCGCCGCCTGGACGCCCCAGACCTGGGAGGTGGCGGGTGTCGCCATTCCCTCGATCCTGGAGTTCGTCGACGACCCGATTCTCAAGCGTACCCTGCCCTGGACCAACATCCACGGCATCGCCGTGAAGAAGGGCGTCGACGAGGCGATCCTCGAGAAGATCGATGCCGCGTTCGACGCCGCGGTGACCGATCCGTCGATGAACGAGGTCTATGACAGCAAGGCCTTCTTCCCGTTCCGCGCGCCGCGTCAGGTCGCCAACGACCTGATGGGCGAGCGCACGGCGCTGCAGGCCTACATCATCGAGGTCATCCTCGGCACCGCCGTGAAGACCCGCGACGAGCTCGGCATCGCCAAGATCGAGGACTCCTGAGCCAACCGGGCGGCGCCTCGCGGCGTCGCCCGCACGCTCCAGCCGGATGAGCCGCATGGACCAGAGCGACAGCGCGCCGGCCCAGCCCGAGCCGGCGGGGAAGAAGAGCTTCTATGCCAGCCCCGAGAAGGCGGCACCCGACTTCATCACGGGCGTCGTCCTTTTCGTTCTCAGCATTTACGTCCTGATCACCTCCTACCGCATGCCGCATTTTGCCGGCAGCGGCTGGCTCGGCTCGCCCGGGCTGACGCCGGGGCTGATCGCCTTCGTCCTCCTGCTCCTGTCAGTCGCTTTGATGGTTCGCGCCAGGAACTTCCGTCTCAGGCTCGGCCCGCTGCAGCCGCGGATCGAGGGCATACGGGCCGGCTCCTGCTTCGCCATGATCTTCGTCTACATCCTGGTGACGCCGCTGATCGGCTACGTGCCGGCGACCTTCGCGCTCCTTTTCGTCTTCCAGACCGCCTATGCGCGGAAGCTCTCGGTGCGCTACGTGCTCATCTGGAGCATCGGCCTCAGCGCGCTCCTGACGTTCATTCTCTGGTACGTCTTCGGCGAGATCTTTTTCGTGCCGCTGCCGTGACCGGAACCACCCCATCGTTCTGCCGGGCTCGGAGGTAGCGGGATGCTCGAGGAAGTCGGCCGACTCCTGCTCGATCCCTGGGCGATCTTCACGATCTTCTGGTCGATGACGCTCGGCATCATCATGGGCGCCATGCCGGGTCTCACCGGGCCCATGGCCATGGCGCTCCTGCTCGGCATCGCCTACACGATGCAGACCGAGTACTCGATCCTCGCCATGATGCTGATCTACATGGGCGGGGTCTATGGCGGCAGCCTCTCGGCCATTCTCCTCAACATCCCGGGTGCCCCGGCTTCGGCCGCGACGGCGATCGACGGCTACCAGCTCGCCCAGCAGGGCAAGGCCGGCAGGGCCATTGCCCTCACCACCATCGCTTCCTGCATCGGCACGCTGATCGCCATCGGCTTCCTCGCCTTCCTCACCCCATGGCTGGTCAAGGTCTCTCTGCTGTTCACATCCTGGGAGCTTCTGCTGCTCGTGCTCATCGGGGTGATGATGGCCGGCTCGCTCACCGGCGATGATCCGATCAAAGGCTGGATCGCCGGCATGGTCGGCCTGCTGATCGCGCAGGTCGGGCTCGATGACTTGCACATGCACCCGCGCTTCTCCTTCGGCTCGCATTATCTCGAGGCCGGGGTCGGGCTGGTGGCAGCCATCGTCGGGCTCTTCGGTATCAGCCAGGTGATTGTCGCGATGCGCGATCGTGACGTCGATCTGCAGCCGGTGACGCACAAGATCGGCCGTATCATGCCCTCCCTCGAGGATCTCAAGGGGCGGATCCGCGTGGTGCTGCAATCGGGCACGATCGGCAGCATCGTCGGCATCCTGCCCGGGCTCGGCGCCGATATGGGCGCCTGGATTTCCTACGTCCTCGCCAAGCGCACCAGCCGAAACCCGGATGTCTACGGCAAGGGCTCGACCGAAGGCGTCATCGCCGCCGAGACCGGCAACAACGCGGTGGTGCCGTCCTCCCTGATCCCCGTGATCGCCCTCGGTCTGCCGGGCAGCGGCGGGGCGGCGATCATCATGGCCGCCCTCTTCGTCCACGGGCTGACCCCGGGACCGATGTTCCTTTTCGAGAACCTCGACCTCTTCGAGTACATGGTGATCGGGCTGCTCTTCGGCGTGGTCGCCATGCTGATCGTCGGCCTCGCTTTGGCACACGTCATCAT
>JAUIID010000080.1 GCA_030431615.1 Alphaproteobacteria bacterium
TCTGGACCGCCGTCCACAACACGCTCTCGGGCAACGGCGATGCCACCACGAACCTCGCGGAGCTCGAGCGCAACCTGAAGCGCATCCGCCGGTCGGGCTGGTAGTCGAGCGAGGCGCGATGCCGGCACGGGCCGCCGGCATCGTGTCGCCTCCCGTGTAAAGAACGGCCCCGGTGCCGCCACCGGGGTGACGCAACCAGATCGGGCAGGGAACGCAACATGGCCGCCGCCACCTCCCAGCTGACCCGCGAGAAAATCCGCGCCGCCTGGATCTTCCTGGTGCCGATGATGCTGGTGCTGCTGGCGGTGGCCGGCTGGCCGTTGCTCAGGACGATCTGGCTCGGCTTCACCGACGCCAAGCTGTCGCAGCCGGGCAGCGGGCAGTGGATCGGCTTCGAGAATTATCTCTTCTGGCTCGACTACGGCGAGGGCGACGGCGAGTGGATCGGACTGCTCGCCGACCCGACCTGGTGGCGCGCCGTCTGGAACACGGTCTACTTCACCGTCATCGCGTGTACGATCGAGACACTCCTCGGCCTGATCGTGGCGCTGGTGCTCAATGCCGAGTTCGCCGGCCGCGGGTTCGTCCGCGCCGCGATCCTGGTGCCCTGGGCCATCCCCACGATCGTCTCGGCGAAGATGTGGGACTGGATGATGAACGACCAGTTCGGCATCCTGAACGACATGTTCCTGAAGATCGGGTTGATCAGCGCGCCAATTGCCTGGACCGCGCAGCCCGAGACCGCGATGGCCGCCGTGATCATCGTCGATGTCTGGAAGACCACGCCCTTCATGGCGCTCCTGATCCTCGCCGGCATGCAGATGCTGCCGGGCGACATCTACGAGGCGGCCAGGGTCGACGGCATCCATCCGGTCAAGGTGTTCTTCAAGGTGACGCTGCCGCTCATCCGCCCGGCGATCATGGTGGCGGTCATCTTCCGCATGCTCGATTCCTTGCGGATCTTCGACCTGATCTACGTGCTCACCCCGAACAACGCGCAGACCGTGACCATGTCGGTCTACGCAAGGCAGCACCTCTTCGACTTCGACAACTTCGCCTACGGCTCCGCCGCATCGACCCTGCTCTTCCTGATCATCGCCGGCATCACCATCCTCTACATCTACGCCGGCCGGCTCAATCTGAGCGGAGACAAGTGATGCGGAACAGGCTGCTCAAGCAGGTCGGCCTCTGGGTGCTGATCGTCATCATCTCGGTCTACGCGCTCTTCCCGTTCTATTATGCGATCATCACCTCGTTCAAGTCGGGCTCGGCCATCTTCAGCGTGACCTACCTGCCCGACAGCTTCAGCATGGCGAACTATATCGGCGTGCTGGGCAGCGGCCACTTCCCGCGCAACATCGTCAACTCGGTGATCGTCGCCACCGCCGTGGTGATTCTCTCCTTGCTGCTGGCGATCACCGCGTCCTATGCGCTCGCCCGCGTGCGCTTCAAGGGCCGGGGCATCCTGCTCTTCACCATCCTCTCGGTCTCGATGTTCCCGCAGATCGCGGTCCTCGCCGGGCTCTTCGAGATGGTTCGCGGCCTCGGCCTCTACAACACACTCTTCTCGCTCATCCTCGCCTACATGATCTTCACCCTGCCGTTCACCGTCTGGGTGCTCACCACCTTCATGCGCGACCTGCCGGTCGAGCTGGAGGAGGCGGCGATCGTCGACGGGGCGAAGCCGCATCAGATCATCTTCAAGGTCTTCATGCCGCTGATGTGGCCGGCGCTGGTGACCACCGGCCTGCTCGCCTTCATCTCGGCCTGGAACGAGTTCCTGTTCGCGCTGACCTTCGTCTCGAACAACGAGCAGCGCACCGTGCCGGTGGCGATAGCACTCCTCTCTGGCGCCACGGAGCAGGAGATCCCGTGGGGGCCGATCATGGCGGCGTCGGTCATCGTCACGGTGCCGCTCGTCATCCTCGTCCTCATCTTCCAGCGTCGCATCGTCGCCGGCCTGACCGCCGGCGCCGTCAAGGGCTGATCCCGGCCGTGCCTCGCCACCGGTCAGTTTGAGAAAGAGAGAAATCGTCGATGGCCACGATCAAGCTGGACAGCGTGAAGAAATCCTTCGGCAAGGTCGACGTGATCAAGGGCGTCGATCTCGATATCCGGAGCCAGGAGTTCGTCGTCTTTGTCGGGCCGTCCGGCTGCGGGAAGTCGACCCTGCTGCGGCTGGTCGCCGGGCTCGAGGACATCACCTCGGGCACGCTCGCCATCGACGGGCAGGTGGTCAACACCCTCTCGCCGTCCGATCGCGGCATCGCCATGGTCTTCCAGTCCTATGCGCTCTACCCGCACATGACCGTCTACGAGAACATGGCGTTCGGGTTGAAGCTGGCGAAAACCGACCCGCGTTCGATCGAGGAGCGGGTCAACGAGGCGGCCCGGATCCTGCAGCTCGATCCGCTGCTGCAGCGCCTGCCCAAGCAGCTTTCGGGCGGGCAGCGCCAGCGCGTGGCGATCGGCCGGGCCATCGTCCGCAAGCCCAAGGTCTTCCTCTTCGACGAGCCGCTCTCCAATCTCGACGCGGCGCTGCGCGTGCAGATGCGCATCGAGATCGCCAAGCTACACCACTCGCTCGACGCGACCATGATCTACGTGACCCATGACCAGGTCGAGGCCATGACGCTCGCCGACCGGATCGTCGTCCTGCGCGACGGCTATGTCATGCAGTTCGGCACACCGCTCGATCTCTACCATCACCCGGAGAACAGGTTCGTCGGCGGCTTCATCGGCTCGCCCAAGATGAACTTCCTGCCCTGCGACCTGGTGGGCGACACGGCCGGGCATGCCGTGGTCGAGACCGTCGCCGGCACGAAGGTGCCGACCACCTCGGCCATCAACGGCACGCGTCCGGGCAGCGGCTTCACCCTCGGCGTCCGGCCCGAGGATCTCCTCGCCGGGGGCGGCGGCGACGCCGAGATCGAGGGCGACATCATCACGGTCGAGCATCTCGGTGCCGAGACCTATGTCTACGTGGATCTCGGCATGGAGGAGCCGCTCGTCGTCAAGGCCGCCGGCAACAGCGCCGTGTCGCATGGCGAGCGGATCCGGGTCGGCATCCCGGCGGCCGCCTGCTATCTCTTCGATCCAAAGGAGCAGGCCTTCGCGCGGCCCGCCTACAGCTGAGCGTCAGGCGAACTTGTTCTTGTCCTTCGCCGCCTTGGTGAGCTTCGAGCGATCCGGCAACGGTGCCTGAAGCAGGCGCTCGATGTCGAGCACGCCGCTGCCATTGGCCGGACTGGCGCCATTGATCGGCGCCGCCGTCTGCTTCAGCAGCAGGCGGAACGCCTCCACCCGCTGCCAGGGCTTGGAATAGGTCGCGTCGATCTCGGCGTCCCTGAGCCGCAGCCACATGGCGGCCGCCGCGGCGACGTGGACGGTAGCATAGGACGTGCCGGCTCCCTTGCCGATCTTGCCGTCGTTGCTGCCGCCGGATTCGGTGGAGAGCGAGCCCGGATCGTCGGCCTCGACCGGGGCGAGGGGGGCGATGCCGGCCTCGGCGAGCGCATCGGCGCGGAGCACGTCCTCGGCTGGCGCCCAGACATCGACCAGCTCCTCACCGATGGCATAGGAGAACCAGATCCGGCGTTGCCGGGTCACGCCGCCGCAGCCGATCGTGCGGTTGTACTTGGCCGGATAGGTCAGCCGGTCGATGACCTGCCCGCCGGCGGCGGTCATGATGATCCCGGCATCGTAGGCGTCGTCGACGGCACGGCCCATGCCGCCGGTCATGTTGGGCGGGAAGGTCGGGGTACCGAGGCTCATGCTGACGACCCGGCAGCCGGCGCCCATGGCATGGCGGATGCCGTCTGCCACCGCCGTGCGATGCCGCTCGCGGATGAGGACGACGCTGTTGACAATCCGGCAGGGGACGACCGGCAGGCGCGGGGCGATGCCGATCTCGCTCTCGGGAGCCGCCCCGAGCCGGGTGGCGTCGCCGCAGAGCAGGCTGCACGTCCGGGTGCCGTGGCCTGGATTGCCCTCGTAGTCGAGCGGGTCGAGCGGCAGGGCGCAGGCACCTTCGAGCAGGTTGAGCCCGTCCTCGGGCCTGAGCCAGGCCGAGCCGGCTGCCCAGTCGCCGAAGATCGGATGGCGCGTGTAGCCGGTATCGAGATGGCCGACGCGGATGTCGCCCCAGTCGATCGACCCGTCGGGCAGCTTCGGCAGCAGGCGCCAGGCCTCGCGCGCCCGCACCATCAGGAGATTCCAGTCCGGCCTCGGTGCCATCGGGCTCACCTCCGTCGTCGATCCTGCAAGATCGACCGGAGTCTAGCCGATCATCGCCGGATGCCAATCAGACGTTGAAGCGGAAGTGGCAGACGTCGCCGTCCTTGATGACGTAGTCGCGGCCCTCGAGCCGCATCTTGCCGGCTTCCTTGACCGCCTGCTCGCTGCCGAGGGCGGCGAAGTCGTCATAGGCGATGACCTCGGCGGCGATGAAGCCGCGCTCGAAATCGGTGTGGATGACGCCGGCCGCCTGGGGTGCCGTGGCTCCCTTCTCGACGGTCCAGGCGCGCGCCTCCTTGGGGCCGACCGTGAAGAAGGTGATCAGGTCGAGCAGGGCGTAGCCCTCGCGGATGACGCGGTTGAGGCCGGGCTCCTCGAGGCCGAGGCTGGCGAGATACTCGGCCCGCTCGTCGTCCGGGAGACCCGCCAGCTCCGCCTCGATCGCCGCCGAGACGACGACGCTGCCGGCCCCTTCGCCGGCCGCCATGGCGGCAGCCTTCGCACTTTGCTCGTTGCCCTCGGCCGCTGACGCCTCGTCGACATTGAGGACGTAGAGCAGGGGCTTGGCGGTCAGGAGCGTGAAGTCGGCGAGCAGCAGGCGCTGCTCCGCCTCGAGCGCCAACCGCCGCACGGGCCGGCCTTCCTCCATCAGTGGCAGGATGTGCTCGATCAGCTCGAGCCGGCGCTTCGCTTCCTTGTCCTGGGCGCGGATGCGCTTGACGAGGCCCTCCTTCTGCCGGTTCAGGCTGTCGATGTCGGCGAGCAGGAGCTCGGTCTGGATCAGCTCCGCGTCGCGCAGCGGATCGACGCCGCCCTCGACATGGGTGATGTCGTCATCCTCGAAGCAGCGCAGCACCTCGAGGATCGCGTCGACCTCGCGAATGGCGCCGAGAAACTTGTTGCCGAGCCCTTCGCCCTTCGAGGCACCGCGGACGAGGCCGGCGATGTCCTTGATCTCGAGCTGGGTCGGCAGGGTCTTCGCCGACTTGCCGAGCTTCGCGAGAAGTTCGAGGCGCGGGTCCGGCACCGGCAGGCGGCCGACATTCGGCTCGATGGTGCAGAACGGGTAATTGGCCGCAGCCGCTGCTGCGGTCTGCGTCAGCGCGTTGAAAAGGGTGGACTTGCCGACGTTCGGCAGGCCGACAATGCCGCAATTGAAGCCCATGCTGGTTCTGGCGCTCGTTCAAATGAAGGGCGCCACGACGAGGCGAGCGCCCGCAAATCGGTTTCGGGTGCGCCCTCGAGGCGCAGCACCGCCCGTTCGCTCAGCGGCGACGCGGGGGCGGGCGACGGTTGCCGGTCGGGGTGGGCCCGGCCGTCTTGTGCCGGTAGTTGATGCGACCCTTGGTAAGGTCGTAGGGCGTCAGCTCCAGGGTCACCGGATCGCCGGCGATGATCCGGATGCGGTGCTTGCGCATCCGCCCGGAGGCGTAGCCGATGATCTCGTGGCCGTTCTCGAGCTTGACGCGGAACCGTGCGTCCGGGAGCACCTCGGTAACGGTGCCCTCCATCTCGATCATGTCTTCCTTCGCCATTCGTTCTCCCTGGCCCCTGATGGGAAGCGGGCCCTTGCGTTTCTCACAAAGACGAAAAGGGCCGGCCGTTCCCGGCCGACCCGATCCGGTTCGCGACGCCTGAGAGTCAGACGGCGCGGAGATTGGTGGCGGACGTCTTACCGCGGCGCGGGTCGGTCGTCACGTCGAACGAGACCTTCTGGCCCTCGTTGAGGCTGCTCATGCCGGCCTGCTCGACGGCCGAGATGTGCACGAAGACGTCGTTCGTGCCGTTGTCAGGCTGGATAAAGCCATAGCCTTTGGTGCTGTTGAACCACTTTACGGTGCCGGTGGACATGTTCCATCCCCAAGCTGAAGTTACCGTGGCGACCATCACCACGGCGTCAAGCCACGTCGGTCAGGAAGTCCAGGCACCCTGCGGCACCCAAGGCGGGCGAACCATGCCAGCCGAAACAACTTACCTTAGCGGATCGATGGCGAAGATAATGGCGATCCACCATTGCGATTGCAAGGGCGTTGTGGATGACCGAACGGCTGCTGCGACACTGGCGCGGGTCGTGCACAATGATGAAAACGCGAACATTGGCCGACTTCTTGCTACGTTACGTGCCCGCCGCTGAAGCGCGCGGACGTTGACGCGACGCGGCTGGAATAGTCTCATGGCTGGCGCCTGCTCGACCGGTTGATCGATCACTGCCCGGGAGCGAAGGACATGCGGCTCGGCCTCGCATTGGCGCTGCTGCTGCAGGCACTGGCGCATGTGGCGGCGGCGGAGGAGGTGGCGGAGTATGCGGCGGCGCGGGCCGGGCTCGTGGCCCAGGTCGAGCTGAACGCCGAGCTCGCGGCACCCCTCACCGGCCGTCCGGTCATTGCCCCTGCCATCCTCGAAGCCATTCGCGAAGTGCCGCGGCACCGCTTCGTGCCCGAGGCGGTGGCAGGCTACGCCTATCTCGATCTGCCGCTGCCGGCGGCGTTCGGCCTGCGGGAGTCGCAGCCCTTCCTCGTTGCCCTGATGTCCGATCTGGTGGCGATCGGCGAGGGCGATGACGTGCTCCTGCTCGGTGTCGGCGGCGGCTACCACGCGGCGGTGGCGAGCCGCCTCGCGGCCCGTGTCCATGCGGTCGATCTCGATGCGGCAGCAGCGGCCGCGGTCGCGGCCCGGCTCGAGGGGCTCGGCTTCGACAATGTGGAGGTGCGCAGCGCCGATCCCTATGACGGCTGGCCGGAAGGCGGGCGGGTCTTCGATGCGATCATCGTCCGCCTCGCCATCGACCGCCTGCCATCGGCGCTGCTCCGCCAGCTGGCGCCGGGCGGCCGGCTGGTGGCACCGATCGGCCGGGCCGAGGACGAACAGGCCCTGACGCTGGTCACCCGCCAGGCCGACGGTTCGTTCACGCGGGAGGAGATCCTGCCGGTCCGCTTCATGCGTCTGCCCGGCGGCGAGCGCATCTGAGCGGCAGGCGAGCGCCTAGCTCAGCGCGTCGATCTCTGCCTCGCTCAGATGGCCGGGCACCAGCGTGACCGGCACGCGCAACTTGTTGCGGCCGGCGCTGCTGGTCAGGTAGGTGACGAGCGGCCCCGGATCCGCGGCCCCGGTCGCCGTGCCGAGCACCAGGAGCGAGATCGACGGCTCCTCGTCGAGCAGGGCCACGAGCTGCTCGGCGCGCTGGCCCTCGCGGATGTGCACCGCCGGCATCGAGCCGGTCTGGGCGAAGACGTCGGCCGCCAGGGTCTGCATCCGCCGCTCGGCCTCGTTCCGCGCCTCCTCCTCCATCACCCGGCCGACGCCGATCCAGTGCTGGAACTCGACCGGCTCGATCACGTAGAGCAGGGCGACGCGCCCGCGCGTGTGCTGGGCGCGGCGGCAGGCGAAGCGCAGCGCTGTCCGCATCTCCTCGGAATCATCGACCACGACGAGGAAGACGCGCTGCTCGTGGACGGCGGCCGCTGGCTCGCCGGCCTCGGTCGCCGCCACCCGGTCCTGTTCGTCCGATACCGCCTGGTTGCTGCTGGCACCGCTCATGGCTCACTGCTTTCTGAAGAAGACACCCGCGGCCCAGCCGGCCCCGATCGCGAGGATGACCGAGACGAGGCCGTAGATCGCCGGCTGGGTGCGTGCCGCATCGAAGATCTCGGCCTCGAGCCCGACCTTCGAGATCACGAGCACGCTGGTCTGCGCCCCGGCCACGAAACCGTCCCGCAGCTGGAGCACCTCGATCTGGTAGTTGCCCGGCGGCACGTTGGCCGGGAAGGCGAGGGTGGTCCGGAAGAGCTTGTCGCCGAGGAAGCGGACCGGCGAGATCTCGGCCGCATAGAGGTCGACCTTCTCCTTGTTGCGGACAAGGGCCTCGCGGAACTCACGGATCTCCTCGGCGGATCGATCGCTCGAATTCTCCGGGCGGAGACCGAGATTGTCGACGCCGATGCCGAACCGCCGCTGCTCGTCGGGCGCCACGATGTCGTTGAGGGGTCCGCTCGCCGCGATGGCGTAGAAGGAGGGCACGGCGGAGAAGGTCATCTCGTCGGTGTTCAGCCAGACGAAGCCGACGCGGTTCTTGCGTCGCACCTCCGTGCTGGCATCCGGCCCGCGCACCACCACCACGACGTCGCTGCCGGGATCGTCGAGGGCGCCGAACAGGAGGACATTGCTGCCGGTGAAGGCGGTGGTGATGGCGATCAGGTGATGCGAGAGGTCGGCGATGAAGCCGCTGGCCCGGGCCGTCCCGGCCACGATGCCGAGCAGGGCAAGGGCGGCGAGGGCAAAGCCGAGCCGCCGCAGGCGCCGGCTGGGCGCACGGGCAGTGCCGGGCCCGGGCTCACCCGCCCTGCGGTCCGATCGTCCTGCCGCCGTTCCTGCCGCCGTTCCTGCCATCGTCATCCGTTGTCCTGTGCGCCGGGTTGTCCCGGCCCTGCCTCAAACCCGCTCCGCCGGCTCCATCTGCCGGCCGACGCCCCAGCCCAGGGCACCCCGCCAGCTGCCCTGCTCGAGGCGGCGGAGCGCCAGGAGGGCACCGAGCACGATGCCGGCGAGCGCCAGGAACGACCCAGGGGCCAGGGTCGCGATGCCGCTGACGCCCTGGCCGATCGTGCAGCCCAGGGCCAGCATGCCGCCAAATCCCATGAGCGCCGCTCCAGCCATGTGGCGTATCATATCGTCACGGCTCGAAAACGTCTCGATTCGCGCGCGCCGGGCGCTACCGGCGGAAAGCGCGGCACCGGCGATGGTGCCGAGCACGAGCGCAGCACCGAAGCCGGGCCATGTGCCCCGGCCCGCGGCACCCCAGGCGACCGCCTCGGCCAGGGGTGCTGCGAAATTGAGCGAGACGACCGGCGCGAGTCCGGCGGGGTCGCGAAAGAGCCAGCCCGTGGCGAGATAGCCCAGGGCCACCGCGATGCCGAGCCCGAAGCCGACCGTCTGGTCGGCGCGATTGCGGCGATACCCAGCGTCCCTGAAGATCCACACGAGCAGGCCGCCGCCGATGAGCAAGGCGAGGAAGAGGTCGAGGGTTCGGGCACTCACTGGAAGGCCAGCGGCCAGGAGCCCGCCGAGGCTCCGGCCGGGATCGGCAGAAGCGGCGCGCAGGAGGTCGGCCGGCCAGGCGAGCAGGCCGCCGGCGGTCGCCATGGCGGTGAGGCCGAGCACCAGGACGACGACCAGCGCCTTCAGGCTGCCGGTGCCGAGGCGCACCAGGTTGCGGCTGGCGCAGCCGCCGGCCATGACCATGCCGACGCCGAAGAGCAGCCCGCCGACAAGGAGCGCCAGCGGCTCCAGGGGGCGCGCCAGCCAGGGCGTGGCGTCGAGCGGCACGAGACCCAGGGCGGCCAGCGCCTGGGTCAGGAGGAGTGCTGTCGCCATGGCGAGCAGCCAGCTGCGCAGCCGGCGCAGGCTGCCGAAGAGATAGGCGTCGCTGAGCGCCCCCATCGTGCAGAAATGGCTGCGCTCGAGCAGCCAGCCCACGCCGAGGCCGAGCAGCGCCGCGACGGCCACGAGCCCGATCAAGAAAGGCCCCGCCCGGTCGGCACGGCGCCGCCCGGCCGCATCGCGGCGGTCGGGGCAGGGCGGTCGCTGGTGCGACGCCTCGGGTGGTATCGGGACGACTGTCGGGCCATGCCATAGCATAACCGCAACCGGCCGGCCTGCCAATCGGCCGCCGGCCCGCTGCCCGGCCATAGGGGCAATGCCGTCTCAGCCGTCCAGGATGCCGGGCAGGTCGCGGCCGGCCTCGAGGAAGCCGGCCGGGTCGAGGGGGCGGCCGTCCAGGCGGATTTCGTAGTGCAGGTGCCGCCCGGTGCTCCGGCCCGTGCTGCCGATGATGCCGACGGGGTCGCCCGGGGCCACGATGTCACCGACCCTGACCAACGTCCGCGAGAGATGGGCGTAGCGGGTCGTGAACCCGAGGCCGTGGTCAATCTCGACGAGCCTGCCGTAGGCGCCACGCCATTCGGCCGCCGTCACGCGACCGGGTGCCGTCGCCCCGACGGTACTGTTCGAGGCGGCGCCGAAGTCGAGGCCGCCATGCTTCGCGCGCCGGCCGGTGATGGGGTCCGTCCTGACGCCGAAACGGCTGGTGATCCGGTAATCCTCCAGTGGCGCATCGAGCGGCAGCGCCCGCAGCAGTCGCGGCACGGCGTCGAGTCGCGCGAGTTCGTCGTCAAGCGCATCGGCGAGGGTGTCGGCGAAGGCCGTCGCCGGCGCCATCGGGCCGGCGAGCGCCGCATCGAGGCCGGGAATGGCGTGGTCGCCGCCGGATGACGGCTGCAGCTCGTCGAGGCCGAGCAGCGGGCCGCCCTGGCCGTCGCCCGAGCTGGCATTGGCGCGGGCGAGGAGCGCCTCCGGGTCGATGCCGGTCCGGCTCACCACCCGCTCGATGGCGTCGAGCTTGTCCCTGATCCGGTCCTGCATCTGGCTGGTCGCCAGGGCATAAGCACCGGAGAGCGAGGCCAGACGCTGCTCCAGCTCGCCCGCGCGCCGGCGCAGGCCCGCCTCCTGCTGCCGGGCGAGGTCGCGCTCCATGGCCAGCGCGTCGAACCGGGCCTGCAGTGCTGCCCGCTCGCGCTCCAGCGCCATGCGCTCGCGTTCCGCCGTCTCGAGCCAGAGCGCCGTCTCGCGGGCATCCTGGTCGAAAAGGCTGGCGCGCCGCCGCGCCAGCTCGGCCTCGTCCGTCAAGGCGGCGAGCGCCGCCGTCTGCCGGCGGCCCGAAGCCGCCAGCGCCACGTTCTTCGCCGCCAGCTCGGCGAGGCGGTCCCGGTCGCCGCGCAGCTCGTGCCGGAGCCCGGCGATGGCCGATTCCAGCTCCTGGCGCTCCCTGGCATGGGCCGCCATCCGGGTCTCGAGCTGTTGCTGCAGCTCGCTCAGCATGGCGTCGCGCTCGGCGAAGCGCTGTTGCAGCACGAAGGTCGCGATGCCGCCGAGGAGGAGGAGGCTGAACGCCAGATAGAGGCCGAGGGCCACCAGCGTCCGCCGCGACGGGCCGCTGGCCGGCACCGGGCAGGCTGGGGCAACCGCTTGTGCGACAGCCACATTGCTGGTCGGGGCGGACGAACGCATCGGCCTCACTTCACTCCATGACGGCGGCGCCTGATCGGCGGCGGCGACTATGCGCCGGGCATGGTTGAAAGGCCGTTAACGGCGACGCTACTCGATCCGGCGGCCGGTCGCCGGGTCGAAGAGATGCAGATGGGCGGGGGCCGGGGTCAGGTGGAAGCGGTCGCCGGCCGCCACCGGCCGGTCGCCAGGCCGGCGCAGCGCCAGGGCTTGGCCGTCGGCCAGCCGGCCGTGCGCCACGGTATCGGCGCCGAGCAGCTCGACCCATTCGATCTCCGCGTCGAGCCCGGCGCCCGGCGGCGACGTGCCCGAATCCCCGGCGACCAGATGCTCCGGGCGAATGCCGACCCGGACCTCGCGGCCGCCAGCGCCGGGCAGCGGGTGCTCAAGGAGCAGCCGCGCCCCGCCGCAGCTCACGGTCGCGCCATCGCCGTCGATCGTGCCGTCGAGCACGTTCATCGCGGGCGAGCCGATAAAGCCGGCGACGAAGAGGCTCGCCGGCCGCGCATAGACCGCGATCGGCGTGTCGACCTGCTCGACCACGCCCTGGTTCAGCACGAGGAGCCGGTCGCCGAGCGTCATGGCCTCGACCTGGTCATGGGTGACGAAGATGCCGGTCGTGCCGAGCCGGGACTGCAGCTGCTTGATCTCGTGGCGCATCTGCACCCTGAGCTTGGCGTCGAGGTTGGAGAGCGGCTCGTCGAAGAGGAAGGCCTCGGGCTCGCGGACGATGGCCCGGCCCATGGCCACGCGCTGGCGCTGGCCGCCCGAGAGCTGACGGGGCTTCCGGTCGAGCAGCTCGGCGAGCCCCAGGATCTGCGCCGCCTCGGCCACGCGCTTCTCGATCACCGCCTTGGCCGTGCCGAGATTCTTCAGCCCGTAGGCCATGTTCTGGCGGACGGTCATGTGCGGGTAGAGCGCGTAGTTCTGGAAGACCATGGCGATGTCGCGCTCGGCGGGCTCGAGGTCGTTGACCCGCCTGCCGCCGATCATGACGTCGCCGGCACTCGCGGTCTCGAGCCCGGCGATGATGCGCAGCAGTGTCGACTTCCCACAGCCCGAGGGGCCGAGCACGACCAGCATCTCGCCGTCGGCGATCGCCACCGAGACATCCTTCAGCACGGCGACCTTGCCGAACGACTTGACGATATTGCTGACGACGACCTCGGCCATGCTACTTCTCGGTCTCCACGAGGCCCTTGACGAAGAGCCGCTGCATGAGAACCACGACGACGACCGGCGGGATCAGCGCCAGGATCGCGACCGCGGTGATGAAATGCCACTCGGGCTCGTTGTCGGCCGCCACCACCATGCGCTGGATCGCCATGACGATCGTGTACATGCTCTGGTCGGTGGTGATCAGCAGCGGCCAGAGATACTGGTTCCAGCCATAGATGAAGAGGATGACGAAGAGCGCTGCGATGTTGGTCCGGGAGAGCGGCAGGAGGATGTCCCAGAAGAAGCGGAGCGGGCCCGCCGCGTCGACCCTGGCCGCCTCCACCAGCTCGTCCGGCACGGTCATGAAGAACTGGCGGAAGAGGAAGGTGGCGGTCGCCGAGGCGATCAGCGGCACGATCAGCCCCGTGTAGGAATTGAGGAGGCCGAGCGTCGCCATGACCTCGTAGGTCGGCAGGATGCGCACCTCGACCGGCAGCATCAGCGTGATGAAGATGGTCCAGAAGGCGAGCATCCGCCCGGGAAAGCGGAAGTAGACGATGGCGAAGGCCGAGAGCAGCGAGATGGCGATCTTGCCGATGGCGATGCCGAGCGCCATGATCAGCGAATTCAGCATCATCGGCGCCACCGGGCCGGAGCTCGCGTTGACGCTGCCCTTGCCGAGCACGCCCGCGTAGTTCTCGACCAGCCGGTCCCCCATGGTCATGGGGATCGGTGCCTTGAGCACGTCGGAAGGGTCCTGGGTTGAGGCGATGAAGGTGACGTAGATGGGGAGCGCCACGACGAGCACGCCCAGGATCAGCGTCAGGTGGACGAGGACGGCGAAGAAGGGGCGGTTCTGGACCATCAGCCGTACTGCACCCGGCGCTCGACGAAGCGGAACTGGATGACGGTGAGCGTGATCACGATCGCCATCAGCACCGCCGACTGCGCCGCCGAGCTGCCGAGATTGAGGCCGATGAAGCCGTCGCTGAACACCTTGTAGACCATGATGTTGGTGGCCTGGGCCGGTCCGCCGCGGGTGACGGCGTGGATGATCCCGAAGGTGTCGAAGAAGGCGTAGACGATGTTGACGACGATCAGGAAGAACGTCGTCGGCGAGAGCAGCGGGAAGATGATCGTGAAGAAGCGCTTGGCCGGCCCGGCGCAGTCGATCGCCGCCGCCTCGATCAGGGATTTCGGGATCGCCTGCATGCCGGCGAGGAAGAAGAGGAAGTTGTAGGAGACCTGCTTCCAGGCGGCAGCGATGATGACCAGCAGCATGGCCTGGTTGCCGCTGATCTTGTGGTTCCAGTCGATACCGATCCCCTGCAGCCACCAGGCGACGATGCCGACCGACGGGTTGAAGAGGAAGAGCCAGAGCACGCCGGCGATCGCCGGGGCGACGGCATAGGGCCAGATCAGCAGCGTCTTGTAGACGACAGCACCGCGGATCGCGTGATCGGCCATGGCGGCGAGGAGGAGGGCCACGACGAGGCCGAGCAGCGCCACGCCGAGGCTGAAGATCGCCGTCACCCGGATCGAGTGCAGATACTCGCGATTGCTGAAGAGATAGGTGAAGTTGTCGAACCAGACGAAGCGCACGGAGAGGCCGAAGGCGTCCTGCACCAGCATCGACTGCCAGAGCGCCTGGGCCGCCGGCCAGATGAAGAAGACAAGCGTGATCGCGAGCTGCGGCGCCAGCAGGGCATAGGGCAGCCAGCGATGACGAAAGACGACGCGCTTCTCCATGCGCGGGGCAACCGCGGCCGGGGAGCGCTCGTGCGCTCCCCGGCCAGCCGGTCGCTCAGCCCTGCTGCTGCTGGAACTGGCGCAGCAGCTCGTTGCCGCGCCTGACCACCTCGTCGAGCGCCTCCTGCGCCGTCGCGTCGCCGGCCCAGACCCGCTCCAGCTCCTCGGCGACGATGTCGCGGATCTGCACGAAATTGCCGAAGCGCAGGCCCTTCGAGTTCTCGGTCGGCGGGTTCAGCGTGATCTGCCGGATGGCGACGTCGGCGCCGGGGTTCTGCTCGTAGAAGCCCTGCTCCTGGCTCAGCTCGAAGGCCGCCGTGGTGATCGGCAGGTAGCCCGTCTCCTGATGGTACCAGGCCTGCACCTCGGGCGAGGAGAGGTAGGAGAAGAACTTGGCCACGCCCTCGTACTCTTCAGCCGCGTGGCCCTGCAGCACCCAGAGCGAGGCGCCGCCGATGATCGAATTCTGCGGCGCACCCTCGATGTCGGGCCAGTAGGGCAGCATGCCGATGCCGAACTCGAAATCCTTCACGTTGGCCTTGATGCCCGCATAGCCGGCCGAGCTCTCGGTGTAGACGGCGCATTCCTGGTTGTAGAACTTGGGTGCCGCCTGGTTGGTGCGGCCGCCATAGTCGAAGATCTTCGACTTCTGCCACTCGCCCATCTTGGTGATGTGGTCGACGACGGCCGTCTCGTTGATCGTCAGTTCGGTGTCGAGCCCGCCGAAGCCGTTCGAGAGCGTGCCGATCGGCTGGTTGTGCCACGCCGAGAAGTTCTCGACATGGATCCAGCTCTCCCAGGCGGTGGTGAAGCCGCAGGGATAGCCGGCGGCCTGCAGCGCCTTGGCCGCCTCCTCGAACTCGGGCCAGGTGGCGGGCGGCACTTCCGGATCGAGCCCGGCCTTCTCGAACGCGTCCTTGTTGTACCAGAAGACCGGCGTCGAGCTGTTGAACGGCATCGACAGCATCTCGCCGTCGGTGGTCGTGTAGTAGCCGGCGACGGCCGGCAGGAAGGCGCTCGGGTCGAACGGCTCGCCGGCATCGGCCATGAGCTGGTAGACCGGGTAGATGGCACCCTTCGCACCCATCATGGTCGCGGTGCCGACCTCGAACACCTGGACGATGTGCGGCTGCTCCTGCGCCCTAAAGGCGGCAATCGCGGCCGTCATGGTCTCGGCATAGGAGCCCTTGAAGGTCGGGATGACCTCGTATTCGTCCTGGCTGGCGTTGAAATCGGCGGCGATCTTGTCGACCCGCTCGCCATTGGCGCCGCCCATGGCATGCCACCACTGGATCTGCGTCGCGGCCATTGCCGCGGAGCTCGTGCCGGCCAGCGCCATGGTGGCCAGGACGGCAAGCAAGTTCTTGGTTCGCATGGTTTCGCTCCTTCTCCCTGTCAGGGGATCATGCACCGGCTGCTTTCGACCATGCAAGCGTGACGGTCACATGACAGCGGCGGACAGGGCGGGAGCGGGGCCAGCCGGAGGAGGGCCGGCCTGGCGGCTCAGTCGTCGGGGCGGTCGACCTTGCCGATATTCTTGATCCGCACCACGACGTCGACCCGGTCGATCACCTTGCCGGGCGGCGGCTCGGGCAGGTCGGTGATCGTCACCACATCGTGCGGAATGTCGTAGATCTCGCCCGTGGACTTGTCGAAATAATGGACGTGCGAGCTGGGGTCCGTGTCGAAGTAGGACTGTCCAGAGCCGACCACGACCTCGCCCATCAGGCCCGCCTGGGTGAACTGGTTGAGCGTGTTGTAGACGGTGGCGAGGGACACCGGGATGCCCGCCTGCCGGGCCTCCTGGAAGAGCTCTTCCGCAGTCACGTGCCGGGGCGCCGTCTCGAGCAGCAGATCGAGCAGGGACAGGCGCTGCCGGGTCGGGCGCAGGCCCGAGGTCTTCAATCGCCGCATCGCTTCCGCGTAACGTCTCATCGCTCGAAATCCACGTCCTCTGGCGCTTCGATTCCCATACCGGACTTATTTGGTCCGTTTTGCCCGGCCGGTCAAGCGGCCGGCATCAGTCGCCGGTCAGGATGCGCTGCACCAGTTGCCGCACGGTCGGCACGAAGCCGTTGGCATAGAAGGGGTCCTCGCGGAACTTGTAGACGTTGTGTCCGGCGAACATGAGCTGGTCCTCGTGCTCGCCGCGGCCGTGCGCGATGTCCTGCAGCGTCTTCTGGATGCAGAAGGAGCGCGGGTCGACCGGCCGGTGGGTGGAGAAGTCGTCGCGATCCTTCCAGTTGCTGAAGGCGCAATGGCTGAGACAGCCCATGCAGTCGGCCTGGTCGCGCCGGATCTGCCGGGCACCCTCCGGCGTCACGAAGATCAGCGTGCCGTCGGGCGTGCGCATCGGCTGGCTGTAGCCCTGCGACAGCCAGCCCTGGATGCGCTGGAGGTCGGCCTCGGTGACATAGACCCCGCGGCCGCCCCGGCCGTAGGCGAAGAACGCCGTGAGGTCGCTCGCGGGGTCGGCCTCGTCGCTGATCTTCACCTGGCGATCGGAGCGCTCGACCAGTTCCTCGAGGAAGCGGTTCTTCACCGCCGAGGAATAGAACCCGGTCGGGCTGAAGCGGTGCAGGAGAACGTCGTCGGGCAGCAACCCGAGCAGGCGCTTCTTCCAGCCGTTGGGGATCGGGCTTTCCTTGGTCAGCAACGGACGCGTGCCGAACTGGAAGGCGATCGGACCGAGCTCCTTGTTGCCGATCCAGTTCTTCCAGTCCTTCAGGTGCCAGAC
Organism: Alphaproteobacteria bacterium; assembly: GCA_030431615.1. Classification (GTDB taxonomy): domain Bacteria; phylum Pseudomonadota; class Alphaproteobacteria; order Geminicoccales; family Geminicoccaceae; genus SLRI01. The sequence goes on from JAUIID010000080.1 coordinate 16,940, forward strand.
ACCGCCCGCCATGATGATCGGCACCTCGCCGAGACCCATGCCGCGCATCAGCTTCCTGAGCTCGAGCACGCGCGGGTAGGGGTCCTCGGGCCGGGTGGGGTCCTCGCTGTTGGAGAGCCCGTTATGGCCGCCGGCGCGCCACGGGTCCTCGTAGACCACGGCACCCAGCCAGTCGGCGACCTTGCCGTAGGCGCGCTTCCAGAGCGCGTTGAAGGCCCGCGCCGAGGAGATGATCGGGTAGTAATGCACGCCGTAGCTGGCACAGATCTCACCCAGACGATAGGGCATGCCGGCGCCGCAGGTGACGCCGTGCACGAGCCCCTTCGCCTGCTGCAGCACGCCGTGCAGCACGCGCTCGCAGCCGCCCATCTCCCAGAGCACGTTCATGTGCAGGCGGCCTTCGCCGCCCTGGGTCTCGTGCGCCACGCGCGCCTGGCAGACGGCGCCGCGGATCGAGTAGTCGATCAGCTCCTCGTGCCGCTCGATCCGGTCCCGGCCCTTGAAGACCAGCGGCACGTAGTCGCCATTGGCGTCGATCACGTCGGCATTGACTGCCGAGAACGTGCCGACGCCGCCGGCTGCCGCCCAGGCGCCGGCGCTGCGGCCATTGCTGACCGCCACGCCCTTGCCGCCTTCAATCAGTGGCCAGACTTCATGTCCAGCCACCACGAGCGGACTGACGAAGCTCATGCCGGTCTCCCTGCTGCTTGTGCCGGCGCCAAACCGCGGGTCGCGCCGCTCAGCCGGCGCGCTCGCGACGGCGACCGTCGCGCTCGCCCCGGCCACCACGCTCGCCACCATCCCGCTCCGGGCGCGGCTTGCGCTCCACCTCGATCACCTCGCCCGTCTCCTGGTTGACCGAGCGCATGCTGAGCTTGATCTTGCCACGATCGTCGACCGCCAGCACCTGGACCTTCACCGTATCGCCTTCCTTGACCACGTCGCCGACGCTGGCGACGCGCTCATTGGCGAGCTCGGAGATATGGCAGAGGCCGTCCTTGCTGCCGAGGAACGAGATGAAGGCCCCGAAGTCGACGATCTTGATCACCTTGCCGGTGTAGACGTGACCGATCTCCGGGGTCGCGGTGAGGCCGCGAATCCAGTCCACCGCCTGCTGCGCCGCGATGGCGTCGCTGGAGGCGACCTTCACGAGACCCTCGTCGTTGATGTCGATCTTGGCGCCGGTGGTCTCGCAGATCTCGCGGATCATCTTGCCGCCCGGGCCGATCACCGCGCCGATCTTGTCGGTCGGGATGTTGAGCGTCGTGATCCGGGGGACCGAATCGCGCAGCTCGGGCCGCGGCATGCCCATGCAGCCGGCCATCTCGCCGAGGATGTGAATGCGGCCATCACGCGCCTGGTCGAGGGCGATCTGCATGATCTCCTCGGTGATCCCGGCGATCTTGATGTCCATCTGCAGCGAGGTGACGCCGCGCTCGGTGCCGGCCACCTTGAAGTCCATGTCGCCCAGATGGTCCTCGTCGCCGAGGATGTCGGAGAGCACCGCGAAGCGCTCGCCTTCCTTGATCAGGCCCATGGCGATGCCGGCGATCGGCCGGGGCAGGGGCACGCCGGCGTCCATCAGGGCGAGCGAGGTGCCGCAGACCGTCGCCATCGAGCTCGAGCCGTTCGACTCGGTGACCTCGGAGACGACGCGGATCGTGTAGGGGAAGGCGTCCTTGGCCGGCAGGAGGGGGCGCGTCGCGCGCCAGGCGAGCTTGCCGTGGCCGATCTCGCGGCGGCCGGGGGTCCCCATACGGCCGGCCTCGCCCACCGAATAGGGCGGGAAGTTGTAGTGCAGCATGAAGTGCTGCCGGCTGTCGCCCTCGAGCGCGTCGATCATCTGCTCGTCCTGGCCGGTACCGAGCGTGGCCACCACCAATGCCTGGGTCTCGCCGCGCGTGAAGAGGGCGGAACCATGCACCCGAGGCAGCACGCCGACCTCGGCCACGATCGGCCGGACGGTGCGCAGGTCGCGGCCGTCGATCCGCTCGCCGGTGTCGAGGATCGCGTTGCGGACGATGTGGCTCTCGAGCTTCTTGAAGGTCTCGGAGACCGCCTGCTTGGCGTTCGGGTCGTCGCTGTCGGCGGTGAAGGCCTCGACCGCCGCCTTCTTGACGAGGCCGACCTTCTCGACGCGGGTCTGCTTGACGCGCTCGGCATAAGCCTCGCGCAGCGGCGCCTCGAACTGGCTCTGCAGGCGCCCGAAGAGGTCGGACTCGCCCGCCTCGCCGAGCGACCAGGGCTCCTTGGCGCAGGCCATGGCGAGCTCGATGATCAGGTCGATGACCGGCTGGAACGCCCGGTGCCCGTGCATCACGGCATCGAGCATCGTCGCCTCGGGCAGCTCCTTTGCCTCGGACTCCACCATCATCACGGCGTCGCGCGTGCCGGCCACGACGAGGTCGAGATCGCTCTCCTTGAGCTCCTCGAGCGTCGGGTTGACGACGAACTGGCCGTTGACGTGGCCGACGCGGCAGGCGCCGATCGGGCCGAGGAAGGGCAGGCCGCTGATCGTCAGCGCGGCGCTGGCGGCGACCATGCCGAGCATGTCGGGGTCGTTCTCGCCGTCATGCGCGAGCACGGTGACGACGATCTGCGTCTCGTTCTTGAAGCCGGCCGGGAAGAGCGGGCGGATCGGGCGGTCGATCAGCCGCGAGGTCAGCGTTTCCTTTTCGGTCGGCCGGCCCTCGCGCTTGAAGAAGCCGCCAGGAATCTTGCCGGCGGCGAACGCCTTTTCCTGATAGTTGACGGTCAGCGGGAAGAAATCCTGGCCGGGCTTGATCGACTTGGCGCCGACGGCGGTCGCCAGGACCACGGTCTCGCCCAGCTGCGCCAGCACGGCACCATCGGCCTGGCGGGCAATGCGGCCGCTTTCCAGACGCAGGCGGCGCCCGTGCCAGTCCATTTCCTTGATGGTCGTCTTGAACATTCACTTAGCCTTTCATGTGCCTGCAACGGCAGGCGACCGGCCCGACACCAGATCGGACCGGCCCGTCTTCATTGGCGGCCGTCGTGGCTGCCCTTCGCTGCGTTCAACGACGCAGGCCGAGCCGCTCGATGAGCTGCCGGTAGCGATCAGCGTCGCTGCGGTTGAGGTAGTCGAGCAGGCGACGCCGCTGGCCGACCATCATCAAGAGACCGCGCCTGGAGGCGAAATCCTTCTGATGCGCCTTGAGGTGCTCGGTCAGATTGCCGATGCGCTCGCTCAGAATGGCGCACTGCACCTCCGGCGAGCCGGTATCGCCGTCTTTCACGGCATAGGACTTGATGAGCTCGAGCTTGCGCTCCTGCGTGATCGACATCGTCTGGTCCTTCTGGAAGGCGAGGCGCTCGGGCCTGCTCAGCTGTTGAAAACGCGCAGCGGGCTCAGCTCGCCATCCACCAGCCGCCCGAGAGCGACAACCTCGCCCTCCCGGACCGCCTGGATGGTCCCACCTTCCATCACCTCGCCAACGACGAGGCGGGGCACGATCTGGATGGGGTGACCGGAGCGGAGCCGCGCCGCCTGCGGTTCGGTCACGGCGAGCGCCGGGATGTCGGCCAGCGCCGTCGAAACCGAAACCAAGGCTTGCGGTAGGCTATCATCTTGGACGATTTCAACAAGCGTGTCGAGATCGATTGCAGCTTCTGCGGTGAAGGCGCCAACCTCGAGCCGCCGGAGCGCCGTGACATGGCCGAGGCAGCCCAGCGCCTCGCCCAGATCGCGCGCCAGGGCCCGGATATAGGCGCCCTTGCCGCAGCGGGCCTCGAAGACGGCATGGTCGGCGTCGGGCCGCTCGATCATCGCGAGCTCGATGAAGTTGACCTCGCGCGGCGGCAGGTCGAGGACCTCGCCGCGGCGCGCCAGGTCATAGGCGCGCTCGCCGGCCACCTTGACCGCCGCGAAATCCGGCGGCCGCTGCATGATCCGGCCCTCGAAGCCCTTCAGGGCCTCGACGATGGCCGCATCGCTCGGCCGCTCCTCGGACGTCCGGATAACCTCGCCCTCGCTGTCGTCGGTATTGGTGGCGGCACCGAAGCGGACCGTGAACCGGTAGCGCTTCGGTGCGTCCATCACATACATGACGGTCTTGGTCGCCTCGCCAAGGGCCAGCGGCAAAACGCCCGTGGCGAGCGGGTCTAGCGTGCCGCCATGGCCGGCCTTGGCGGCGTCCGTGATGCGCTTGACCCGGTTGACCACGTGGGTCGAGGTCATGCCGGACGGCTTGTCGATGATCAGCCAGCCGTCGATGCGCTTGCCCTTCTGGCGACGCCGGCTCATTCGTCGTCCGCCCCGCGTGCCGTGCCGGAGGCAGCCGTCTCCTGGTCGCCGGCCTCTTCCGCGGCCGGTGCATGGGCCGCCAGCCCGGTCCGCAGCAGATCGTCGATATGCGCCGCGTGGGTGAAGCTCTGGTCCGCCTCGAAGC